>DASYJT010000288.1:0-28451 GCA_035996165.1 Acidimicrobiia bacterium
GGCCAGGGCTCCCCCGGCGCCCACGTCGCGGGCGGCGATCCGGGCCCGGGGGGCGTCGGCGAGGTGGGGGTAACGCACGACTTGTATCTTACTTGTCTATGTTCGACCTGACAAGTCCACGGGCGGCGGACCCGCGCCCCGGATGACCGGATCGACCTCGAAGTAGGGCCGGGCCGAGAAACCGAAGGCCCGCGCGACGAGGACCGACGGGAACGTCTCGGCCAGCGTGTCGTAGGACCGCACGTTGGCGTTGTAGATCCGCCGGGCCACCTGGATGCGGTCTTCGGTGTCGGCCAGCTGACGCTGCAGCGCGAGGAAGTTCTCGCCGGCCCGGAGCTCCGGATACCGCTCCGCGACGGCGAGGAGTTTGGTGACGCCTTGGCCGAGGGCCTGTTCGCGGGTCGCCTGCTCGTCGGGTTCACGCGTCGTCGCCATGGCCTCGGCGCGCTGCGCGGTCACGGCTTCGAACGTCTGCTGCTCGTGTGCCGCGTATCCCTTGACGGTCTCGACCAGGTTCGGGATCAGGTCGTAACGCCGTTGCAACTCGGTGTCGATGTCGCGCCACGACTCCCGAGTGAGATTCCGCAGGTGCACGAGGCGGTTGTAGATGAGCAGCGGGGACGGCCGCCACGACGACGACCACGATGAGGACGATCCCGAGCACGGGCGCCGAGCGTACGCGATCAACGGGGTGGATAGGTCGAGTACACGACGGCGGGGATCTGCCGGTGGAACTGCTCGAGCCACGTACCGAGATCGAGCCAGCGCGCCGGGTCGAGCTTCCCGACCGCGAGCAACACCCACGGTCCGTCGACCTCGACGGTCTCGAACGTGTCGGCGCCGAGGAGCCACTGCATCATCCGCCCGTCGAGCAACGAGAAAGCGAACCGCTGATCGTCGCACTTCACGCGGAAACGGCGATTGAACTCGTCGTACTCGAACTCGACGTCGTGCAGGCCCAGGTGGTCGCCGAGGCGCGACATCAGGTTCTCGTGCCCGAGGCGCAGCCGAGGACACGCGGCCGCGATCGTCACGAGCGCGCACGAGAAGCGGTGATACGAGCGGCTCTGGTGTCCTTGCCCGTCGGTGTTCCGGTCGTAGTACCAGTAGTCGAACATGCGCAGCGGCACGCCGTTGTGCACACCGGAGATGACGTTCTCGACCGCACGCTTATCGCCCTTCGAGAACAAGGTGAACGGCATGTCGACGACGTGTTCGACATCGGCGGCGGAGAACGCGAACCCGATCCGCTGCGCGAGCGTCATCGCAGCCCGTACGCGCGCCTGGCGCGCCTGGAACTGTTGGAACGCGATTCCCCCGGCGATGACGACGAACGCGACGACGATGAGCGCGACCACGCGGTGCCCCTAGTGCGCCCGCCAGGCGTCTTTGCCGCGGGTGCGCTCCTTCACGACCGCCGGCAGCCGGCCGCGTGCGATGTCGGCGAGCGTCACGTGCTCGAGCACGTCGCGCAGGCTCGACCGGAGCGCGACCCAGACCTCGGGCAGGCGCTCGGCCGCGCCGCCGTACGCGAGCTGGTCGGGGCGGACGCCCTGGACCGCGGCGAGGGGACCTTCGACGGCGCGCAGGACGTCGGCGACGGTGATCTCGGATGCGGGCCGGGCGAGCTGGTAGCCGCCGTCGGCACCGCGCCGGGTCCGGATGATCCCGGCGCGCCGCAACTCCGTGAGGATGTTCTCCAGGAAATTCTGCGGGATCCCCTGCAGCCCGGCCAGGTGCTCACCTTTGACCGGTCTGCCGGATTTCTCGGCCGCCGCGAGCTCGACCGCCGCCCGAACCGCGTAATCGGCCTTCGCTGTGATCCGCACGGACTGGATTCTTACCCCGCCGCACCTACCGGTCGCGCTCTTCGACCTCGAACTTCGTGAACTTGTCGCCGACCTTGGTGGCCTGCGCGACCTCGATGCCTTCGACGACGTGACCGAAGAGGTTGTAGTTCGGAGTGAGCTTGCTGGTGCAGTCGTCGATGCAGATGAAGAACTGCGAGCCGTTGGTGTCGGGGCCCGCGTTCGCCATCGCGACCGCGCCGAGCGTGTACTCGCCCTTCACGGGCTCGTCGGCGAACTTGTACCCGGGACCGCCCCGGCCGCTGCCTTCGGGGCAACCACCCTGGATGACGAACTCCGGCACCACCCGGTGGAAGGTGAGGTTGTCGTAGTAGCCCTGGCGCGCGAGCCCGATGAAGTTGTTCACGGTGTTCGGGGCGAGCTGCGGATCGAGGTCCATCACGATCGACCCACGATCCGTCGTGATCGTAACCCGGTAGATCTTGGCGGCATCGGTCTGCGGTTCGGGCATCTTGTTGGCGGCCACAACGGGCTCCTTACGGCTTGGTGGTTGGTGTGGTCTGGGGTGACGGGCACTTTCCGGCCTTCACCGCGTTCTGCAGCGCGGTCAGCACCGTATTGCGCATGGGGTCATCAGTCGGAGCCGTCACGAGGTACTGCTGAAATGCGACGGCGCCCAAGCACGGCTTGTTCTCGATCTGGGCGAGGATCAAACCCTTGAATACGTACGAGGCAGCGTACGACGGGCCGACCGCGATCGCCCGGTCGATGCTCTCGGCCGCGGCATCGAGGAGTTGCTTCTTTGTCGTCCCCGTCGCCTGGCGGGCGGCGAGCGCGGTCAGCCAGCCGGTGTACGCGTACGGCTCGGGTTGTCTCGGATCGAGCCGGGCCGCGCGCACATACGCCTTGATGGCTTCCGTGAGGTCGACGGGCGAGAGAACGCGGGCGTAGTTGATCTGCGCGGTGTAGTCGTTCGGCTGGGCGAGCGCGGCCGCCTTGGCCGTCGCCACCGCGGTTGCTTGCGAGACGGTGGTGGAAGGACCGTTCCCCGACGCATTGCCGGTGATCTGCTGCCCGGGGCGTCGTTGACCGACGGTGTGCGCGAGCAGGACCGCCGCGAGCACCGCGAAGACGACGATCCCGCCGATCGTGAGCACGCGCATGAGGGGCGGGACACGGCGCCGATCGGGTGATTCGCGTTGCACGCCGTCGGCGATCGACCGGATGACCGCCGCGGCGCGCGCGGTGTAGTCGTCGTGCAGCTCGCGATACGTGTCGGGATCGATGTTGCCGGCCAGGAGCTCGCTGTCGAGGTCGTCGAGCGACCGCAGCAGGAAGTCGCGTTCGTCGGCGAGCCCTTCGTCGTTGCCGTCTCCGTCGTCGTGGCGATCGTCGGTCACGCGTCGTCCTCGTCGCCCTCGTCGTCCTCGTCGTCCTCGTCGCCCTCGTCATCGCCTCGCTCACGCGCGCGGCGCACGATGTCTTCGTCGTCTTCGGTCGCGGCGAGTCGTGGCGCACCGCTCCACCGCCGCACCGCGACCACAATGCTCACCGCACCGAGGATCACCGCGAGCGCCGGGATACCCCACGCCACGATGCCGAGACCGGAGTTCGAAGGCGTCTCGAGGACCTTCTCGCTGTATCGCGAAACGAAGAACGCTCGGATCTCGGCGTCGGTCTGTCCGGCCGCGATGCGGCGGGGGATCTCGTCGCGCATCGCGCGCGACTGGGCCGAGTTGCTGTCGGCCACCGATTGTCCTTCGCAGACCGGGCACGCGAGCTGGTGCTCGAGCCGGCTCGCCCGCGCCGTCGGGGAATTGTCAGGGCGGGAACGAACGACGAGCACGACGACCCCGACGAGGACGACGGCTCCGAGCGCGAGCCACGGCAGCACCTTGCGCGAGCTCATGTCAGGGGTTGCACATCTGACCGGAGCGGGCGGCCTGGAGCCAGATGTCGAGCGAAGTGGTCGTGGACGGGCCGAGATTGCCGCACACCGCGACGCCGTCGGACGAGATCACATACGTCTCGGGCTGACCGGTCGTGCCGAAATCGAGTGACGCTTTCCCCTGCGGGTCGACACCGACCGGCCACGCGATCGCCTGGTCGCCGACGTACCGGCGCATGGTCGCTGCGTCGTCGTCGGTGATGATCCCGATCATCGCGAAGTCGGGCTCCGACTTGTGCTCGGCGTAGAAGGCTTTGAGCGCGGGCTCCTCCTGTTGACACGGGATGCACCAGCTGTTGAAGAAATTGACCACATACGTCTTGTGCTTCAACTGCGCCGTGTTGATGGTCTTGCCGTCGAGGCCCTGGAGCGTGAAGGCCGGGCTCTTCGCGTGCTCGATCACGAGCCGGGGCAGCGACGCCACGCCCTTGCGTTTGCCGACCTGGATCGCGAACACCACCGCCAGGCATACCAACACGACCGCGACCCCGGCCGCGATCCATCGAACCCGGTGTTGCATCAGGTCTGCGCTCCCGCGAGGGGCGCGGGTGCGGAATCGTCGTCGGCGGCGCTGTCGTCGGCGCTGTCGGACGACGAGCGCGCGAGCACGTCGCGCTTACGGGCGGGGACGAGCGCGAGCGCGCATCCCAGCGCCATGATCAAGCCCCCGATCCACAAGAACATGACCATCGTCCCGATCTGAACCCCGATCGTCACCCGACCCGAGGTCGGAGACGAGACGAGCGTGAGGTACACGTCGTGCCAGGGGGTCGAGTGAATCGACGGCGTGCCGATGCCCTCGGCGGCATTCGGAAAGGTTGAGATCGCGGGGGCGAGCTCGCCGACGCCGCTCACGTTCACGCGCGCCTTGATCGTCGTCTTCTGGCCGGTCTGCTGCACGTCACGACCGATGTACGTGATCGTGTAGCCCCGCACGCGCGCCGACTCGCCGGGCGAAAGCTGCACCTCCCGTTTGGTGGTGTAGCCACCGGTGGTGGCGAGCGCGATCGCGACGACCACCACGCCGGCGTGCACGAGCAGGCCTCCGTACAACCGCGGATTCGTGCGCACGGTCCGCGCCGCGGCGACGGGAAGCGCCTCCGATGTCGCGCGTTTGCGCGCGCGGATGCCGACCACCACCGTTCGACCGATGCTCGTGAGCGCGAACGCGCCGAGCGAGAACGCGCCGACGTTGGCGAGCCCGTGCGCACCGGCGATCAAGGTGACGACGAGCGTGATCGCCCCCGCCCACGCCGGGATCAACAGCCGGTCGCGGAGCACCTGACCGCTCGCGGCGCGCCAGGGAAGGATCGGTCCGACAGCCATGAGGAACAGGAGGGCGATACCGATCGGCGCGCCGAGGCGGGTGAAGTAGGGCTCCCCCACCGTGACCTGCTTGTTCTGCAGCGCCTCCACGAGCAGCGGGAAGACGGTACCCGTGAGCACGACGAGCGCGAACCCGGCGAAGAGCAGGTTGTTCAAAAGGAACGCGGCTTCGCGGGAGACCGCGGAGTCGATGCGACCCGGCGAGCGCAGCTTGTCGCCCCGCCACGCGATCAACCCGACACTCACGAACGCACACAGAGCGAGGAACGTGAGCAACCACGGACCGATGCTCGACTGCGAGAACGCGTGCACAGAGTTGATGACGCCGGACCGCGTGAGGAACGTGCCGAGGATCGTGAGGCAGAACGTGGCGAGCACGAGCGAGAGGTTCCACACGCGCAGCATCCCGCGCCGTTCCTGCACCATCACCGAGTGGATGAACGCGGTCGCGGTCAACCACGGCAGCAGCGACGCGTTCTCGACCGGGTCCCAACCCCAGAACCCGCCCCAGCCGAGGACCGCGTAGCTCCACCATGCGCCCAGCACGATGCCGACGGTGAGAAACCCCCACGCGATGAGCGTCGTTCGGCGCACCGCGGCAAGCCAACCTTCGCCGAACCGACCGGTGATCAGCGCGGCGAGCGCGAACGAGAACGGGATCGCGAAGCCGACGTATCCGGTGTAGAGGAACGGCGGGTGGATCGCGACGAGCGGATGGTTCTGCAGCAACGGGTTCGGGCCCCGGCCGTCGAACGGCACGGCACCGGGCTGCGACTTGAACGGGTTCGCGGAGAACAGCATCAGTGCGAAGAAGAACAGCAACACCGCGTACTGCACGAGCGTGGCCCACGCGACGAGGGGATCGCCGGAACGATCGCGGAATCGCCAGGTGGTGACCGCGACGTAGACCGAGAGCAGGAGCGCCCACAACAGGATGGAGCCCTCGAGCGCGCCCCAGACCGCGGTGAACGTGTAGAGACCGGGGGTAGCCCGTGCCACGTTGTCGGCGACGTACTTGATCGAGAAGTCGTGGGCGAACATCGCCGTTTCCATCACGACGAACGCGCCGATCGCCGAGACGAGGATCACGGCGACGTAGCGGCGACCGATGTCGAGCAACGCGCGCCGGCCCGTCGCGAGGCCGAAGGCGAGCGTCGCCATGCCGAGCGCGGCGGCGACCGTGCCGATCGTGAGGAGGCCGTAGCCGAGTTGCGCTCTCATCTCCTCAGTTGCCGAACGGGTCGGGCGGGCATTGCGTGGCGGTCTTGGGCGGCTTGTAGCTGGCGCCGTGCTTGCTCAGCAGGCGCGTGGAATCGAACGTGTCGGAACCCGGCGCGCTCCAGTGACCCTCGGCCACGATCGGTGCGCAGTCCTTGAACAGTTCCGGTTCGTTCCCGACGTGGTGGATGTGCACGGTGACGCCGTTGTCGGTCAGGTCGAAGTCGGCGCCGTCGGTGCGCTGCTTGATGCTCGCGGGCAGGACGCCACCGCCGATGCGCATCGTGCGCGTGCCGTCGTGGGCCCGGTCGTGCACCGCTTCCGACACCGTCTTGAAGAAGACGACGTTCTTCTGCATCAACACGAGCATCCATCCGACCGCGCCGAGACACAGCACCGCGACGATCACGTACCGCATCCGGTTGCGCTTACGCGGTGGCAGAACGAGCGGTTCACTCACGCGTCTCGTCCTCGATCGCACGACGCAGCTTCCGGCTGCGCAGCCGGATCCACGTGAAGTACCCGCCCAACGACACCGCGGTGATCGAGTACCCGACGATCACGTAACCCCAGTTGTGACTCATACCGCCCCGCTGTCGTCGCCCTCGTAGCGGAGGCGGTCGTCGATCGCACGTTGCACGTCGCGCGCTTCGCGGCCCTCTTCGAGCTGCGCGAGTTGGAGGCGGTCCAGCACGAGGTAGCCGTAGAGCAGCGTCATGGAGACGACGGCGGCGATGAGCGTGAACGCCATGGAACCGTCGATCAGCACGTGGCGATCGGCGTTGAAGACCGTGCCCTGCTGGTGCAGCGTCTGCCACCAGGTCACCGACAGGTAGCTGATCGGGACGTCGGCGAACGCGATCAGCGCGGCGATGGCGCTCCGCGTCCCGCGCTCCTCCGCGGTCGCGCCGGTACGCCGCAACGCGAGATAGCCGAGATACAAGAAGAAGAGGATCGCGGTGGTGGTGAGCCGCGCGTCCCACTCCCACCACGTGCCCCACGCGGGTTTGCCCCACAACGACCCCATCACGAGGGTCAGGCCCGTGAAGACCACGCCGACCTCGGCCGACGCGCCCGCGAGCAGATCCCAGGTGGCGCTTCGGGTGCGCGGAAGTAGCCAGAGGAGCGACGCCAGTGCGGTGACGCCGAACGCGAGGTACGCGATCCACGCGGTCGGCACGTGCAGATAGAGCAGGCGAACGGCCTCGAAGCCCTGGTTCTCGCGAGGCGGTGTGACCCACAACGCGAATACCGCGGTGACTGCGAGCGCGACGGCCGTCGCCGCGAGGAAGAGTCGCTTCATGCCTGCTCGAGCAACGGTCCGAAGGCAACGGTGCCGGCAGTCACCGCGAGCACCGCGAAGGCGGCGAGCAGCTGGACCCAGGGCCATGCGTCGCCGGGAGTGCCGGCGAGCGCGAACTGGAACGATCGTGTGGCGCCGAGCATCACGGGGGTCACCGCCGGGAGCACGAGGAGCGGCACGATGGTCTCGCGGGCACGTAATCCTCCGGCCAGCACGCCGTAGACCGTACCGGTGGCGGCGAGCCCGACGGTCGCGGCGAACGCCGCGCACAGGAGCACGACCACCCCGCGCACCGTGACGTCGTAGAGCACGACGACCGCGGCCCCGACGATCAACTCCAAGAGGAACAACTCGACCGCGACCGCGGCCGCCTTGCCCAAGAAGATCGACCCGCCGTCGAGGCCCGACAGGCGCAGGCCGTCGCGCGCGCGATTCGCCTCTTCGATCGAGAACGACCGGCCGACCGCGAGCAGTACCGCGAGCAGCACCGCCGCCCAGAAGAGTCCGGGAGCGGCCGCGTGCAACAAGGTGCGTTCGGAATCGAGGGCGAACGCGAACAGCATCACCACGATGGCGCCGAAGGGGACGATCTGTTGCAGCGCGACGCGCGATCGCCGCTCGATCCGCAGATCCTTGCCTGCGACAAGCAATGCGTCGCGCAAGAAGGTCATGCGCGCGCCTCGAGCTCGGAGACGGCGGCAACCTCGGGCGGGCCAGGAACGGGACCCGGGTGCACCTGCCCGGCGACGATGCGAACTTCCCGGGTCGACAGGCGCCGCGCGAGATCCAGCTCGTGCGACGCCAGCATCACCGTGCAACCTTCACCCGGCGCGGCGCGCACGATCTCCTCCAACACCACACGACCGCGTTCGTCGAGACCGGCGTGCGGTTCGTCGAGCAGGAGCAGACGTGGTTTGCGCGCCAGCGCGTTCGCCAACGACAGCCGTCGTCGTTGACCCTGCGACAATCGCCCATGCGCGACATCGGCAACCCGTTGCAGGCCGGCACGCTCGAGCGCGTCGTCGGCGTCGCTCGCCCGGTGTCCCGTCGACCGCGCCGCGAACCGCACGTTCTCGGCGACGGTGAGGTCGTCGTAACAAAAGGTCTCGTGACCGACGAGCGCGACCGCGCGGCGCACCCGCCGCGGTTCGACGTTCAGGTCGACTCCGAGCACCTCAGCCTCTCCCGCGCGCAGCGACAACAGGCCCGCGCAGAGTCGCAACAGTGTGGTCTTCCCCGCGCCGTTCGGCCCGCTGAGCAACACCACTTCGCCCGTTTCGACCTCGAGGTCGGCACCTGCGAGCGCGGGAAATCGTCCGAGCATGCAAACGGCCGACCGAAGGCGTACGCAGCGCAACCAGAGCTCCGGGGACCGGGGGTGCGGTACGGGCGAAGCATACGGAGAGCCTGCCAAATCCGGCGAACCGGGCCGACCACCGCGGGCGCACGCAGTTTCACAGCAGGTACCATCGCCGCCGTGCGTCGTGCGATCGCGGGTATCGGCCGGACGCTGGTGACCCTCGGGCTCTTGATCCTGCTGTTCGTCGTGTATCAGCTGTGGGGAACCGGCATCTTCACCGCCCGGGCTCAGGAGAATCTGAAGAGCAAGTTCCAAAAGGAACTGCAGCAGGCGGGCACCGACAACCCCGTCGTCGCGTCGCCCACGACCACCAAGCCGGGCGTCAGCACACCGCCGACCGTTCCGCACGACAACGTGAAGCCCGCGCCGCCGACGCCGGCCGAGGGCGAGGTCGAAGGAAAGATCTCGATCCAACGCATCGGCCTCGACATGGCGTTCGTCGAGGGCACGAGCCGTGACGACCTGAAGAAGGGTCCCGGGCACTATCCCGGCACGCCGCTTCCGGGCACGATCGGGAACGCGGCCATCGCCGGTCATCGCACGACGTATCTGCACCCGTTCGGCGACCTCGACAAGATGTTGGTCGGAGACCAGATCGTCGTCCAGACGCTGGCCGGCACGTTCGTGTATCAGGTGTCGACGCCGTGGTTCAAGGTCAAGTCCACCGACGTTTGGGTCGTCGCGAACACTGCCGATCCGGAGTTGACTCTCACCGCGTGCCATCCCAAGGGCTCGGCGGAGTTCCGCATCGTGATCAAGGCCAAGCTCATCTGGAACAAGAGCTCGCGGGTGTCGATCGCGAAACCGCTCGACCTGGGTACGGGCAAGGGACGCGCGACACAGCAGCAAGGACTCGCGGAGAGCCTCTCCGGTCAGGCGCGTAGCTTCGGACCGAGCATCTTCTGGGGCGTCATCGCGGCGATCGTCGGCCTCGCGTGGTGGTGGGGATTCCGGCGCTGGCGCCACCCGCGTACGTGGCTCATCGGAGCGTTGCCGTTCCTGATCGCGCTGTTCCCGTTCTACGTGTACCTGGAACGCGCGCTCCCTTCGGGCTACTAGCTCTCGGAACCAGTCGGTGAGCGTGGATCGCGAGCGCGTCGCCGATGCCGCGGTTCGCATCGCGCCGTTCGTGCATCACACGCCCGTCCTGCGATCCCGATCACTCGACGAGTGGATCGGCGCCGAGGTCTTCGTCAAGGCCGAACACCTGCAACGCGTCGGCGCGTTCAAGTATCGCGGCGCGACGAACGCGGTGCAGTCGTTGTCGGAGGCCGACGCGCGCCGCGGGGTCGCCGCGCACTCCTCGGGGAACCACGCGGCGGCGCTCGCGCTCGCCGCGTCAACCCGCGGTATCCCCGCCCATGTCGTCATGCCGGCGAACGCATCCGGCGCGAAACAAGCGGCCGTCGCGCGCTACGGCGGGCAGATCACGCTGTGCGACAACAACCTGGACGCGCGTCGCGCGACGCTCGCCAGGGTGCTCGAACTCACCGGCGCGGTGGAGATCCACCCGTTCGACGACGACCGCGTCATCGCGGGCGCCGGCACCGCGGGCCTGGAGCTCGCCCGCGAGGTCCCCGATCTCGATGTCGTCGTCACACCGATCGGGGGCGGCGGACTGTGTTCCGGCACTTGTGTCGCGGTCGCTCCCATTCGAGTGATAGGCGCGTCACCGCGCGACCGGGCCGCGACGATCGCCGACGGGTTGCGCACCGGGCTTTCGGCCCGTACCGAGGCGATCGTGCGCGAGCACGGCGTCGAGCAGGTCGTCGTCGACGAACCCGAGATCGTCGAGGCGATGCGTGTCGTCTGGGAACGCACCAAGCAACTCATCGAGCCGAGCGCGGCGGTTGCCTTCGCGGCAACGCGAGCCGCGCGGCTCCACGGGGCGCGCGTCGGCATCATCTGCTCAGGTGGCAACGTCGACCTCGACGCGTTGCCCTGGTAGTCGCGCCCCGCGAGACGGCGTCTTCCTCGCGCGCGACGGAGAGATCACGCGTACCCCGAGCAGGAAGACGATGCCGAGGAGTACGACGAGCACGCTCGCTTGCACTGCCCGGTTCGACCGGTCGGTACCGGCGAGGTATCCGTGCACGGTCGCGACCGCGAGCATCGGAAGGCTCAGCAGGTGGACGCGATGCCACAGCTTGCGCGGCAGCCGGCGCATCGCCCACGACGTGAGCTGGACCGCGATCAACAGATAGGTGGCGAAGATGCCCCAAGCAACCGCGTGGGGTCGCCATGCCGATGCGAACGGCACGAACAGCTGCATGGGCGTGAACGTGACGAACGAGTCGAGCCAGATCGCGGCGATGTGCACGGCGACGAACGCGACGATGAGCGTGCCGAGATAGCGGTGCAGATCGAGGATCCACGCGGGTAGTCCGCGTTTGCGGACGAGCTTGGTCGACGCGAGCAGTCCCCACACCACTGCCGCGGCAACCACGGCCCACGCCACGAGGCCGGAGGCGCGCGTCACCCACCACCACAAGCGGGGATCCAGGGCGGCGCTCATGTTGCGACCCAACGCGAGGTCGGATGATGCGCGCCGTCGCGGTCGACGATCAATGCCGCGATGCCGAGGCGTTCGAGCAA
Organism: Acidimicrobiia bacterium; assembly: GCA_035996165.1. Taxonomy (GTDB): domain Bacteria; phylum Actinomycetota; class Acidimicrobiia; order IMCC26256; family PALSA-610; genus PALSA-610. The sequence continues at coordinate 11,559 of DASYJT010000288.1, forward strand.
CTCGAGCCCGTCCGGCACGCCCGCGACGAGCGCGGCCTTGGCAACTCCTTCCGCCCACCACGCTTCGTCCGCCTGCGCGACGACCGCCGTCACGCCGCGGTCGGCCGACGAACCGGTGGCGGGGTCGATGATGTGGTGCAGCAATCTGCCGCCGCGGGTCCACCTACGGAACCGCGTCGTGCACGTGACGATCGCTTCGTCGGTGAGACGACGGATGGCGAGCGTCCGAGATTCGTCGAGGGGGTCTTCGATGCGGATCCACCAATCGGGGTCTCCTCTCGGCGCGGTTCCCGCGACCCGCACGTCGCCGCCGAGGCCCACGCACGCGCCTTCGGCGCCGCGCTCGACCAGACCCGTCGCGAGAAGGTCGGCGGCAAGCCCCTTGCCGATGCCCCCGAGGTCGAGCGTGACACCGTCGGGAACCGACACCGTCGAGCTCTCGCGGTCGACGCGCACACCGTCGCAGCCGGGCACGGGCGTCGAAGGCTCCATCAGGGCCGGGCCGTTCGGGCTGACATCTCGGAACGTCCGGTCGTAACCGAGCGCCTCGAGCGCGGAACGCACCGTCGGGTCGAAGCGGCCGTCGGTGACGTACCAGAGCGACAGCGCGCGCCCGACCGCGTCGACCAGGTCGGGTGACGCGGCGACACCCGCCGCGGCGCGGCCGTCGAGGTTGCGCAACTCGCTCTCGGGACGAAACCGGCTCCAACTCGCTTCGAGCTGCTCGAGCCGGTCGACCGCCCACTCGACCAAGGCGGGGCCGTTGCGCCCGACGATCATCAGCTCGGCGGTCGAGCCCATCGCCGTCGCCTTGCACTGAACCACGCCGCACTCAACGACGCTGTCCTGAACGATCACGGACACTTGGAACCGTGACACGCCACGGGCGCCGGGGTCGGAGCCGGCGGCGTCGGTGCCGGAGCCGTGACGATCGGCGCGGGGCTCGGCGCCACGACCGGAGACGACACCGCACCCGGCGCGGGAGCGGCGGCCGGCGCGGGCGGATTGACGTTGGGGACGTACGGCGCCGGCGAACCACTGCGAGACGGCGACGACCATGACGACGGGGTCCGAGCCGGTGTGTCGTTCACGACGATGACGCGATGCACAACCTTCCACACGATCGTCGTCGGTGTGGTCGTCGGGGCGCGGCGACGTGACACGGCCGTAGATGCCGACTGCCCGGCGCGTGCCGGCGGAACAACGGCTGCGGTCGCAGCCGACGGCGCCGCGTGCGCGCCGAGCGCACCCACGATGCCGAGCAGCGCGCCCGCGCCGAGACCGGACGCGGCGACGCGCGCGCCGGCCGCCTTGTGCCGCCGGCGACGCTTCGGTCGCACGCGGTCCGTCAACGATCGCTCGTCGGATCGTCGCCGGGCGCCGCGACGCCCGGCTCGGGCTCGGGCGGCTCGGTGTCGTGACCATCGCCGGGTTCCGCCTGGTCGCCGCCGCTTCCCGCGATCGTCGTCGACGTCGTCGACGTCGACGTCGTTGTCGTTGTCGACTCCGTGGTCGATGTCGTGGATGTGGTCGGCGCCGTGATGGTCGGCGCCGTGGTGGTCGGCGCCGTGGTGGTCGGCGCCGTGGTGGCCGGCCCGGGCGCGGTTGGGGCCGACGCGGTAGTGACGGCGGCCACCCGACGATGGACGATCTCGTCGGCGTAGCGGATCTTCACGACCACCTTCGGCCGCACCTTCGCTCTGACCGCGGCGGCATGCCGAGAAGGTGCCGCGCGATCGGCGGGCGCGGGTACGGCTCCGGCTGCCGCGCGGCCGAACCCGAGGATCGGGAGTTGGAAGGCAGCGGCGCCGGCAACCGTCGCGCCCGCCGCAACCATGGCCGCCGAAGCGGCAAGGGCACGGATGGTCGTCTTGGTAAGCGGCACGAGAACCTCCTGTTTGACGCGCTGCGTGTTGCATTGTCGGATGAGCGGCCGCGCCGAACCAGGCGCGCGCGCTTCATTTGCCCCCGAATTGAGCCGGGCTTGGCGTCAGGCGCTGGGAACGGGTGGCCCGAACTCGATCTCGACCCGGGCGCCGCCAAGATCGCTTCGGCCCAGCGTCACCGAGCCCGCGGCGTCGCGGGCAACCCGGCGCGCGATCTCGAGCCCGAGACCCGTTCCCTTCGCGGACTTCGGTTCCGGCCCCGCGAACCCGGCGCCCGAGTCTTCAACGACGAGGCGCGCGCCGCCGTTCGAGCCCGGCGCGGTGGTAACCCGCGCCGCGCCCCCGGCCGGCGTGTGCCGGAGCACGTTGTCGACGAGCACGTCGACGAGCTGTTGCAAGTCGTCGCGACGCGCGTCGACCGGAAGCGCATCGGGATGCAGACAGACTTCGAGCGGACGGCGCTGGGCGCGCGCCAAGACCTCCCAGAAGGCCATCCGTTCGCGCACCACCTCACTCAACTCGCCGCCGCGTTCGTCGGCGACGCGCCGGTCGCGTCGCGTGTCAGCGATCACCATGGTGACGGCCGCCTCCAGGTCGTCGACCGCCGTCATGATGCGCCCCGCTTCGGCGGTGTCGCCGAGCAGCTCGGCGTCGAGCCGCAGTGCGGTCAGCGGCGTCCGCAAGCTGTGCGAGAGGTCGGCCGCGTACTCGCGTTCGGCGCGCAAGAGATCGCCGATGCGGACGGCGAGCATGTCGAGCGCGCGGCTCACCTCCACCACCTCGACCGAACCGCGCACCCGCGAACGCGCGTCGAGCTCGCCGTCGGCCAGGCGCCGCGCAATCTGGGTGAGCGTGTTCAACGGTTTGGTGATCGATCGGGCCATCCGATCGGCGACGAGACCCGCGAGCAACACGAGGGCGACACCGAGCCCGGCCAGCGAGAGCCATGCGGTCATCACCCCGCGCCGCAGATCGCTCCCCGGCACGCTGACCCGCACCACCGCGGTCTTCCCGCCGGCTTGGAGCACCGGGAGAAAGACGTCGACACCGCCGGAGGTCGAACGGCTGAACGAGCGGCCGCGACCCGCGAGTTGCAAGCTCTCCGCGGCAGGCGGGCGCGAACGGTCGCCGACGATCGAGCCGTCCGGGTAGTACACGGAGATGCGCGAGCTCGACGTGGCGTCGGCCTGCGCGACGAGCCCGGGCGCCGCCGTCCGGTTGCCCGCGATGATCTGGCCGACGTACTGGGCGTCGGCGTTGGCCTTGTTGGTCGCGCGATCCGCCGCGATGGTGCGCACGAGGAACATCAGCGGCAGCACGAACGCGATGACGACGATCGAAGTGACCGCAACGGTCATCGAGACGATTTGGCGGCGCATCGCCTCGGCTCAGGAGTCCGGCGCGACGAGCTTGACGCCCACACCGCGAATCGTCTGCAGAAATCGGGGGGCGTTCGCGCTCTCGCCGAGTTTCGCCCGCAACCAGGAAAGATGCGTGTCGACCGTCTTCTCGACACCGCCGTAGGGCTGATCCCAGATCTCGGCGAGCAGCTCCTGTTTGGTCACGACGCTGCCGCAATGTTGGGCGAGGTAGAACAGCATGTCGAACTCCTTGCGGCTGAGCTCGAGCGTCTCACCCGCCAGGGCGACGGTTCGCGCCGCTGCGTCGACGACCAGGTCGCCGACCTCGACCCGGCGTGCGACCTTGCTGGCGGTTCTCCGCAGCAACGCGCGGATCCGCGCGTCGACCTGTTCGGCGGAGAACGGCTTGACGATGTAGTCGTCGGCCCCCGCGTCGAGCAGGCGCACGATCTCGCGCTCGTCGTCGCGTGCGGTGCCGACGATCAGCGGTACGGCACTGATCGCCCGGAGCATCTTCAGGAGGTCGCCCCCGTCGATGTCGGGCAGGCCGAGGTCGAGGAGCACGACATCGGGTGGCTCGTCGACGATCGACTGCAGCGCCGGCAGCCCACTCGACGCTTCGGTGACGATATGGCCCCGGCCCGTCAGTGAATTCACCAGCGGGACCCGGACGCGGTCGTCGTCTTCGACGATGAGCACCTTCACCACCGGGCCAGGGTACGGCGGACGGCCCGTGTGCCCAGTGAACCCGGGGAGGCTTGAGCCGGTCTTGCAGTTCCCTTGAGCAGCCGGGGGCCGGGGTTGGACGAGAATCGACGGGTGCGGCGCGGATTGATCCTGGCGGGCGTGTGGGCGATCGGTGTGGTGGTCGCGGTGACGCTCGCCTTTGCCGCGGTCGCACGCGTCGCGAGCGGGGTCGCGCCGGGTGACGCCACCCGTTTGTCGAAGACGGCCATCGACAACGAGTTGACCGGCACGAAGGGCTCGACGCCGGGCTCGAGGCCCAAGGCGACCTCGTCGACCACGACTTCGTCAGGCCGCAACGCGACGACGACCACGGCCTCGAACAAGACACCGACGACCACATCGACGGTCCATGCATCGACCCCGACGACCGATGGGCCACGCTCCAGCGTGCTCACAACCGCAACCGCGACCACGTCGCCGACGACAACGCCCGGCATCGCCGCGACTACGACGACGACGGTGTCGAATCCTCCGCCGCCTTCTCGCAACACGGTGACGACCTCACAAGGAGGGACCGTCTACAGCCGTTGTTCCGGTCCGGACACCATCGCGTACGTCGCCGCGGTTCCGAGGTCTGGATATCAGCGAACCGTCGACGGGGAGAGTCCGACCGGCATCAGGCAAACGTTCGAGAACGCGCACCACCGGTCGAGGATCGCAGCCGAGTGCTCCGACGGGATCGTGCACGCGGAGGTCGAGGAGGAGTCGATCGGCGACTGAGGTCGCGCGCCGCGCCCGCGTGGCGTCAGCAGCCGACTTTGCCGTCGACCAGCTCGCGAATGAGGTCGGCGTGCCCGTTGTGACGCGCGTACTCCTCGATCATGTGCGTGTAGATCCAGCGGAGAGAACACGCCTTTCCGCGCCGATCGCCGGTGTCGTTCAACTCGTACTCGTCGGCCGCGGCGCGGCTGGCCGCACACTCGGCTTGCCAGGTGTCGAGGTCGGCGTCCCAATCGGCGTCGTCGAGGGGCACGAGCTCACTGTCGTCGACCGCCGGGTCGTACCAGATCGGTTTCACGTAGGGCTGGCGCAAGAGCACGCGTGCGAACCAGTTGCGCTCGACCTCCGCCATGTGGCGTACCAAGCCGTGCAACGACAGGTTCGACGTGGGGATCGGGCGCAGCTTGCGCGCGGCATCGTCGAGCCCTTCGCACTTCAAGAGCAACGTCGTGCGGTGATACTCGAGCCAACCTTCGAGCATCTCTCGTTCACCGAGCAAGAACGACGGTTCTTCGCGGCGCACGTCTTCGATATCTCCGACCATGACGGCGTTCCTAGCCCGTTCCGCGGCCGCGCTCAAGAACGTGCAGACTCTCGGCATGACCGGCTGGTGGCTCGACGAACGGGCGCACGCGGGCGCGGAGCACCTCGACGAGGAATACGTGCGCGGCTACGACCGCAAAGCGGGATTCGATCCCGCCGACGACATCGGGCTACTTCGGGCCCACGGACTGGACCAGGACTCCGTCGTCGTCGATCTCGGGGCCGGAACCGGCACATTCGCGGTCGCCGTGGCGCCGTTGTGCGGCCGCGTGGTCGCCGTCGACGTCTCACCCGCGATGACGGCCGCGCTGCGCGAACGTGTCGCGCACCTCGGCCTCGACAACGTGACCGTCGTCGACGGCGGCTTCCTCTCGTACGAGCACGACGGCGCGCGGGCCGACTTCGTCTTCAGCCGCAACGCGCTGCACCACCTCCCCGACTTCTGGAAGGTGATCGCCCTCGAACGCATCGGCGGAATGCTGCGCCCGGGCGGCGTGCTCCGGCTGCGCGATCTCGTGTTCGACTTCGAACCGTCCGAAGCCGAGGAACGCATCGAAGCCTGGATGACGGGCGCCGTCGACGATTCGTCGATCGGCTGGACCGCGGCGGAGCTCGCAGACCACGTCCGCGGCGAGTTCAGCACCTACGGGTGGCTGCTCGAGACGATGCTCGAGCGGACGGGCTTCGACGTCGTCGACCGCTCGTTTCACCGAGCCGCGTACGGGGCGTATACCTGCGCTCGTCGAGTGCGCTAATTGCCTTTGAAGTTCGGCGTGCGCTTCTCCGCGAACGCCGCCATGCCCTCTTGCAGGTCGTCGCTCGCGAACGCGCCGGCCTCGAGCTCGGCGATGTGCGCGCGGGCGCCTTCGCCGAGCCATTGCGCCTCGGCGACGAGATTCAACGCCTGCTTGTGACCGGCGATGGTCATCGGCGCGGACGCGGCGATCTCACCGGCGAGCGCGAGTGCGTGGCCGAGCGCGTCGTGATCGACGTACTGCACGAGACCGATGCGTAGCGCTTCCTCGGCGTCGACCGTGCGCCCCGCCAACAGGAAGTCGCGGGCCGCACCCTGGCCGACGAGGTTGGCGAGTCGCCAGATGTTGCGGGCACTGAGATGGATGCCGAGCTTTCCGCCGGGAATCGCGAGCCGGGCGCCGAGCGCGGCGACGCGCAGGTCGCACGCAACCGCGAGCTGCATCCCCGCGCCGATCGCGGGCCCGTTGATCGCCGCGATGACGGGAGCCGGGTGCGCGACGATCGCGTCGAGCACCTCCTCGAACGCGGGCCGGAACGTGTCGGTCGCGGTGTCGCCGTGCGACGCGAAGCGCGTGACGAGGTCGGCGCCCGCGCAGAACGCGGTCCCCGCGCCGGTGAGGACGATCGCGCGCAGGCTGCTCGAGCTCTCGAGCCGGGCGCGCAACTCGTCGCAAAGTTCGCCGTTCAGCGCGTTACGGCGTTCTTGGCGGTCGATCGTCGCGATCCCGACCTGGCCCCGCTGCTCGAAACTGATCACGGCGAATCTCTCGGCTCAGGACTCGTCAATCAAGGCGATCCGGTCGCCCTCTTGCACCGTCTGTCCGGGCTCGACATCGAGCTCCCGCACGACGCCCGGCTGTTCGGTGATGACGGGAATCTCCATCTTCATCGACTCGAGGATGCAGATCTCGTCGCCCTCGGCGACCATCTGCCCTACCTCGACGACGACTTGCCACACGTTCGCGGTGATCTCGGCGTAGATCTCGGCCATGGGCGGGATCGTATCGGCGTCAGAGGTTCTTGCTGTATCTCCGCATGCCCGCGTAGTGCTCGAAGCCCACGGCTTCCCAGAGTGCTTGCCCCGCGTCGTTGTCGCCCTCGACCAGCGCGCTCAGCCGCACGGCTCCCGCGCCGCGCAACCATTCCTCGCCGGCCGCGACGAGGCGGCGCGCCAACCCGCGCCGGCGCGCCAGGGGGTCGACGGCCATCCGGTAGACGTTCCCGCGCCAGCCGTCGAACGTCACGATCAGCGAGCCGACGATGGTTCCGTCGTCGGCGACCGCGACGAGAACGGCTGCGTGCGCCGCGTCGATCACGCGTTCGAGGTCGGGCGGCGTGTCGGTCGCGCTGGGGTGGGCGTCGGCGCGCTTCCACAACGCGAGCAGGCCGTCGACATCCGCCGTGGTGGCGTGGCGGATTGGCGGAGTCGGCGAGCTCAAACGGGAAGCACTCCGTGCTTGCGCCACGGTCGGTCGACCTGCTTGTCGGCCGTGATGCGCAAGCCCCGGGCAATCGCCGCACGCGTGTCGGCCGGATCGATGACGTCGTCGAGTTGGGCGTGACCGGCGGCGATGTAGGGGTCGATGTTCGCCCGGATCTCCTCGGCCAGCTCGAGCCGGCGGGCGGCGCGCTCGTCGTCGTCGTCGATCGCCTCGAGCTGCTTGCGATGGATGATGTTCACCGCGCCGTCGGGACCCATGACGGCGATCTCGGCGGTCGGCCACGCGACGATGTAGTCGGCCTCGTACGCGAGTCCGTTCATGACGAAGTACCCGGCGCCGTAGCTCTTGCGCAGGATTACCGAGATCTTGGGAACCGTCGCCTCGCTGACGGCGAAGAGCATCTTGGCGCCGTGCCGGATGATCCCCTGCTTCTCGACCGCCGAGCCGACGATGAACCCGGGAACATCGTGCAAGAAGACGAGCGGGATGTTGAACGCGTCGCACAGCCACACGAAGCGCGCCGCCTTGTCGGCCGCGTTCACGTCGAGCGCGCCACCGAGGACCATGGGCTGGTTGGCGAGGATGCCGATCGGTCGTCCGTCGATGCGCGCCAAGCCCGTCGCGAGGTTCTTCGCCCATTCGGGTTTCATCCAGAAGACCGCGCCGTCGTCGACGATCGCGTGCACCACCTTGCGCACGTCGTACGCGCGCCGCGGCGAGGTCGGCACGATGTCGTACAGCTCCTCGGTCCGGCGGTCGACCGGATCGCTCGTGGCGCGGATCGGCGGCCGTTCGCGATTGTGCTGCGGGAAGAACGACAGGTATTCGCGCACGACCCGCAGGCATTCCTCGTCGTCGGACACCTCCAGGTCGGCGACGCCCGAGACCTTGGTGTGCACCGCGGAGCCGCCCATCTCCTCCTCGGTCACGTCCTCGCCGACCGCGGCCTTGACGAGGTGACGGCCGCCGAGCGCCATCGACGACGTGCCCTTCACCATGGGAACGAAGTCGGCGAGCCCGGGGATGTACGCGGTACCGGCGGCGCAGTGACCGAGCATCGCCGCGACCATCGGGACGACGCCGCTCATCGCGACCTGCTCCCGGAACAGCGCACCGGCGCCCGCGAAAGTAGAGCCGCTGGTCGACTGGATGCGGGCCCCGGCCGAGTCGAGCAGCCAGACGAACGGCATGCGTTGGCGCAGGGCGTGCGCCCGCATCCGTGCGATCTTGTCCTCCCCCACCGCGCCCATCGATCCCGCCATGACGGTGAAGTCGTAGGCCGCGACCGCGACGGGCCGGCCGTCGATCTCGCCGACGCCGGTGACCACGCCGTCGGCCGCGAGGAAGCGATCGCCGAGCCCCGCATCCATGTGGTCTGCGAGCAACCCGTACTCCACCCAGCTGCCCGCGTCGACGAGCAGGTCGAGGCGCTCGCGCACGGTCAGCTTGCCGAGCGAACGCTGGCGCTCGACCAACTTGTCGCCGCCCATCTCCAACGCGCGCGCCTTGCGGACGGCGAGGTCGCCGACGAGCGGTCCCCAATCGTGACGCGGGTCGGACATCGCTACCGGCCTTTCCATTGCGGTGCGCGCTTCTCCGCGAACGCAGCGACACCTTCGGCCGAGTCCTCCGTCTGCGTCGTGATCGTCAGCATTCCCTGCAGGTACGACAACGCGGCGTCGGCATCCATCTCGAGCACGCGATAGAACGCGTCGCGACCCCAGCGCATGATGATCGGCGACTTCGACGCGAGCTCGGCGGCGAGCGCGTCGACCGTGGCATCGAGCTCGGCGACCGGAACCAGCCGCTGCACGAACCCGATGCGCGCACCTTCCTCGGCCGTGACGCGTCGCCCGGTCATCATCAGGTCGAGGACGGTCTTGGGCGGCATCGACCGCAGGAGCGGGACGGTGATCATGTACGGCCAAAGGCCGACGTTGATCTCGGGCGTGCCGAACACCGCGTCGTCGGACGCGACGACCAGATCACACGCGCAGGCCAACCCGAAGCCGCCGGCCAGCGCGTAACCCCGCACGCGTGCGATCACCGGTTTGCCGACTTTCCACATGTCGCGGAACAAATCCGCAAGGAGGCCGCGGCCGTCGTGCGCCGAGGCCGCGCCGTCGGCGATTCCGCCACTGCCGAGGTCGGCGCCGGCGCAGAACGCCTTGTCGCCCGCGCCGGTGAGCACGACGACGCGAACGTCGTCGTCGGTGCGCGCCCGTGCGAATGCGTCTCGTAAACCCTGCATGACTTCGAACGACATTGCGTTGCGCCGCTCCGGACGATTGATCGTCACGCGGGCCACACCATCGGCGTTCTCGAAGAGCACTTCGTGAGCCATCAATTCGGGATCGTATTCGCATACCATTGAGCTCGTGCTGGTGTACGCGATCGCCGTCGTCGCCGCGCTCGCGATCCCGCTGCTCACGCGAGGGTCGTACGGCCGGGCATTGGGCGTGCGGTGGCGCTTCGTGTCGGTCTTGGTGGCCGGCCTCGCGATCCAGATCGTGCTCGAGTACGCGACCATCCCTCGAGACCACTGGCACGATGTCGGATTCGGTCTCCTCGTCGCCTCTTACGTCCTGATCCTCGCATTCGCCGCCCGCAATCTCGTGCTGCGCGGGATGGGCATCGTGCTCATCGGGATCGCCTGCAACGCGCTCGTGATCACGCTGAATCAGGGAATGCCCGTCAAGATCCCCGCCGACTGGCAGACCAAGTCGTGGGCCCAGCCGACGGTCAAGCATCACCCGCAGCAGCCCGACGACAAGCTTCGATTCCTCTCCGACATCATCGTGCTGCGGAGGCCGTTCCAGTCGGTGATGAGCTTCGGCGACCTCATCCTCGCGGTCGGCATCTGCGACGTCGCGTACAACGCGAGCCGCAAGCCGAAGCGGCGCGGCGCGCGCGCCTCACGCGGTTCGGGTCCCCTCGACCTCACGAAGCTCGACGAGCCCGAGCCCGACCCCGAGCCCTACGCCGAGGTTGCCGTCGCGCCGGCCGGGGCCGCGCGTCAGGAAGAAGAACCGACGCGGTCGCGCAGGACCCGTTCGAGAGCGACCACGACCCGCTCGTCGTAGACATACGAAGGCGCCGAACGCAACGACTCCACGGCGAGATTGCCGGGAACGTTGTCGCGGACGGTCAGGTCGTCGTATTCGCTCGCGAGGCGCAACGCCTGCACCGCGAGCCGCCGTTTCGGGTCGTCGACCTCACCGGCGACGATCTCGCCCGCGGCGACCAGCGGGCGGATCTCCCGCAACATCGAACCGGTGACCGCGGTCACCTCGGCCGGGTCGGCGCCGTGTTCGTCGACCGGGTGGTCGAGGGTGACCTGACCCAGATGGTGCAACAGCGCGGCCATCTCGAGGTCGCGCACGTCGTTGGCGGGAAGGCCGAGCTCCTCGCCCATGGCCGAAGCCAGTGTGGCGACCCGTTCGGCATGCCCGGGCGGCACCAGGCCGCCCAGCTCGGGCGCCATCGCGAGCGCCTCGATCGTCTGGCGGTACGAGCGCGTGGCCGAGTCGAGCCGCTCGAACGCGTACCAGGCGGCGAGCAAGGGCGTGGAGAAGAGCAGTGGTCCCCAGATGCCGAGCCGACCGTGGCCGTCCACGCCGCGATACCCGATCGCCATCAACATGCCGGAGGAGGCGATCGCCAACCAGGCGAGCCGGCCGCGGGCGGAGAACGACGTACCGAGCCGGTAGACCTTGCTCGCCGTCGCGTCGACGAGCAGTTGCGCGACGGCGGCCGCGCCGAGTGCGCACAGGACGAGCCCGACCTGCTCGCGCTCACCGACGAGATGCCAGACCGCTTGATACGCGGCGAAGGTGGCGGCCGCGACCGCCATGCGCACGCCGAAGATCGTCAGCCGCCACGAGCGACTCCGGTCGGTGATGCGGAGCAGGATCGACACCAGCTCCGCGCTCAGCACCGCGATCGCGTACCCCCGCAGCGGGAACGACGAGGCGATGACGACGAGCACCGCGTACGACAACGGCAGCGCGCCCCGATCTTCGAGGCGGAGCGCGAGAAGCTCGCCCAGGACGAGGCTCGCCGCGAGCAGGGTGAGGGCGTCCGAGCGGCCGCCCGGATCGGCCACGTGGGCGACCGCGCCGGCGACGAGCCCGAGCGCGCAGACGAAAACGATCCGGCGCCCCCGATTCACCGCGCCGCGCCCGAGTCTCGAGGTTCCAGCCGCATCGGTTCTTTCTCGGCAGCCTTCGGGGGGCAGAAAAGGGCATGACCTGCCCTTTTGGTAGACCGATGGTAGCGACGGGACCGCGGGGAGCGTGGTTTTTGGTGGCTCAGCCCGTCGAGGCGGCCGACGGCGCGGGAGACACGTTGTTGTCGAGGAGGTCGCCGAGCCCGGCGCTGCCGACTCCCGCAACCGGGGCATTGTCGAACTCGGAATCGCGTTCGAAGCCGTCGCCGTGCTTCTCGCCTCTCCGCTCGACTGCGTGGATGAGCGCCTCGACACAGGCCGGATGGAACTGCACGCCGGCCTTGTCGCGGAGCTCCTGGAAGGCAACGTCCTGCGACAGCGCCTTGCGGTAGGCGCGGGTGGAGGTCATCGCGTCGTAGGCGTCGGCGATCATCACGATGTACGGCTCGATCGGATGGTCGAGGTCGTCGGGATCGAAGCGGGTGTTGTCGCTGTGCGACGCGGCGGCGATCGGGCGCAGGAAGTCGATGTGGCTGAGCATCTGCACGCTGACCTTCTCGTGCACGCGCACCTGCGCGAACTCCTCCGGCGTGAGCCGACCGGGCTTGTTGAGGAGCTGGTTCGGAACGACGAGCTTGCCGATGTCGTGCATCAGCGCCGCGAACCGCAGGCGCTCCAGCCGCACCGGCATGAAGTTCAGCTCTTCGCCGATGTACTTGGCGTAGTCGGCGACGCGTTCGGAGTGACCCGACGTGTACCGATCCTTCGCCTCCAGCGCATGGATGAGCATCCCGACCGTCTCGTCGTGCGATTCCTTCACCCGCATGTAGGAGGCGAACATCTCCCGAGCGATGAACATCGGGACGATCAGCATGAGCACGGCGGCGGCGCCGATGCTCAGGTAGAGCTGGCCCAAGAAGAACCCGAGCACCGAGAACGGCACCGACTCGACCGTGCGCGGTGCGAACTCACCGATGAGCAGGCGGAGTCGATGGCCGCGCATGACGAACCCGGGCAGGAGCACAAGGAAGATCCCGACCGCGCACACGACCGAGATCGGGACGGCGGCCAACAACGCGGCCGGCATGTTTGCGGAGATCGAGGCGGGGAACAGATTCAACGTCGCGGCGGCCGCAAGCATCGCCAGGCCCGTCGCGACGTTCCACGAGATCAGCGACCATGCCCGCGCTCGGATGTGCGGGAGATAGATGCCCTTTGACATCCCGGCCAACAGCGGTCCGAGCAGCGCGGCGGAAGTGCCGTGGAACGCGACGACCGCGGCCATCAAGACGATGAACGCGGCGCTCACCGCGGCTCCCTCGGTGAACTCGACCGAACGGTGCTCGCAGTAGACGGTGAGCGAGCCGAAGAGCAGCACCGGCCAGACCGGCGGCGCCCCCTCGCGGAACGCGAGGTAGCCAACGGTCGCAAGAGTCACCAACACCATCGACGTGGTGTAGACGCGGAACGCCCGCGGATTCGTGGCCATCACATCTTTCTTCGGCACAATTTGCGATTCCTTCGGCACAATTTCGATCTGGAAGGAAGGCGGCAAGGCTCGGGCCGGGCTCGGATTACCGCCCAGAGAAACCAGCACCACCGGCGAGCAGAACGGCCACAAGGCCGCCAGCCACCGCGGCCACACGTACAGCAATCTTCTTCACGGGAATTCCCCCTTCGCGTGAGTCCTCCGCCGCAGCCGCTATGGGCGTCGGGGCACATCCGCTCCGCTGAGGAAACCTGAATTCTTGTGAAGTAGAAAACCGGCCCGAGGCCTTGCCGTCTATCTTCCGGATCGTCGTGTCGAGGCATCCCCCCGTCGCCAGTGGCCACAATCACTCGCTCTTGCAACGCGAACAACACTGGCCCCACGCCGCCCGGGCGGATTCTCGCACGGGAGACAACGTCTTCGGGCAATTCTCGCCTGGTTGCGGCGTATGCGCAAGAGTGATCAGCCCGGGATCCGGACATATCGGTATCTTCGCCGCTTAGGTGTGAAGTTAGCCATTCTCGCGATTCGCCCCCGATTGCCTACCGTGCGCTCGTGGGGAGACGGTCGACGGGCGTGATTTTGGGCGCGGTACTCGCGCTCGGCGCGTGCAGCAGCGCGGAGCGTGCGGCGATTCCCGCGCCTCCTGCGCCGCCCGGAACGTCGAGTAGCTCGACGACCGCGTCGAGGCCGAGCTCGACGACGACCACGTCGACGCCCGAATTCAGCTTCGACGACTCCGTCCCCCCGCCCAAGCTCGTCAACACCGGAACCAACTACGTAGCGATCCTGAAATCCCTCAACGCGTACCTCGTCTGGACCGCAGCCCATCATCCGGACCCTGCGCTCGTAGATCAGTTCGCCGCCGGCGGCACGAACCTTTCTAAGAGTTACGTCGACACGCTGATGACCTTGCGGAAGAAATCGCAACGCTTCGTCGAGCGCCTCGATGGTCCCGATCAATACACGATCATCAGCCACACGGCTGACGCGTTCTCGGCAACGATCGTTCAGCGCATTACGGCGCACGACGTGGTCAGTCGTTCCGGCGATGTAGTCCGCTCCGCACGCTTTCGTGGCCAAACCAAATACCTCGCTCTCGCGGCCCGCACCGCCGGCCATTGGTACCTCGCGAGTCAAGACGTCACCGTCGCACCCGAACGCGTCTCATGAAGCGCCTCCTGTGCATCCTCGGTCTCGTGTTCTTCGGGTCGATGGCCAGCGCGCACGGCCAGCCGCCGTCGGGTAGTGGCTCGACCGACGGTGGCGGGGAAATAACCGTCGGAGTCACGGTTGGGACACCGGGGTCTGGCACGAGTGGTGGCGATTCGAATCGGCCGTTGGTGCGGTACACGATCTCGTGGTCGGTGGATCCGACGCCGGCGCAGACCGGCAGCCTCAACGGGCTGTGCCTCGTGGCCGGGAGCACCGCACAGCAGCCGGTGTTCGGCTTCCTCTACCACCTGATCGGGACCGACCCGTCTGGCGCGATCGTCGACGATCGGTTCCAGTGCGTTGCGTTCGTGAACGGCGATCCCACGCAACGGCCGCCCGAGCCGCCGTTGCCCGCGGTCCCGACCTTCGCCGAGGCATGGAACAGCGTGCAGTTGCCCGCGCCGACCGTCACGCTCGATCCCGCGCGGCGCGGCATCACGGGTCTCGACACGCGCATCTCGACGACCGGCGCGACCACGATCGTCATCGCCGCGACCATTCGTGGCTACACGATCACCGGCACTGCGACCCTCGATCACTACGCGATCAGCGTCGACGGCCAAGCCGCGACCGACGCGGGCACCGGCCACTACACGTTCGAGACCAAGGGCAACCACACGATCGCGGTCAGCGCGTTTTGGCACGGCGTCGCGGCGATCACCGGGCCGGGCCTCCCCAACGGCCTGCCGACGATCGATCTCGGGAGCGCGACGATCACGTCGACCCGCGTGTATCCCGTCAACGAGATCCGTTCCGTCCTCCAACCCTGACCGCCGGGCCCGATCGCGTCGGCCTACGCGCCGATACGGTGTCCGGCCATGGCGTTGGACGGTGCGCGGCTCTTCCACGTGAACGCGAATTGCTCTGATCTCGAGCGTTCCCGGCGCTTCTACACCGACGGTCTGGGGCTCACAGTCGGCGCGCACACCGCGCCCGAGACGGCCCAGCCCGGCGCGGCGTTCGGACTCGACCGGGCGCGCTGGGACGCGTCGATCCTCCTCGGCCCGCGTGCTTACGAAGGCGGTGCGATCGATCTGCTCCAGTGGCACGAGCCCACTCCCACGGGCGCGCCGCCCGCACGCCTGAACGAGACGGGTTTTCAGCGACTCGGGCTGCGGGTCCCCGATCTCGACGCCACCATCGACCGCGTGCGCACCTACGGCGGCTCGGTGTGGAGCGAACCGTTCGCCCACACGCTCGACGGCGGCGGTCAGATCCGCCTCGTGCTCGTCGGCGACCCCGACGGCACCGCGATCGAGCTGATCGAAGGCGGTCCGGCGGCCGTGTCGTTCGTCGCGATCACGTGCGCCGACCTCGACCGCGCTCGCGCGTTCTACCGGGCGCTCGGGTTCCGAGAAGTCGCGCGCTACCCGAGCGAGAACACCGATGGCACGCACCTGCGGATCGACGGCCCGGTCGCGATGGAAGAGGTCGTCCTGGCCGCGCCCGGCGGTGGCGACGTACTGGTCATGCTCGTGGGCTTTCGGACACCGCCGTACGCGGCGGCCGAATCACGCGCCGCGAACGCGCTCGGGATGTGGCGCGCCGCGTTCCTCGTTGCCGATCTCGACGCGGCGGTCGCGGAGCTCGAGCGAGAACGCATCGAGACGATCTCCGCGCCCGTGTCGATGGCGATGGGTCCGGGGCTTCCGACGCTTCGCTTCGTGTGTTTCCGCGGTCCCGACGCCGAAGTACTCGAGCTGATCGAACAACCGTCACTCTGATCGACTCGCGTGACGGGTCACTCATCTCGATGGCGCGACGACGTATTCTCCGTGGCGCGGACGACTGGAAAGCAACGGGCATGGACGAACTGGACCTCACGGAAGTCGAGCGGGAGATCTGTCGGTTACCCGACGTGTCGATCGTTCGGCTCGTCGCCGAACCCGGCGGCCGCGTCTCCGAGGTGCACGTCGTCGCCCAACAGGGCAAGCACCCGAAGCAGATCGTGCGCGACGTGCAGTCGATCGCGCTGGCGTCGTTCGGTCTGGAGCTCGATCGCCGCGTGATCTCCGTCGTCCAGCTCGGCGGGACCATCCTCGACGAGACGGCCGGACCCGAACCCCGCCCGTCGATCGTCGCGATCACGGCCGAGGCGAGCGGTCTGCGCTCGCTCGTACGGGTCACGCTCGCACTCGACGACGAAGAGGCCGTCGGCTTCGCCGAGGGCTCGATCGCCACCACCGCTCGCCATCGCCTCGTCGCGCTGGCCACGGTCGATGCGTTGCGCCAGCTCGAGGCGGCCGCCGAATGCGTCGACATCGACCATGCGCAGATCGAGCGCATCGGCGCGTACGACGTCGCGGTGGTCACGGTGGTGTTCGTGATCCCGCCCGCGGAACAGCTCGTGTCGGGTTCGGCGATCGTGCGCCCGCCGCAAGAGGCAGATGCCGTCGCCCGGGCTGTCCTCGACGCGACGAACCGCCGACTCGCGTACGTCTCCACCCCGTAGTTCGCCCTAACGTCGGCGCATGGCGCCGCAGGCGGTCACCGTCTCCTTCCGGCTCGGCGGCGACGACGGCGTGTCGGTCGAAGCCCGCAAATGGACCGGGGCACTGCACGAGCT
>DASYJT010000289.1:0-3571 GCA_035996165.1 Acidimicrobiia bacterium
CGAGACGGGCATCGTCGGCAACGGCATGTACGAGCTCGTCGACGGCGGCAAGCGTTACCCGGGCGGCAAGTGGCCGTCGACGCCGGCCAACCTGTTCGACACCAAGGGCGCGGTCACGATCTACAACCAGCTCCCGCCCGACCTCACCCCGAAGTCGTATCCCCCGCCGCCGGGATCGCCCGCCGCGGGATAGCGGTCAACCGTCGCGGGGGACGGGCACCCAGCCCTCCCCCGCGACGTACCGCCGCACGACACGCGCGGGAACCCCCGCGACCACGCAATTGTCGGGGACGTGCAGGCCGGCCACGACCGCGCCCGCCGCGATCACGACGTGGCGGCCGATGCGCGAGCCGGGCAGCACGATCGCGCCGTGCCCCAGCCAGCAGCCGTCGCCGATCGAGACCGGCTCGTTCTTCCACATCTGCACGCCGATCGGTAAGTCGATGTCTTCGTAGCCGTGATTCTGATCGGTGATGTAGACGTAGTGGCCGGTCCAGATGTCGTCGCCGATCTCGACCCGCTCGTGCCCGACGATCCCGATGCCCTTGCCGAGCGTGCAGCGATCACCGATGGTGACGATCGGCTCGCCGCGCAGATCGGCTTGCGACGGCATCCCGGCCGCGATGCTCGCGAGCGGTCCGATGGTGGTGCCGCGCCCGAGCGCGATGCGCCCCTCGCCGAACATCACCGACTGCGGGAACGCGATCATGCTTCCGTCGCCGAAGGTGTGGAACGCCCGCGCCCGCCGGTGCCGCGGACCGATTGCGCCCAGGCGCGTGACCCCTGTCCACGCGGCGTGAATCGCGTCTCCCGCGACGCGCTCGACGTTCTCCCGCAGCATCGTGAAAGGATACGGCGATGGCCAACTCCACTGCGCTTCCGGTCCGTATCGGTCTGCTCTACGACTACCCCCAGATGGGCGACATCTTCTCGAAGTCGTTGCAGCTCGGTATCGACGAGGTCGCGGCGAGCGGTCGGCTCGACCGCGAGGTGGAGCTCGTCGAGCGGTCGTCGCGCGGGCTCCCGTCGGGCAGCGAAGCCGAGGTGGTGCGCGCGTTCGACGAGCTCGACGACGAAGACGTCGTGGCGATCGTCGGGCCTTCGATCTCCGACAACGCGCTCATTGCCGCACCACTGTGCGACGCGGCGCGCATCCCCGCGATCAACTACTCGGGCGGCGAACGCACGCGCTCGGAATGGATGTTCCACTACCAGGTGGGTTCGCTCGAAGAGGAGCCTCCCGTGCTGGCGGCGCGCATGGTGGCGCGCGGGCTCCGGCGGGCCGCGGTGATCTTCGACCAGTCGCCGGTCGGCCGGCGCTATGCCGAATGCTTCGAAGCGGCGCGCGCCCGCCTCGGACTGGAAGTCACCGGCACCGCGAGCATCTCCGCGCTGGCCGAGGACGCGACCGAGCTCCTCGACCGCCTGCGCCAGGCCAAGCCCGACGTGCTCGTGTATCTCGGGTTGGGCGTCTCGTCGCGCGCCGTGTCGCTCGCGCTCGACTCGCTCGGCTGGGACGTTCCCGTGCTCGCGAACTCCGCTTTGATGTTCGGCTACGCGCGTCCCGACTGGCGCGACGGCTACGCGGGCTGGGAGTACATCGACACGATCGCCGACGACAACCTGCTCCGCGCCCGGCTCGGCGAGAAGTTCCCGCACGCGGCGGGCGGGCCGATCGGCTGCGCCGCGTACGACATCGGGCGACTGCTCGGCGAGGGCATCGCGGCGTCGGAGCACCTCACGCGCGCGGGCATCGCGGACGGGCTGCGGCGAGTGAAGCAATTGCCGGCGAGCTCGGGCTACGAAGGGACGCTGATCGGATTCGGCGTCTGGGATCATGCTGCGTTGAAGGGGCACTATCTGGTGCTGCGTACGTGGCGCGACGGTCACTCGGTTCAGGTCTGACCGAGCGTACGATTCGGCGATGGCCCAGGATCGCGACGCGGCGCGCCAACGCATCGCCCGCGCGGGGCTGACTCAAACCGCGGTCGAGCGCGTCTCCCGCAACTCGTTCGGCCGGATGCCGATCACGCTCGTCGATCGGGCCCGCGCCCAGCTGCGGCGCTTTTTCTCCGAAGGACCGTGGACCGTCGAAGACGACGCCGGCCTCTCGGGTGTCGTCGGCCCGGGCGACGGCTGGACCGAAGACGAGCTCGCGCCCGGGATCCGCGTCAGCTACGGCTGGCGGTTCGGCAGCTTCAAGGTGGAGATCCAGGCCGACCCGGAGCCCGAAGCACCGGATGCGATCGGCGCCGACGCGGCCCCGGCGCCGATCGTGCCTCCGCACGAGCGCACCCTCGGCGACACGTTCGAGGAGTTCGTGCTCATCGAGCCCGGGCGTAACCCGAACGAGCTCAGTTTCGCGACCGGGCCGGTGCGAGGCGGCAATGCCGGGCGCTTCACGCGCGACGACCAGGGCTCGTCGGCCGCGGTCGCGGCGCTGTTCCGCGAGTTCGACGAAGTGGAGTTGGTCCGCATCGAGCTCGGCTCGGTGTGGGTCTCGCTCGCGAGCCCCGATCAGTGGCGCGACATCTTGTTACAGGTGTTCGACACGATCACATCCGCGTTCGTCGCGCCGCGGGTCGTCCAACCCGACCGCGCGCACGAACGGGCGGTCGCGGAGATCGGCTCCCTCGACGTGTCGAACCCACGTGATCTCGCCCGGCTGCTCGACGCGACCAGCTCGCCCGACGCCGCGATGCGTTGCCTCGCGGCCGCCAAGCTCGAGCTCGCCGACCCGTTGCTGGTCGCAAAGCCGTGGACTCACTCGCTCGAGGACTCGTCGCGCGCGGTCCGCCGGTCGGCGATCCGCGCGATGGCGCACGTCGCGCGGCCCGACCTCCGGTTGCTGTTCGAACGCGCGCTCGGCGACAAGGACGCGTGCGTCCGCTACTACGCGCTCCGGGGACTCGCCCAGATCGGGGTGGGTCGAGCCGACCAGAGCGTCGAACGCCGCAAGCTCGATGACGACCTGCGCGTGCGCTTCGCCGCCCAGGCCGCCCTCGACGGCCGCCTCCCCTTGTAGGGGGGGGTTGGTGTCACACCCTCCTGCCATGCTGCGCCGCATGCAGACAATCGACACGTTTGACCTGATCAGTGACACCTTCGAGGCGTGCGCGGAGTTCGGTGCCCTCGGCGACGGCTCGCCCGTGTGTGCCGGCTGCGGTTGGCTCGAGACCGAGCACGACCACGGCGGCGCCGAGGTCCGCGCGCTGCCGGTACGCCGGGCGAAGCACTCGGGAGCGGCGCCGAGGCGCCTCGCGTCGTAGTTACGCGCTGCGCTTCTTGGCGGCGGCCTTGGCCGGCGCCTTCTTGGCGGCCGGCTTCGCCGCGATCTTCTTG
Source organism: Acidimicrobiia bacterium (assembly GCA_035996165.1). Taxonomy (GTDB): domain Bacteria; phylum Actinomycetota; class Acidimicrobiia; order IMCC26256; family PALSA-610; genus PALSA-610. Next base: position 3,343 of record DASYJT010000289.1, read on the forward strand.
GTCGCCGACTTCGAGGCGGGCTTCTTCGCCGAGGATGCGGCCGCGACACTCGGATGCCGATCCTTCGCGGTCTGCGCCTTCGCGAGCGACGCCTCGAGCGCCGCCACGAGATCGAGAACCTTGGCGGGCGCCTCCACGACGGGCTCGGCGACGATCTCCTGCCCGCCGGCCTTGCGCTCGATCAAATCGAGCACCTGTTCGCGGTACTGGTCGCGGAACTTCTCCGGCT
>DASYJT010000290.1:0-8638 GCA_035996165.1 Acidimicrobiia bacterium
AGGGTGATGTCGGCGATGTTGTCCTTCACCAACACCTTGTCGCCGGGCCGGCCGCCACAGTCGTCCCAGCCCACGGCCACGTCGGCGAACTCCTCGCGGACGAGGTCGTAGCCCCAGCCCATGAACGCGCCCTCGGTGAACTTCTGGATGTTCCCTTTGTGCACGAGGGTGACGCTCTTGCGATCGTTCTCGACGGCGTACTTGATCGCCGCGCGGATCAGACGTTTGGAACCCGTCTCCGAGATCGGCTTGATGCCGACGCCGGAGTCTGCGCGGATGTCCCAGCCGAAGCGCTCCTTCAACAGTGCGATCAGCTCGTGCGCCTCGGCCGTTCCCTCTTCGGCCTCGAGGCCGGCGTAGATGTCTTCGGTGTTCTCCCGGAAGATCACCATGTCGACCGCTTCGGGCCGCTTCACCGGCGACGGCACGCCCGTGAACCACCGCACGGGCCGGAGACAGACGTAGAGGTCGAGGAGTTGGCGCAGCGCCACGTTCAGCGACCGGATACCCCCGCCGATCGGGGTCGTGAGCGGTCCCTTGATCCCGATCAGGTATTCACGGAAGGTCTCGACCGTCTCGTCCGGGAGCCAGGATCCCGTCGCGTTGAACGCCTTCTCCCCCGCCAGGATCTCCTTCCAGGCGATCTTCTTGCCGTACTTCGCGGCAGCCGCGTCCATCACCAGCTGGGCCGCCGGCCAGATGTCGACGCCGGTCCCGTCGCCTTCGACGAACGGGATGATGGGCTCGTCGGAGACCGACAGCACGCCGTCGGCATTCATCGTGATCTTGTCGGGCATGGGCCCGACGTTAGTGGCCGCCGAGATTCGGGTTGATATTCGGCGAGGCTCCCGGCGAACCACCCAGGGGCGCGATCGGGAGCGTCGTCGGCGGCGCGGCTTTGCTGTCGAGCCCGGCCTGGTCGAGCGTCTGCTTGACGAGCTTCGACTCGACGATGATCTCGACGCGCCGGTTCTGCGCCCGGCCCTCGGGGGTCGCGTTCGTCGCGATGAAGTCCTGGTCGCCGCGCCCGGCCGGGAACAGCCGCGACCGGGCCAGGCCGATCGACGCGAAGTAGTCGGCGACCCGGTTGGCTCGGAACGACGACAGATAGAGGTTCGACGGGAACTGACCACCCGGACCGATCGGGATGTTGTCGGTGTAGCCGTTGATGTCGATCGTGTTGTCCACCGACTTCAACACCTCGCCGATGACGCTCAACAACGTCAGGCCTTCGGCTTGCAGTTCGGCGTGGCCGCTCTGGAACAGCACCTTGTCGGTCAACAGGGTCACCTGCAGGCCGTTGTTCAACTGCTTCGTATGCACGTCGCCCGCGAATCCCAGCTTCTTCGCGGCGTCGTCGATCTGCTTCTGCACGTCGGCAAGCGTCTGGCGTTGCACGGAGGCCTGCGCCTTGTTGCCCGCGACCGCGGCGAGGATCTGCTGCAGCTGCGACTGGTTCGTCGCCGGATTCGGCATCAGGGTCGTGCCGTCGAGCGCACCGTTTCCGCTTCCGCGGCCGACGTTGGTCGAGGTCGCGTTGGCGGTGCCACCGACCCCGGCGTCGAGCTTGCCCCCGCCCAGCGCTTCGTGGAACCCGATCGCGAAGGCCTTGAACTTCGTCACGTCGACCGTCGACATCGCGAACAGCGCGATGAACATGGCCATGAGGAGCGTGAGCAGGTCGGCGTAGGGAATGACCCACGCCTCGTGGTTCACGTGCTCTTCGTGCTCCTCGGGAATGCCGTCGTCGCCACCGTGCGACATGGTGGTCCCCCGTTACGCAGCGGCTGCGGCTTGGCCGCCGCCGCTGTCGGACGCCTGGCCCGGCACCGGCTTGTCGCGCTCGGACGGCGGGATGTGCGACTTCAGCAGCTCCTCGACCACCCGGGGCGACACTCCGGCCTGGATGGCCATGATCCCCTCGACGATCAGCTGCTTGTGCGCGACCTCGGTGAGCGAGAGCTGCTTCAGCTTGTTCGCCCACGGGAGCCACACGCCGTTCGCGAGGAACACGCCCCAGAACGTCGCGACGAACGCGCCGGCGATGCCTTCGCCGACCTTCGCGGGCTGGTTCAGCTGCGCCATGGTGGCCATGAGGCCGAAGACGGCGCCGATGATGCCGAAGGTCGGGGCGAAGACCCCGGCCGAGGTGAACCACCCCTGGCCGATCTTGTGCCGCTCCTTCATGGCGCCGATCTCGGCGTTGAGCGTCTTCTTCAACGCGTCCGGGTCGGTGCCGTCGACCGCGAGCTCGATGCCCTTGCGGAAGAAGGGATCCTCGATGCTCTTCGCCTCTTCTTCGAGGGCCAAAAGACCCTCGGCGCGCGCCCGGTTGGTGAGCACGACGATCTTCGCGATCGTCTCGCTCGCCGAGTGCGCTTCTTTGCCCTTCATCGCCTTGCCGACGTACTTGCCCAGGTTCTGGGTCGCCTCGAACGGGAACGAGGCGATCGTCGCACCGAGGTGGCCGAACACCACGATGATGATCGAACCGAATTCCATGAACAGGAACGCGATGTTGATGCCGTGCATCGTCGCACTCACGAAGACGCCGGCCAGGCAGAGCCCCAGGCCGACCATCGCGCCCTTTTCCACGGTCCCTCCCTGGGTCCAGCGCCATCCCTAGCAGCGTGATATCGACTGCGGCCGGGACGCCCTGTAGGCCGTTTGTCACATCTGGAAGCGGTATCCCGCCTCCGGTCTGACAGCCGCCGCTCAGGAATCGAGCGCGACGCGCAGTGAGCGGACGAACGTCGCCGCCTCTTCCGGGCCGCCGCCGTCGAGCAGACGCCGCACCAGCGCGCTCCCGACGATCACGCCGTCGGCGTGGGCCGCGGCTTCGGCGGCCTGCTCGGGAGTGGAGATACCGACGCCGAGCAACACCGGCTTGTCGGTCACGGCCTTGCACCGGCGGCCCATCTCGCCCGCGTGCGCGGCCAGCTCCGACCGCTCGCCGGTGACCCCCATGAGCGACACGCCGTAGACGAAACCGCGCGAACGTTCGCAGATGCGGACGAGCCGGTCGTCGGGAGTGGTCGGCGCCGCGAGCAACACGGTCTCGACTCCGGCCGCGTCCGCCGCCTCGCCCCACCCGTCGAGCTCGTCGAGAGGAAGGTCGGGCACGATCACGCCGGCCACCCCGCTCTGGCGGAGGTGTTGCGCGCACCGCTCGTGGCCCATGCGGGCGACGAGGTTGTAGTACGTCATGACGACCAAAGGCGCGGGGACGTCGAGGGTCGCCATCGCGTCGATCACGCTCATCGGCGTCGCGCCGAGGTCGAGCGCGCGCTGGCTCGCCTCCTGGATGGTGCGGCCGTCCATGATCGGGTCGGAGAACGGAATCCCGACCTCGACCGCGTCGGCGCCCGCGTCGACGACCGCGCGCACGACCTCGCACCACTCGCGGCCGAGGCCGCCGGTGACGTAAGGAACCAGGAGCTTCGCGCCGCCGTCGCGCCGGCTGCGCAGGTGCGCCTCGAGGTTCATGCGCGCCTCATTCGAGCCTCATTCGTGCCTCATTCGAGATCGCCCAGCATCTCGGCGACCTGCGCCGCGTCCTTGTCGCCGCGGCCCGAGAGCGTCACGAGCACGGTCGACCCGAACGGGATCGTCCTCCCTGCTTCGCGCGCCACCCATGCGATCGCGTGCGCGGGCTCGAGGGCGGGAACGATGCCCTCGGTCGCCGACAGCATCTGGAACCCGGCGAGCGCTTCCTCGTCGGTCGCCGCGTGGTACTCGGCGCGGCCCGTCGCCGCGAGTTGCGCGTGCTCCGGACCCACTCCCGGGTAGTCGAGTCCGGCGCTGATCGACGACGCCTCGAGCACCTGACCGAACTCGTCTTGCAAGAACAACGAGCGCATGCCGTGGACAACCCCGGGCACGCCGCGCGCGACGGCCGCGCCGTGATGGCCGGACTCGAGCCCGAGGCCACCGGCCTCCACACCCACGAGCCGGGCCTCCGTGTCGATGAACCCCGCGAAGGTGCCGATGGCATTCGACCCACCGCCGACGCACGCGACGACGAAGTCGGGATTGGCGCCGTCGAGGATCTCGCGGCACTGACGGTACGCCTCGTCGCCGACGACGCGCTGGAACTCGCGCACCATCCACGGGAACGGGTGCGGACCCATCGCGGAACCGAGGCAGTAGTGCGTCTCCTCGACACTGGCGACCCACGCGCGCATCGCCTCGTTCACCGCGTCCTTGAGGGTTGCGCTCCCCGACTGCACGGGCACGACCTCGGCGCCGAGCAGCTTCATCCGCCACACGTTCAGCGCCTGGCGCTCCACGTCGACCGCGCCCATGTAGACGATGCAACCCAATCCGAACAGCGCCGCCGCGGTCGCAGTGGCGACACCGTGTTGACCCGCGCCGGTCTCGGCAATCAGATTCTTCTTGCCCATGCGGCGCGTGAGCAGGGCTTGACCGAGGACGTTGTTGATCTTGTGCGAGCCCGTGTGCGTGAGATCTTCGCGCTTCAACAGCACGCGCACCCCGAGTCGCTCCGACAGCCGGTGACACTCGGTGACGGGAGTCGGCCGGCCGGCGTAGCTCGACAGCAACGACGCGTACTCGTCTCGGAACGCGTCGTCCGACCACGCGCCGCGGAATTCGGCCTCGAGCTGCGCGAGCGCCGGAACCAGGGTCTCCGGTGCGTAGCGCCCGCCGAAATCGCCGAAACGACCGAGCCCGACGGGCTCGGGACCGGGCGGTTCGAGGTGCACCCGGGCACCCCGACTGGGAACTCCGGATCGCGCAGCAGACATCCGGCGGATTGTACGGTGCCGATGCAACCTGTCGAGCGGGGTTACCCGCTGACTTTCACTGGTCGATCTGCCAGTCCCAGGGTCGCGTCCGGCCGGCCTCCTCGTCGGCGGTGAGGTCGATCGCGCCGTACGCGTGCGCGTCGGCGCCGTCGGCCGCGGCGGCTTCGCGCGCGGCGGCGACGAACTGCCGAAGCTTGACCGGGTCCTTGCGGCCCCGGGTTTGCTCGACACCCGTCGACACGTCGACACCCCACGGGCGCACGAGGCGAATCGCGTCGCCGACGTTCTCCGGCGTCAGGCCGCCCGCGAGAAGGATGCGCTTGCCGACGGGCGCGCCCTCGGCGAGCTGCCAGTCGAACACCTTTCCCGAGCCGGGAGTGGGCGAGTCGATGAGGATGATGTCGGCCGCGCTCTTTCGCGCACTCGCGAGCGCCGGATCGCCCGCCGAGAACGCCTGGATCACGAACTGAACGCGTTCGCGAATCCACGCGACCTCCGAGGCGGGCTCCGCCCCGTGCAGCTGCACCCCGCGCAGTCCGGACCGGCCGACGATCTCGATGATGCGCTCAGGTCGCTCGTTGCGGAACACGCCGATGGTGTGCACCTCGCGCGGGAGTCGGCGCACGATGTCGCGCACGACCTCGGGATGGACCTGGCGCGGGCTCGGCGCCAACACGAAGCCGAGCGCGTCGGCGTCGACCGCGGTCGCGAGGAGCGCGTCGTCCTCGTTGGTGATACCGCAGATCTTGACGAACATCGAAGGCCGGCTCAGGCAGTCCGCCGGCTGACGGCAGCAGCCGAAAGGTCGCGCACGAGCGCGGTGGGATCGTCGGCGCGCACGAGCGCCTCGCCGACGAGGACGGCGTCGAAGCCGGCCGCCGCGACGCGCACCGCGTCGTCGGTCGACCGGATCGCGGACTCGGCGACCGCGATCACCTCGGGCGCCAACATCGTCGAGAGACCGGTCGCGATGCCGAGATCCTCGGCAAACGTCGACAGGTCGCGACTGTTGATCCCCACCACGTGGGCCCCCGCGAGCAGCGCTCGATCGACCTCGCGGGCGTCGTGCGCTTCGACGAGCACGCCCAGGCCCAGCGTGATCGCGAGCGCGTGGAGATCGGCGAGCAGCGCGTCGTCGGGGATGGCGGCCACGATCAACAAGATCGCGTCGGCGCCGATCGCCCGCGACTCGTAGATCTGGACCTCGTCGATGGTGAAGTCCTTGCGCAGGCACGGCAGCGTGGTGGCGTCGTGCGCGGACTGCAGGTCGGAGACCGCACCGCCGAAATACGGGCCGTCGGTCAGCACCGAGATCGCGACGGCGCCGCCCGCTTCGTACGCCTTGGCCGTGGTGCCGGGATCGAGGTCGGGCGCAAGATCGCCCTTCGACGGTGACCGCCGCTTCAACTCCCCGATCACCGCGACACAGCCGTCGGAGCGGCGGAGCGCGGCGGTGAAGTCACGGGTGGGCGGGGCGTCGAGCGCGGTCTTGCGGAGCAGGTCGCGCGTCTGCGGGTAGCGCAGCACGGTGACCTCGTCTCGCTTGGTCGCGAGGATGTCATCGAGGATGCTCAAGCGGCCCGGAGTCTACGCTCCGGGCCCATGAGCGTGAGTTTTCCCGACGGGTTCCTCTGGGGCGTGGCCGCGGCTTCGCATCAGATCGAAGGCGGCAACTGGAACAACGACTGGTGGGCGTTCGAGCACAAGCCCGACACCCCCTGCGTCGAGCCTTCCGGCGACTGCACCAACAGCTTCCACCTCTACCCCGACGACGTCGCACTGGTGCGTGATCACGGCTTCGGCGCGTACCGGTTCTCGATCGAGTGGTCGCGGATCGAACCCGAGGCCGGCGAGTTCTCCATCGCGGCGCTCGACTACTACCGCCGCGTCCTGGCCGAGTGCCACGAGCAGGGCGTGCAGCCCGTGGTGACGTTCCATCACTTCTCGAACCCACGGTGGGTCGCCGACTCCGGCGGGTGGGAGGCGCCCGAGATCGTCGACCGCTTCACCCGCTACTGCGAGCGCACCGTCGACCACATCGGCGACCTCGTCTCGATCGGATGCACGATCAACGAGCCGAACATCCTCTCGCTCATGGGGTACATCGTCGGTGCGTTCCCGCCCGGGCGCGCGCACGACATCGGCGCGTACGTCGCCGTGAACGAAAACCTGATCCGCGCCCATCGCGGCGCGTACGAAGCGATCAAGGGCGGGCGGGGCGACTTTCCCGTGGGTCTGTGCGTGGCGATGGGCGACTGGTGGAGCCCGCCGGGCGACGAAGCCGTCCTCGAGCGGGCGCGGCACTCGCACGAAGGGCAGTTCCTCGAGGCTGCGCGGGGCGACGACTTCGTCGGCGTGCAGGCGTACTCGCGTACCCGAATCGACTCGACGGGGATCCTCGGACCCGCCGACGGCGTCGAGATCGTGCCCTCCATGGGCTACGAGCTCTGGCCGCAGGCGCTCGAGGTCGCGATCCGGTACGCGGCGGAGGTCGCGCAAGTGCCGATCTACGTCACCGAGAACGGACTCGGCCACGACGACGACACCAAGCGGATCGAGTACGTGCGCGACGCGTTGCACGGGGTCGGCCACTGCCTCGACGACGGGATCGACGTGCGGGGCTACTTCTACTGGTCACTCCTCGACAACTTCGAGTGGGCGCTCGGCTACGGCCCACGGTTCGGTCTCACTTCGGTGACCCGAGACACCTTCGTCCGCACCCCCAAGCCGTCGGCGACCTGGCTCGGCGACATCGCCCGCGCCAACCGGCTCGCCTGAAGCCCTCATCTCCCCATCACACGCCCCTCACACTTTTCCCCGACGTCGAATGAGACGATTGACGGGGACGACGCCGACCCGGGCACGATGAGGAGCACATGGAGCGCGGGACGATCCTCGTCGTAGACGACGAGCCGAACATCGCCGACCTGGTGGAGCTCTACCTCCGGCGCGACGGCTACCGGGTGGTCAAGGTCGCGACCGGCGAAGAAGTCGCGGCCGCGGTCGGGACGCACCGGCCCCGGCTCGTGGTGCTCGACGTCGGGCTGCCCGGCATCGACGGGCTCGAGGTGTGCCGCCGGCTGCGGCAGACGTCGACCGTCCCCGTGATCTTCCTCACCGCGCGCGACACGGAGATCGACCGGGTCCTCGGTCTGGAGCTGGGCGCCGACGACTACGTCACGAAGCCCTTCTCGCCGCCCGAGCTCGTGGCCCGCGTGAAGGCCGTCCTGCGCCGCGCCGACGGCGCGACCGGGACGACCGAGCTGGTGCAGGTCGGCGGAGTCACGATCGACGCCGGTCGCCGCGAGGTGCGCGTCGGCGACGAACCGATCGCGTTCACCGGCAAGGAATTCGATCTGCTCAGGTTCCTCGCCGAACGCCGCGGGCTCGCGCTCTCCCGCCAGCAGATCCTCGACGGAGTGTGGGGCTTCGACTGGTTCGGCGACGCCCGCACGGTCGACGTCCACATCGCGCAGGTGCGCAAGAAGGTCGGCGCCGCGGTGCGCATCGACACCGTGCGCGGCGTCGGGTACCGGCTCGACGCGAAATGACGGGATGACCAGGTGAGACGGGCGCGCATACCGCTGGGCTCACGCCTGGTGATGGCCTTCACCGGGGTCGCGCTGGTCGTCCTTTTGGGGTCCGGCGTCGCGACCTATGGGCTCGTGCGGCGTTCACTGCAGCAGCACGCGGTCCAGACGATGCGCGCCCGTTCCGCCGATCTCGCCGCGCTCGTGAAGGCAAACAACTTCACCGTCCGTCCCGCGCAGCGGTTCCGCATCGGGCTGCGCGCCGCCGACATGCAGGCGGTGCTCATCACGTCGGCCGGAGGTGTCGCCGACCTTCCCAACTACCAGCTCCCGGCGTCACTC
>DASYJT010000291.1:0-4039 GCA_035996165.1 Acidimicrobiia bacterium
CTGTCCGGGAAACGACGAAGTCTCTCAGCCGCCCGTAAGGATCTGGCGGACGTCGTCCTCCGAGTCGCTCGTCACCATCGCGAGCACCTCGTCGCCCGATTCGAACACGGTGTCGCCGCGCGGCATCACGACGTGCTCGCCGCGCACCACCGCGACGATTGTCGCGTCACGCGGGATGTCGAGATCGCGGATGGCCTTGTCGACCACGGGCGCGTTCTCGGCGAGCGTGACTTCGACGAGCCGGACGTTGCCGCCCTCGAACTGCAGGATCCGCACGAGTCGCCCCACCGACACCGCCTCCTCCACCAGCGCGGTGATGAGGTGCGGAGTCGAGACGGAGAGGTCGACGCCCCAGTTCTCGTTGAAGAGCCACTCGTTCTTCGGATGGTTGACGCGCGCGACGACGCGCGGGACCCCGAACTCCTGCTTGGCGAGCAGCGAGATCACGAGGTTGTCCTCGTCGTCACCGGTGGCGGCCACGACGACGTCGCAGCGCTCGAGTCCGGCGATACGCAGCGATGCGACCTCGCAGGCGTCGGCGACGATCCATTCGACGCCTTCGGCGGCGTGGGGCTGCACCCGCTGGACGACGTCTTGGCTCTGTTCGATCAGGAGAACTTCGTGCCCGGTCGTGACGAGATCGTTCGCGATGAAGACCCCGACATTGCCTGCGCCCGCGATCGCGACCCGCATCAGTTGTCGCCTCCGGATTCGATGTGCTTTTGGAGCTCTTCGAGAGCGTCCATATCTGAGACGAACACGAGCACGTCGCCTTCTTGTCCGATGAGGTCGCTGGTCACGACCTGCGCCTTGCCGAAGCGGGTGACCGCGGTCAACCAGAAGCGGCCCGGACGGTTCAGCCTTGCGAGTTTCTGACCGACTGCCTTGGTCGGGATCGTGCGCTCGACCAGGCCGATGCGACCGGTCGGGTCGACCCAGTCGTGGCTGGTCTCGCCCGGAAGGAGCCGGCGCAGCACCTGGTCGGTCGTCCACGCGACGGTCGCGACGGTGGGGATCCCCAGCCGTTGGTAGATGAGGGCGCGGCGGGGGTCGTAGATGCGGGCGACGACGTGCTCGATGCCGTACGTCTCCCGCGCGATACGCGCACAGAGGATGTTCGAGTTGTCGCCGTTGGTCACAGACGCGAAAGCCCCGGCCTGTTCGATCCCGGCCTGGGTGAGGTGGTCGCGGTCGAAGCCGAACCCGACGACGGTGTTGCCCGCGAAATCGGGACCGAGGCGCCGAAAAGCGCGCACGTTCTTGTCGACGACGGCAACCGAGTGCCCGGACTGCAGGAGCGCGCCCGCTAATTCGCTGCCGACCCGACCGCATCCAATCACCACGACGTGCAAGACCGGCTCCTGTCCCAAAGCAGTGCTGGCTGTCCCAAAGCAGTGCTGGCGGATGCTACGGCGTCCCCGGGCGATTGCGTGAAACCGGGTACGGGGTTCGCGCACATGTCAATGGCATGCTGGCGCCCGACAACGACGAGCCTGGAATGGGACGACTGTGCTCGACAGCTTCAAACGCGTGCTCGTGGGCCGCCCACTGGCGACCTCGGAGCAGGAACATCAGAGGATCTCCAAGACGATCGCGCTGGCGGTCTTCTCCTCCGACGCCATCTCGTCGACCGCGTACGCGACGCAGGAAATCCTGCTCGTGGTGGCCGTCGGCGGGTCGAGCCTCGCGCTCGGGCTCTCGAAGCTCGTACCGATCTCGATCGTCGTCGCGGTCCTCCTCGCGATCGTCGTCACCTCGTACCGCCAGACGATCTTCGCCTATCCGAGCGGCGGCGGCTCTTACGTCGTCAGTCGCGAGAACCTCGGTCCGTCCGCGGCGATGGTCGCCGGCGCGTCGTTGCTCGTCGACTACATCCTCACGGTCGCGGTGTCGGTGTGCGCCGGGGTGCGCGCGATTACCTCGATCCCCGCGTTGCACTCACTCACGAATCAACGCGTCCTCATCTGTCTCGCGTTCATCGCCTTGATCACCGTCGCGAACCTGCGCGGGATCAAGGAGTCGGGCCGGATCTTCGCGTTGCCGACGTACCTCTACATCTTCGTGCTCACGGGTCTGGTCGGCTGGGGTCTCGCCCACGAGTTCGGGTTGTTCGGTATGCACTCGTTCCCGACGATCTCGTTCGCGGACGTGACCAAGACGTTCAGTCCGCAACAGGTCGCGAAGTTGAAGGACGACTTGAAGCTCAGTGCCGCGGGAGTTGGAACGCTCGGTTTGTTCCGACTCATGCGCGGGTTCTCGTCGGGCGCGGTCGCGCTGACCGGTGTCGAGGCGATCTCCAACGGGGTGCCGGCGTTCCAGCGCAACGAGTCGCGCAACGCCGCGATCACCCTCGTCTGGATGGGCGTGATCCTCGGCGGCCTCTTCCTCGGCGTATCGGTGCTGGCCCACCACTTGCACCCGATCCCGCTCGAGACCGGCGAGTCGGTGTTCTCCCAGATGGGCCGCACCGTCTACGGCCAGGGCGTTCTCTACTACGTGCTCCAGGGGGCGACCGCCGCGATCCTGACCCTCGCCGCGAACACCGCGTACGCCGACTTCCCCCGCCTGTCGTCGATCATCGCCCGCGACGGTTACCTGCCCCGCCAACTCGCCAACCGGGGCGATCGGCTCGTGTTCAGCAACGGCGTGCTCGTACTCGCGGTCGCGGCCAGCGTGCTCGTAGTGATCTTCGGCGGCAACGAGTCGAAGCTGATCCCGTTGTACGCGGTCGGCGTGTTCACGTCGTTCACGCTGTCGCAGACGGGAATGGTTCGCCATCACCAAAAGGAACGCGAACCGGGATGGCGGCGCAACATCGTGGTCAACGCGGTCGGCGCGATATCGACGTTGATCGTGACACTGATCATCGCGACGTCGAAGTTCACCGGCGGTGCGTGGGTCTCGATCCTCGTCGTGCTCGTCGTGATCGCGCTCTTCCGTGCCATCCACGGGCACTACGCGCGGGTGGCGGAGAGCTTGAAGGTCGACATCGACTTCAAGCCGCGGCGCATGAACCACACGGTCGTCGTACTCGTCGGAACCGTGCACCGCGGAGTCTTGGAAGCGCTCGCGTACGCGCGCTCGTTGCAACCCAACCGTCTGCTCGCGGTCACGGTCGTCTCCGACGAGGAGGAACAGGAACGCATCGAGCGGCAATGGTCGGAGCGCAAGATCGACGTACCGCTCGAGATCGTCCACTCGCCCTACCGCGAGCTCTCGCGGCCCATCCTGCGGTTCATCGACGAGCTCGACGCGCGCTACGAGAACGACATCATCACGGTCGTGGTGCCGGAGTTCGTGGTCGGCTCCTGGTGGGGTCAGCTGCTCCACAACCAGAGCGCGCTGATGCTGAAGGGCCGGCTGCTCTTCCGGAAGGGAACGGTCGTCACGTCCGTCCCGTACCACCTCGAAAAACCGAGTTGATGCGAAGAATTCGGTCAAAGTCGTCAGTCCTACGGGATTGACTTTTGGGTAGGCGAAACTTAGATTGTCGGCTATCGAAGCCGAGATGGAAGTCCTGTCCAAGACCGATCGCGAGGCCTTGAAGGCGATTTACCGCCTTTCGCGCGACGGCGACGCCCACACCGGCGTACTGGCCGAACGGCTCGGGCTCTCGCCGGGGACCGTCACCGCCACGATCAAGCGCCTGGCCGACCGCGGTCTCGTCGACCACAAGCCGTACAAGGGCGTCGAGCTCACCGAAGACGGGCGCCGCGGGGCCATCGCGTCGATGCGCCGGCACCGGATCATCGAGCGGTTTCTCGCCGACATGCTCGGCTACGCCTGGAACGAGGCCGACCGGCTCGCGACCAGCTTCGAGCACGAGATCCCCCAAGAGGTCGAGGACCGGCTCTTCGTCGCGCTGCACCGGCCCGAGACCTGCCCGCACGGATTCCCGATCCCCGCGAAGGAGACGGCGGAGCTCCCGCTCATGCCGCCGCTGTACGCGCTCGAACCAGGTGACACCGCGGTGGTCGCGGTGCCAGGCTCCACCGATCCCGAGATCGTGGCTTTCCTCGACACGTTGGGCCTTCGGCCC
>DASYJT010000292.1:0-2851 GCA_035996165.1 Acidimicrobiia bacterium
GCGCGCACGATGCGGCGCGCCGCGCGCGGTCACGCCGACTACTTCCTCGGCATCGGAGGGATTCCGGGTTTCGTTCCGGTTCCTTCGCTCGGGCCCATCGTGACGACTCGCGAGGTCTCGCAGCCCGCGCCCGCGAAGCTCTCGGACTTCGCGCTGTCGATGGGCGACATCGAACTGTTCTGAAGCCGCTCCGGGTGCGGCGTCGATTCAGCTCTTGTTTCGCCACATTTGAAAAGCCGGACGCTCCGACGTTCCGACGCGGACGACGCCGTAACCCATCTCTTCACACCGTGCGATCAGTTGGTCGAGATCACCGAACTGCGGATGAACCATGATGATCATGAGCTCGGGACGGATATCGGTGGCCATGAGTTGCTCGACGAGCGCGAATTCGGCGCCCTCGGCGTTGCACTTCACGATGTCGGGTCGTGCGCCGTCGAGGACGTCGGGCAGCGACATCAACGTGACCCGTTCCGACGAAAGCGCGGACGAGGCGTCCTCGTACAGCGAGAACCCCCAGCTTCCATCCGGCGTGTGTACGAGGACGCCCTCGCCGCTCTCCGGTGCGAGGGCGGCCGACACGACGCGGGCGCGATTGGTGAAGTGGTTGAGGTCGAGATTCGCCTTCAGGCACGCGACCGCCGTGGCGCTCGGCTCGAGGCAGATGATGCGCGAGCCGGGGTATTCGTGGAGCGCGGCGGCGGCGTAGAGACCGTGATGCCCGCCGACGTCGAGAATGCACACGTCCGCCGGCGCACCGTTCGGCCAGGCCGGGAAGTAGTCGTGGCGGCGGGGCCCGAGCACCTGTTGCGCGACCTGCTCGTCGACCGGATCGCCCGTGATCCGCAGGCGCAGGCCGCTCGAAGTCGTGAGGACGACGGGTCGCTGCAGCACCGGCGCGATGAGCTTGCGGATCTGCAGCCGGCGCCGACCTTTCGGGTTGCCCAGCCCCTTGACCCGACGACTCGGCGGGAGGGCGCGCATCGCGAGCCGGCCGCCTTCGTGCAACCACCCGGCCGGCGAGCGCCGGACGACCTCGCGGCTACTCATCGTGATCGATTGCGTCGGTCGCCGAGCCGGCGGACGAAGGTTCGTCGACACGCGCCGGGAAGTTCTCGCAGAACGTGGCTGAGCGACGGGGGAGACATCGGCTTCCTCTCTTGCCGTTGACGCATGTACTGATCGGGATGGACGACGTCGAGCCGGCGCGCGACCGCCTCGGGCGCGGGCAGGCGATGGTTCGCCAGGGCGGTGTCGCGGACGTAGAGGACCACGTTCTGGGCGTACCAGAACGCGACGTCGGGATCCGACCACACAGCCGGGCGAATCGCATCGACGGGCACGAAGTCGTGCCGAGCGAACTCGGCCGCCCAATAGCTCTGCCACTGCTCGTTCACGTGGCCGGCGCCACCTTGGAGGGGGATCGCGGCCGAGAACAACACCGCGTCCGCGTGCCGGGTCAGCGAGTCGACGAAGGTCGGTCCGACCTCGGGGGGCAGGTGTTCGGCAACTTCCAGGGAGATCGCTAGATCGAAGCGCCGACCGAGGTCGAGTGCGTCCCGGAGATCCCGGGCCAGGAAGCTGTCGGCGGGTATCTCGAGATCATTCGTCTCGACGTGCGGACCGTCGACGCCGACGATGTCGTGGGCGCCGAGCTCGGAAAACGCGTGCAGCCAGGTTCCCCGGCCGCATCCGACGTCGAGGATCGATGCCGGATGCAACAGCTCGACGATGATCGGGGCGATAACGCCGGCCGAGGCGCGGACCTGTTCGTCGAGGTCGTCGTAGAACTCGCCGTCGTACGTCGAGCGCAGCTCATCGGCATTCGTGCCGCCGTTCGCGGTCATGCGCCGCGCGGCTCTCGTCGGAACGCGCTCGCCGCCGCTTCGCGCTCTTCCCTCGAGTACCACAGCTTCGGAACGAGCTCGCTCTCGTCGACGAGGGTTTCCCAGGGCTCGGGGCGCGCCGTCGAGAAGTCGCTTTCGAATCGGTAGTTGCGCACCTTCGTCCATTCTCCTCGGTAGACGGCCTCGAGCGTTTCGAAGCGCGGCACCATCCCGTCGGCGGCGTCGTCGTCGCCCTGCACGCGTGTCTCACCCGAAGTGTCGGTTGCGCACAGCAACGAGAGGCGCTTTCGGGTGACGTCGGGGTCTCGATACGGAAAGTGGTGAAGGTAGATCGCCTCGGTCGGCTCGAGGAGGGGCCGCTCCGAAGACGTCGCGCGGTGAAAGCCACGGTCGGAGAGGATCGGCGGGCCCGAGCGGTCGTAACGCTGCAGAGAATGCTTGCGGTGGCCCAGTTGGCAGCCGACCCGATGCTCTTCGCAGAGCGGCTGAAAATCGAGGGGGTGAAATCCGGGGACGTAGGCGGGCTCGTCGCCGGGGAAGTGATTCATGAATCGCGATCCGACGACACGGAATCGGCGGTCGAGGCCGGTGAGGTAGTCGCGAACCGTCAGGCCGCGTGGGCCGTGCGGGAACTCGTCGGCGTCGAGCCAGAGCCACCAGATGTGTTCGCTTCCCGCCGCCTCGGAGACGGTTCTGACCACGCCGTTCATGATCTCGAGCCGCTTCACCTCGTCGTACTTCTCGGTCGAGAACGATTCGGCCAGGACGGCGCCGGCGCGCACGGCCTCCGCGACGGTGTCGTCGGGGCTGTCGTTGTCGACCAGGTAGACGCTTTCGCATCCTTGCATCAGGGCGTTCTTCACCGTCGCGGCGATGACGTCGGCCTCCATCCACGCACCCAGGATGCAGAACAGGCGAATGTCGTCGAGCGGACGCGGCTCCGCGGGGTGGGGCTCGGCGAGGACCCACGGCGGCCGCGGACCCGGTCGGAGGTGCGCGGCCCG
>DASYJT010000293.1:0-12104 GCA_035996165.1 Acidimicrobiia bacterium
CCGCACGGTGGTTCCGCCGCCGGCGAACAGACCGCGCTTGGGCTCCATCACCGCGAACTTCGCCTCGGGACATGCGACCCGGATGTCGCACCCGCCGAGCATCTCCATGCCGCCCGCGGTGCAGAAACCGTTCACCGCCGCGATCACCGGCTTGTAGAGCGGCCAGTTCCGCAACACCGCGCGCACGCCGTCGTCGAGGCGGTAGCCGTTGATCTCGGTGAGACCCTTCTCGGCGATCTCGGCTTGGAACTTCGTGATCTCGGGGACGTAACGCTTCAGGTCGGCGCCGGAGAAGAACGCCTCACCGACGCCCGTCACGATCGCGACCCAGGCCTGGTCGTCGGCGGCGAACCGTTCCCACGCCTCCCGAAGAAGCTTGAAGTGCTCCATGTCGCACGAGTTGCGCGCCTCGGGTCGATCGATCGTGATGACGGCGACATGATCGATGTCGGCTTCGTAGTGAATCGGCATGAGCTCTCCCCCGGTGCCGCGGCGGCGCCACGTTAGTCAGACCGTGATCAGGCAATTTGGACGGGTATAGCCTCTGGCTTCGTTAGATCGGCGGGCCCGGCGGAGATGCATACGTGAAGAACGCGCGGCGATGAACGCCCCGATCATCATCGTGAAGCAGCCCAACCGGAAGCCGCTGCGCGTCCAGGTGAGCGACACCCTCGAGGTCGGCCGCGAGTGCGACGGCCTGCTCGTCGCCGACACGCAGACGTCGCGCCGACATCTCCTGCTCACGATGCGGGGTCACGACGTGATGGTCGAAGACCTCCACAGCACCAACGGAACGTTCCTCGACGGCAATCGGATCGATGTACCGATGCTCCTGCTCCCCGGCTCCGTCGTGCGCATCGGCGACACCATGATCGAGCTCGAGCCCGACGTGGAGTCGTCGCGATCGACGCTGGGCCCCGACGGTGCCCGCACCACGACGGTCACCGGCGGCGCTCCGGTGCGCGCGGCAGCTGACGGTCCCGCGGGTGCGCGGGAGACCTCGATCGACGCGGTCGCGAGATCCGTGCGCAACACCAAGCAACTTCTCGGTTCGCAGGACTTCGAGGGCACGATCACGATCGTGTTCAGCGACATCGAGTCGTCGACCGAGCGCGCCACCTCCATGGGCGACACCGCGTGGATGAAGGTGTTGAACAAGCACAACGAAATCGTTCGATCCAACGTGCGGCACTGGTCGGGACACGAGGTGAAGAACCAGGGCGACGGCTTCATGCTGACGTTCCCCGGCGCGCGCCGCGCGCTGCGCTGCATGATCGCGGTCCAGCAGGAGCTCACCGAGGCCGAACGCGTCGACGAGAGCGGTTCGGTGCGTATCCGCGTCGGCGTGCACACCGGCGAGGTCATCGCCGCGGGCGACGACATCTTCGGGCGTCACGTCATGGTCGCGGCACGCGTCGCTGGGCAGGCGATGGGCCGCGAGATCCTCGTCTCCGCGCTCGTCCACGAGATCGCGTCCGCCCGGGGCGATCTCCGTTTCGGCGAACCGCGCCTGGTCGCGCTCAAGGGCATCGAAGGCGATCATCTCGTTTACCCACTCGAGTGGGAGAACTTCGTCGGCGAATGAGCAATCGGCTCGACCGCCCGGCCGCGCCCGCTCAGGCCAGGGGTTCGAATCCGCCCGACTCGTGCGACGGCGGCGGGACATGCTCTCCCGAGTGGTGCGACGGGACCGCGCCCGTGTGATCGCCCGACTCGTGTCCCACCGTCGCGCCGGTGTGGTCACCGGACTCGTGGGCGGCGACGGAACCAGTCGTCACGCTGTCGAAACCTCCGCTGGCGCGCGCCACGGCCTCGGCCGCGACGAGATCGATGTCGTCGGGCGTCTCGCGGTCCCGGCGGTCGAGGCGACCGGGCGAGAGGTAGCCGAGGACGAATCCGATCGCGGTGGCAACGAGCAGGGCCGGGACCCAGGTCGACGCACCGAAGAGCGCGACCCGGCTCATCGCGGCCGCCACGACGATCGTCACGACGATGCTGAGGGCGGTCAACGCGAAGAGCAACGCACGAACGAAGCGATTCCGCGGCAGGCGCCGACGCGCCAACCCCACCACGATCTCGACGATGCCGATCGCGGCGAACAGGAACGCCTGCAGGAGGAGCAGGCCGACCGAAGATGCGACCTTGCCCTGTACGTCGGCAACGAACGGTTGTGACGCGAGCACCTTGCGGTTCTGGTCGACGACCTGCATCGTCGCACTGATGTATCCGCTCGCGACGCCGTCGATGTCGAAGAAATCACCGGGCACCGCGATCGACTTCGTTGCGCCGGGCGCGACGTCGACCTTCGCGCTGGCCTGGTAACGCACGAAGCGCACACCGATCAGCGAGCCCGAGAGGCGCAGGTAGCGAATCGCGACGGACGACGAGCCGTCGTTGCGGACGGTGATCAACAACGTCTCGCTCTGCTTCGGATTGATGACGACCGGGTTGGCGCGCGTCGGCTGCATCAGTGATCGCGTACCGATGGTCGCGGCGATCACTTTGACGCCCGTCGGCGCGTTGGCCGCGCCGGCCGCCGACGCCGTTGTGCCGAAGCCCATCCCTGCGACCGCGACCAATGCCGCCGTCGACATCAGGGCCGCCTTCGCCCGTTCACCCCGCCACTTCATGGTTCACGAAGCGTAGTCGAGGCCTTGCGCTGTGTCCTGTGGAGCTTTCAGCGCGTGGCGCCGGACGGCATGGCGAAGGCTTCGGCGCCTCCCGCGCCTGAGCGCCGCTACCGCGAGCACCCATGCGGAGAGTCCGGCCGTGGCCGCCACCACGACGAGACCGCCCGGGTTGGGGTCGGCGTGCCCGAGCGCGGCGGCGATGCCGGCGATGCCGACCGCGGCCACGGCGCCCGAGATGGCAGCACCGATGAAACCCCACAGCCGGCGCCGACCCGCCCGAAGCGGACGAAGCGCCGCTTCCAGGTACGCGAGCGCGCCGAGGACGAGAAGGATCGCCCCGATGCCTTCGGCGGTGGCGTACCAAGGTTGGGTTGCGTGCATCGGGAACTCGACGTAGCCGATCCGTGTCGTCTTCGCGTACAGGTCGACGCGCCCGGTGAGGGAGCCGGCCGCAACGTGGCGGGCGATCTTCGTATCGAACTCCCCCGCGCCTTTGAGCAACGGTGCCGACAACTCGCTCATCTTTACGTCCGCCAGGGTCATTCGTAGCGTGACCCGATCGGCGAGCGAGGCGAACCCGGCATTGCGCACGCGTACCGCGAGGTTCGACGAAAGGTCGAGCGGGACGGGCTTCGATCCGAGCGGCACACCCGCGATCACGACGTCGCGCGGCTTGAGCCCCCCGCTGCGCTTCGCGGGAGCGAACATGAGCGTGCCCGCGACCAGCGCGGCGATCGCGAGCAGGGCGGCCAGCGCAAGCGCCCGGCGCGCGCTGGGGGATTTCACCATGATCTGGGCAACGTTGATGAGGGCGTTGCGGTCGATCGCGTTGAGATCGGCGCCGCCGATGCGCGGCGCGCTGCCTGCCGCGCGTACGACCTCGAACACCGGTGGCACGGCGGCCTCGGGCGCGGACACCGGAGTCACCGCATTGGCGGCCGGATCGGAGTCGCGGGATCCGGCGGCCGGGGTCGCGGTCGTCTGACTTGCGCCGGCGACCTGTTCGTCTCCGACGGCCGAGGTGTGCGAGGTCGCGGCCGCCGCGGCGGCGGGCGCGGCGGTTGTGCTGTGCGGCACGGCCGCCGCCGCGGTCTGGCCCCGCGTCGTGCGGGCCGCGAGCGAAAGCTTGTCGGAGCCGGTGATCACGACGCCCGCGAGATCGAGCCAGTTCGGCCCCCACGAGTCCGCGCACGCGCTCGCGATCGCGATGCCGAACTCCTCCGCGCTCGAGAATCGGTCTTCTCGCTCGCGCTCGATCGCCTTCATCACCACGTCGGCAAGCGCCTCCGGCACCTGCGGAGCGATCGACCTCAGTGGGCGCGGATCCTCGCGCAGGCGCTTGAGGAGGAGCTCCGTCGCGGTCTCGGCGCCGACCCAGGGCAGGTGACCGGAAAGAAGCTCGTAGAGCATCACGCCCGTGCTGTAGACGTCGGAGGCCGACGTCAGCTCCGATCCGCGCGCCTGCTCGGGAGACATGTACGCGGGGGTTCCGAGCACCTGACCGTCGGCGGTGCCGAGGGTTTCGTCGCCTCCGAGCACTCGGGAGATTCCGAAATCGGTCACGCGTACCGCAGCGTCGACCGCGAACATCAGGTTGTCGGGCTTCACGTCGAGGTGCAGCACGCCCTTGTCGTGTGCATGCTGCAGCGCCGCGCAACAGGCCAGCGCGATCGCGCACGCCGCGGGTGGTGTCAGTCCGGCGCTCGTGAACCGATCCCAGACGGTGCCGCCCGGAAGTTGCTCCATCACGATGAGGCACAGACCGTCGCGTTCGACGTAGTCGTAGATCGGCACGATGTGCGGGTGGGAGAGCGACGCCAGCGTCCGAGCTTCGGTCGAGAACCGCTCGCGGACCTCGGGATCGCTCGAGAACGAAGGTGGAAGCTCCTTGATCGCCACCATCCGACCGAGGCGCGTGTGGCGGCCGAGGAACACGACGCCCATACCGCCGTGCCCGATCTCACCTTCGACCGCGTAGTCGGGCAGAGCGGCGCGAATTTCGTTCTGTTCGGTCAACTGGCTCTCCCGCTCGAGCGCGATCCGCCGCAACGCTATTGGCGGAACCGCCCGGCGTCGACTGCGATCGGTCCCGCTAGCCTCCGCACGATGAAAGTGCTCGTTACCGGTGGCGCAGGATTCATCGGTTCGCATCTCGTCGACGCGCTCGTCGATCGCGGCGACGAAGTCGTCGTCCTCGACGACCTGAGCACAGGCTTTCGCGAGAATGTGCATCCGCGTGCCGGTCTCGTCGACGGCTCGATCGCCGACGAGTCCGTCGTGCGCCGCGCGGTCGAGGGGTGCGAGCTGGTGTTCCACCAGGCCGCGCACAAGGCCGTGTTGCGCTCCGTCGAGCAGCCGCTCACGACGGATACGGCCAACACGCACGGGACGCTCACCATCTTGAAGGCCGCGGCCGACGCGGGTGTTCGGCGGCTCGTCCATGCGTCGTCGAGCAGCGTGTACGGAGGCGCCGCCGAGGTTCCGACTCCGGAGTCGGCCCCGCTCCTTCCCCGGTCGCCCTACGCCGTCACGAAGTTGGCCGCCGAGCACTACTGCCGCGTCTTTACCGAGCTCTACGGACTCGAGACGGTGGCGTTGCGCTACTTCAACGTGTACGGACCGCGCCAGCGCGCCGATGCAACCTACGCGGCCGTGATCCCGCTCTTCGTCGACTGCTTGCTGCGGGGAACCCCTCCCGAGGTGCACGGCGATGGTGAGCAATCACGCGACTTCACATATATCTCGGACGTGGTCGCGGCCAATCTCGCCGCGGCGGCTGCCCCCGCCGAGCAATGCTCGGGTCGCGTGTACAACATTGCGCCCGGACACGCGGCGTCCCTGCTCGACATCCTTCGGGTGCTCGGCCGGTTGCTCGGCGTCACCCCCGAGCCCCAGTTCGTCTCGCCCCGTGCCGGCGACGTCCGGCACAGCTTGGCGGCAACCGCGGCGGCGGCGCGCGACCTCGACTTCCGGTGCACGATCAGCCTCGACGATGGTCTCGAACGCACCGTCGAGTGGCTGCGCACCTGCTCGTGAACCCGCGCCGCTAGCGCTCGGCGTCTTCGGAAGGCTCGACCGCCGAAGCGGTCTCGGGTGCGGTACGCCGCGAATCGTCGATGGTCGCGAACGCAGCCCGGGTCGTCGCGACCGCGTCGTCGAGGGCTCGTTCGAAAACACGACGCGCATCGGCGGCGGCGTTCTCCCGGGTGGCTTCCGCCTCGACGCGGGCTTGCTCCAACGTGCGTTCCGCTTCGGATCGAGCGCGCTCGACGAATGCCACGAGCTCGGCGCGCTCGGCTCGGAGGAGCTCGCCCAGCGCCCGGAGCTCGGCGGCGGCTTGCGCGAGTCCGGTGGCGGTGTCCTGCAACAGACCGCCGATCTCCGCGGGCGGGTTCTCGGGCGACGACCGGCGACGTCCGCGGAGCTCGTCCCGCATGCTCCGCAGCTCGAATCGCGACTCCGCCAGCTCCTCTTCGAATGCCGCGACCCGACCCCGAAGCTCGTCGACAACCCCACGGCCCGGTTCGTCGCTCACGGGGCGTAGAGCCACGGCCTCGTGCGGACGGGTGCGGCGGGCCGGCCCGTTGTCATCGTCGAGGCGGTGCAAGACGCGCAACAGCGCCGCCTCCGTATTCTGCGCTTCGACCAGATCGACATCGGGTGCCGGTTTCCCGATCGAGGCATCAAACCGCCCGGGTACCGCGGTCAGAGCTCGTTTGCCGACCGCCCCGGCGAAGTCCGCGTAGCTGTCGAAGCCGAGCACCCGCAGCATGTCGCTTTCGGCTTCGCGCGCCGCACGCAGCGAACGACGCGCCCGTCGGCCGCTCAGTGGCTTGATGGCCGCGGCGGCGCCGCTCGCATGACGATGCAGCGCCTCGACCTCGCCGACGATGCGCTCCGTCAGCCAGATCGGGCGTACCCCGAGCGTCTGCATACCTCCGTCACCGCTTCCCGCCACCCAGACTTCCTACGCTTTGCCGGCCTCTCGACTCAAGTCAGTCGCCGGCGACGCTCTGCCACGTCGACCGGTCGAGCTCGCGGATGTCGATCACGCGATCCCGCCCAAGGGGCGCCGATTCGGTGACGAGTTCGGCAGTCATCTGGGCACAAAGCCCTTCGATCACTTCACGGACGAGTGCCCCGTCGATCGTCGTCGGCAGGTGGCGCACCGAGTCGCCCGACACGCACGGGACCGCGGCCGACCGGATTTGGGGATGTCCGCTCGGCTCGGCAACCTCGCCGTCGCCGAAGAGCTCTTCATGGATCTTCTCTCCGCGCCGGAGCCCGACGTACTCGATCGCACAGGCCGGCTTGTGCGTTTGCGCGAGCTGCTCGGCGACTTCGGCGATGCGCACCGGGTCACCCATGTCGAGGACCAACACCTCACCACCCTCGCCGATCGCGGCGGCCTGAACGACGAGTTGCACCGCTTCTTCGACGGTCATGAAGAAGCGGGTGACGTCGGGATGGGTGACAGTCAGCGGCCCGCCCGTCTCGAGCTGGCGTTGGAAGGCGGTGAGCACCGAGCCCCGACTTCCCAAGACGTTGCCGAAACGAACCGACAGGTACCGTCCGGGCGCGCTCCAGTTCAATCCCGAGGTCAGCCCTTCGGCAACGCGTTTCGAATAGCCGAGCACGCTGCACGGGTTCGCGGCCTTGTCGGTAGAGATGTTGATGAAGCGCTCGACACCCGAGGCCGCCGAGGCGTCGAGCACGGCGAGGGTTCCCCACACGTTGGTCTTGAGCGCCTCGACCGGGTGGGACTCCAGCAACGGAAGGTGCTTCAGCGCCGCGGCGTGGAAGACGACCTGCGGACGGCGTTCGCAAAAGAGCTCTCGCACCCCGTGGCGGTCACGGATGTCGAGCAGGACCAAGTTGGGCGATTGGAGCAGCGCCCGGCCCTCCATCGACAGCTCGACCGAGTGCAGGGCCGACTCGTCGCGATCGATCATTATGAGCTCGGCCGGTTCGAACGCCGCGAGCTGGCGGCAGAGCTCGGAACCGATCGAACCGCCGGCGCCCGTCACCGCGACCCGTTTGCCGCGGACGTACGCGGCGACCTCGTCGAGATCGGTCTCGACATGGTGGCGACCGAGGAGATCGCGATCCGTTGGCTCGCGAATGTCGACGACCCGCACTTCGCCGCCGAGCAACTCGCTCACCGAAGGCAACACGCGTACGTCGAGCCCTTCACGGGTAGCGAGCTCCGAGAGCTCCCGCAGGACCGGACCGGTCGCGCTCGGCACCGCAATGACCATCATGCGAGCGCGGTACCTCGCGGCGACGCTCGCAATGTCGTTGCGATCCCCCATGACGCCCACTCCGCGGAACGTGAGGCCCCGCAATGCGGCGTTGTCGTCGAGAAAGGCGACGGGCACGTAGCCGCTGGCCGGATCCGACCGCATGGCCCGAACCGCGTTTTGGCCGCCGCTCCCCGCGCCGAACACGATCACGCGCGCCCGCTCGCCGATCGACCTGCGCACTCGGCGGTCGCGCTCCATGCGCCAGCCGAAACGGACGGCGGCCATCAGCAGCAACGCCATCGACGAACCGGCGATCATCGCCGAGATCGGGATCGGCCGCTCTTTCCACATCGCGTCACAAACCAAGCCCGCGACGCCCGCGAGCACCACGGTGCGGCCGACGCCCGCCACTTCCTCCGCCGACCCGAACACCCAGCGTCCGCGGTAGAGATCGAGGCCGGTTCCGGCGATGAGTTGGACGATGATCACGACCGGAATGACCGCGGACAGGCGCCACGTTGCAAATCCCGCCGGTCCGAGCCGCAAGACGGTGCACAGCGTCAGCGCGACGGCCCAGGCCGCGCAATCAACGGCGGCTTGGACGCGGTAACGACTGACCACCCTTCGCGGCAACCAGCGGGCGCTCCGACCCTGACCTGCGCTCAATGCGTATCCCCCGAGACCCCCAGCGAGACGTCTCCGTCTCGCTCCCCCGTTCCCCGTGCCGATTCCCCGTCGCTGCGATCCTCATAGCGCCGGGCGCCGACCTGACAGATTCTGGAAGACATACCGCCCGGCCGCAAGGGCTGCGGCCCGCTAGTTACCTTCGCCTCAATGCTGCCGTCACGTTTTGACCCCTTCCGCGCCATTTGCGGACTGGTGCACTTTCAAAATGATGTCAGCGACCACGTCGACGGTCGTGTCCGCCAGACCGGGATAGGCGGGAAGGCTGAGCACCGCCGACGCCACCGCGTCGGTGGTGGGGAGCGAAACCGGCGCCGAGGTGCGATACGCGGTCTGGCGATGCACGGGCGGATCGAAGTAGGTCCGGGTGTCGACGCCTTCGCCGATCAGGACACGCCGGAGGGTGTCGCGGTCGACGCCGTAGACGGCGGGATCGACCGCGATCGTCAGATCCTTCCAGGTCGAGTCGTCGCCCGCGCCGAGCGTCTGCATGCGCACGCCGGGGACCGCGGCCAACGCGGCCCGGTACCGCTCGACCACCTCGGACCGGCGGGCCTGGTTGTCGCCGTAGCACTCGAGCGAGGCGAGCGCGACCGCGGCATGCATCTCCGACATCCGGCCGTTGAGCCCGACGAATCTCGTGTCGTAGTCACCCGGGTTCGCGTAGTCGCGCCCTAACCGCACGAGTTCGGCGATGTCGTCGCGGTTGGTCGCCACGAGGCCACCCTCACCCGCCACGAGCGGCTTCGTTGGCGTGAGACTGAACACCTCGGCGTCGCCGAACCCGCCGACGGGAACGCCGGCGGCCCGGGCTCCCAACGCGTGCGCGGCGTCGAAGACGAGCGGGATGCCTTGGCGTCGGGCCAGTGCAGCAACCGCCTCCGGTTCGCAGGGCGCGCCGAACACGTGCGTGGCCAGGATCGCCTCGCATCCCGAGATCCGCGCCTGCGCGTCGTCGAGATCGAGTTGGAAGGTGTCGGGACGGCACTCGGCGAATCGCGGCCGTGCGCCGTTCCAGGCGACTGCATGCGCCGACGCGGAGAAGGTGAACGACGGCATCAGCACGTCGCCCGTCACTCCCAGTGCGCGGAACGTGAGCATCAAACCCGTCGTGCACGACGAGACCGCGACGACGTGCGCGACCTCGAGGAGCTCACTCGCGCGCTGCTCGAGTTCGGCGACGAGCGGGCCGTTGGTGAGCATCCCTCGATCCCAGGACGGCTTGAGGATCGAGACGACGCGATCGAGATCGGGCACCGGCGGCCGTACGAACGGCACACCTTCGGGAAACGCAGGTTCGCCACCCATGAACGCGAAATCGGTCACGACGCCCCCGCCGGGTTGAGGAATCCGAGACGGAATGCGCTCAGCACCAGCATCGTCGCCGCGACCACCGAGATCGCAACGGCTGCTCCGAGCTCGAGTCGCCACGCCGCCGCCGCGACACCGCCCACGACGAGCTGAGTGGCGATGCACGCCAACGCAACCCTCCCGCGCGTCCACCCGCGGTCGACCAGTTGGTCATACACGTGGCTGCGGTCGCCGCTCGTCACCGGTCGACGAGAGCGCAGGCGCCGAAAGATGGCTATCGCGGTGTCGATCACCGGCACTGCGACGAACAGGGGCGCGGCGAACCAGTGGGCCGATCCGCCGTGCAGCGACAGTGCGAGCAACATGCCGAGCACCGTTCCGAGGAAATACGCGCCGCCGTCACCCAGGTAGATCCGCGCGGGCGGGCGGTTGTAGATCAAGAAGGCGGCCAGCGCGCCCGCGACCGGGAGGGCGATGCTCCGCAGCTCCGGCTCGAGGGTCGACAGGGCGACGAGGGCGGCGGCGACGACCCCACCGGCGAGCGCGTCGAGGCCGTCGATGAGGTTGACCGCGTTCATGAGGCCGACGACGAGTACCGCGGTGACGACCCATCCGGCGGGATCGGGGGCGGGCACCACGATCCCGGCAATGCACCCGATACCGATCTGGGCGCCGAGCCGGACGAACACGTTCACTCCGAAACGGTCGTCGGCGATTCCCAGTGCGCACGCGAGCGAGAGTGGGACGAGCCAGCTCGGATGGCTCGGCGCGAGGACCACCCCGACCGCGACGAACACGGCCGCGCCGCCGAGGTACGGCACCGGCTTCGTGTGCACCTTGAGCGGACCGGGCCGATCGAAGATGTCGAAGCGGCGGGCGACCCGCATCGCTACCGGCGTCGCAATCGCCGCGATGACGAAGGCTACGACGAAGCCCATACCAACACCTCGGACGTGACATCGCCGTGCACCGAGATCTCCGTGTGGGTCGCGAACCCGTTTCGGTGGTACAGCCGCAGCGCCGAATCATTCGTGGCGCCGGTGACGACCTTGGCCGTCATGCATCCGCGCCGTTCCAGCTCACGCGTCGCGTGCGTCAGGGCGACGCTGCCGTAGCCGCGTCCGGTGACCGCGCCGTCGGTCGCGACGGAGAGGATCTCCGCTCGCGGCAGGTCTGCCGTCAGAGCCGGATATCTCAGGGTCTCCAGCACCCTCGGGATCGACCGTATGACGCGAGGTGCCGAACCCAACCCTGCGAGGACACCGTCGCGGATGACGAACTCCTTGTAGAAGTTCCGCACGTCGTCGGAGGCGGCCGCGAACGCGACCACGACGCCTTGCTCGACGACGACGACCGCGAACGCGTGCGGCGAGCGCACGACGCGGCGATACAGGCGCGTGAGAAACCTCGTCCCGAGAAAGGTGAGGAAGCCCTCGCCGATGCGACTCGCATGCAAGTCGGCGATCCGGGGGGCGTCGGCCACGACCGCCTCCCGAACCTCGAAGGCGTCGGTCATGCCACCGCCCGCCGACGGGACGAACGACCGCACAGGTCGTCGTACACGGCAAGGGTGACGTCGATGCAACGTCGGTCGTCGAACTCCTTCAACGCCTTCTCGCGACCGGCGACCGCCATGCGCCCGCGGTGGGACGCGTCGGCGGCGATCTCGCCGACCGCACCCGCGAGCGCATCAGCGTCGTGTGCCTCGACGAGGAGACCGGTCCGCCCGTGATCGACGACCTGACGGCAGCCCCGAATGTTGGTCGCTACGACGGGCAACGACATTGCGGCGGCTTCCATCGCCGAACGCGGGAAGCCCTCTCGGTACGAGGCGAGTGCGTACATGTCGAACGCGGTGTAGCAAGCTTCCACGTCGTCACGGGCTCCGACCATGTGCACGTTCGGTTCCTGTCGGGCCCGGTCGATCTCGGCCGCGCTGAGCGCGTCGGACTTCGCGTCGTCACGCGGGCCGACGATCACGAAATGCACCTCGGGCGACGCGTCCCGAAGCAAGCGCGCCGCGCCGAAGAGATCCCGATAGCCCTTCTCGTGCACGAGGCGTCCGACGGCGCCGCACACGATCGCGTCTGCGGGGACACCCCATTCGCGGCGCAGCGCGGCGCGGGAGTCGGCCGGCACGGCGTCGGGATCGAAACGCCCCAGGTCGACGCCGTTACCGAGCAGGTGCAGCTTGTCGCTCCGCACGCCGATGCGCCGCAGCATGTCGAGGTCCTCG
>DASYJT010000294.1:0-3617 GCA_035996165.1 Acidimicrobiia bacterium
CCTGAAGGCGTTCCTGTTCGACGCCGCGGGCTGCCGTCCGACCTGGACGAACGTGTCGATCATCGAGCACGCGGTCGCGGAGATCCGCGCCCAGGTCGGGACCGAGCGAGTGATCTGCGGGCTGTCGGGCGGTGTCGACTCCGCGGTCGCGGCCGCGCTCGTGCACAAGGCAGTCGGCGACCAGCTCGTCTGCGTGTTCGTCGACACCGGCTTGTTGCGACTCGGCGAGGCCGAGCAGGTCGAAGAGACGTTCCGCGAGCAGTTCGAGGTCGAGCTCGTCCACGTGAAGGCCGGCGACCGCTTCCTCGACGCGCTCGACGACGTGATCGACCCGGAACGCAAGCGCAAGGCCATCGGCGAGCTCTTCATCCGCGTGTTCGAGGAAGCGGCCGAAGATCTCGGCGAAGCGCGCTTCTTGGTGCAGGGCACGTTGTATCCCGACATCGTCGAGTCCGGTGGCGGCGACAACGCGAACATCAAGAGTCATCACAACGTCGGTGGTCTTCCCGACGACATGCAGTTCGAGCTCGTCGAACCGTTGCGCGCGCTGTTCAAGGACGAGGTCCGCGCGGTCGGCGAGGAGCTCGGGCTTCCCGAAGAGATCGTCTGGCGCCAACCTTTCCCCGGACCGGGGCTCGCGGTACGCATCATCGGAACGATTACCCGCGAGCGCGTGGAGATCCTGCAGAAGGCCGACGCGGTGGTGATGGAGGAGATTCGCCGGGCGGGGCTCTACCGGGAGATCTGGCAGAGCTTCGCAGTGCTCCCGACCGTCAAGACCGTCGGCGTCATGGGCGACGACCGCACGTACGCCTACCCGATCATCCTGCGGGCAGTGACCTCCGACGACGCCATGACCGCCGACTGGGCCCGCCTGCCCTACGACGTGCTGGAGCGCATTTCGTCGCGGATCATCAACGAGGTCCCCGGCGTGAACCGGGTCGCGTACGACATCACGTCGAAGCCGCCCGGGACTATTGAGTGGGAATGACGGGCGAATCGGAGTAATCGGACCTCCGGGTTCGCTTGCGTGCCGCATCCGGTGGAAAATGCCCGGACGAACGGCACGACACGAGGGGACGAGACGTTGGACTCGGCAGATCTCAAGCAGACGGCGCGGGCACTGGTTGCCCCGGGTAAGGGCATCCTGGCGGCCGACGAGAGCAGCGGCACCATCAAGAAGCGCTTCGACGCGATCGGCTGCGACTCGACCGAGGACCGCCGGCGCGCGTACCGCGAGATGTTGTTCACGACCGCGGGCGCCGCGGACCACATCAGTGGCGTGATCCTGTTCGACGAGACCATCCGCCAGGCCGCCTCGGACGGTCGGCCGCTGCCGAAGATTCTCCAGTCGCAGGGCATCATCCCCGGCATCAAGGTCGACAAGGGCGCGGTGAAGCTCGCGAAGTCGCCCGACGAGCTCGTCACCGACGGCCTCGACGGATTGCGCGAGCGACTGATCGAGTACCGCGAGCTCGGCGCGCGCTTCGCGAAATGGCGCGCGGTCATCACGATCGGTCCCCAGATCCCGTCGCGCCTTTGCATCGACCTCAACGCGCACGCGCTCGCTCGCTACGCCGCGCTGTGCCAGGAGGAAGGCATCGTGCCGATCGTCGAGCCCGAGGTACTGATGGACGGCGATCACTCGCTCGACCGTTGCTACCAGGTGACGTGCGACACGCTGCACGCGGTCTTCGGGGAGCTGTACGACCAGCGGGTCGACCTCGACGGCATGTTGCTGAAGCCGAACATGGTGCTCCCGGGCAAGAGTCACTCGAGCTATCCGGTGTCGCCCGACACGGTCGCCGACGCGACCATCTCGTGCTTCCAGATCACGGTGCCCGCGGCGGTGCCCGGGATCGTGTTCTTGTCGGGCGGCCAGGGTGACGAGGAAGCGACGGCCAACCTGAACGCGATGAACGCCAAGGGCCCGCACCCGTGGCAGCTGTCGTTCTCGTACGGCCGGGCGCTGCAGGCCGCGTCGTTGAAGGCGTGGAAGGGCGCCGACGCGAACATGAGCGCCGGGCAGGCCGCGTACCTACACCGCGCCAACATGAACGGGCTCGCCAGCAAGGGCGCGTACACGGCCGACGCGGAAAACGCGGCTTCGTAAGCGCACGCCCGGGGTCTTTGCCGTGCGCGCCCTGGTGCAACGGGTGACCGAGGCGCGGGTAAGCGTCGACGGAGAGATCGTGGGCGAGATCGGCCCCGGTCTCTGCGTGCTCGTCGGCGTCACCCACACCGACGCGGAGCCGGACGCGGCCAAACTGGCAACCAAGGTCGCGAACCTGCGGATCTTCGACGACGACGCGGGCGCGATGAACCGGTCGGTGCTCGACACGGGCGGCGCGGCACTGGTCGTCAGCCAGTTCACGCTCTACGGCGACACGGCGCACGGGCGACGCCCGAGTTGGGTCGCCGCGGCCCGACCCGAACAGGCCGAGCCGTTGATCGGGGCCTTCGTCGACGAGTTGGCCGCGGCCGGCGTGTCCGTCGCGACCGGTCGGTTCCGAGCCGACATGCAGGTGTCGCTCGTGAACGACGGACCGGTCACGGTCATGATCGAAGTTCCTTAGATCGCACTCGACACGCTTGTAATTCGACCCCGGTACCATGCGTGGAGTCATGGTCGACATCGAGCCCGCCGTCCCGGCTCCCGCAGTTCGGGACCACTCCCGGAGCCTGGATCTCACGGGCTTGAACCCGGCCCAGTTCGAGGCCGTGACCCTTCCGGCCGGCCCGGTGCTGGTGATCGCCGGTGCGGGCTCGGGCAAGACGCGCGTGCTGACCCACCGGCTCGCGTACCTCGTCGCCGAGCTCGGCGCCTCGCCGTTCGAAATCCTCGCGATCACGTTCACCAACAAGGCCGCGGGCGAGATGCGCGACCGGGTGGCGAAGCTCGTCGGTCCGGTGGGGCACCGCATGTGGGTGTCGACCTTCCACGCCGCCTGCTCGCGCATCCTGCGGCGGGAGGCGCCACTGCTCGGCTACCGGTCGAGCTTCACGATCTACGACCAGGCCGACGCCACCCGGCTCACCGACTGGGTCCGCCGTGATCTCAACCTCGATCCCAAGCGGTTCCCGGCCCGCCAGCTCCATTCGCAGATCAGCGCGCTGAAGAACGAGCTGATCCTGCCCGTGGAGTACGCGGAACAGGCCGTCGGCCCGGCCGAGCGCCGGGTGGCCGAGGTCTACACCGAGTACCAGCGCCGCCTGGCGGAGGCTTCGGCCGTCGACTTCGACGACCTGCTCGTGCTCACCGTCCGGCTGTTCCGGGAGTTCCCCGAAGTGCTGCGCCGGTACCAGCAGCGGTTCCGCCACATACTCGTCGACGAGTTCCAAGACACCAACGCCGCGCAGTGGGAGCTCGTGCGCCTGCTGGCGCTCGAGCACCGCAGCATCATGGTCGTGGGCGACGACGCCCAGAGCGTCTACAAGTTCCGCGGCGCCGACTTCCGCAACCTGTTGAAGTTCGAAGACGCGTTCCCCGACGCGACGATCGTCGTGCTCGACCAGAACTACCGGTCGACGCAGCGGATCCTCGAGGCAGCCAACGCGGTAATCGCGAACAACTCGTCGACGCGCAAGAAGCACTTGTGGACCGACAAGGGTCTCGG
>DASYJT010000295.1:0-18635 GCA_035996165.1 Acidimicrobiia bacterium
CGGTACTCGTTTGCGGCCAGGCGCGCCAGCCCCGCGACAACCCCGCGGACGCATTCATTCGCAGCGGTTCGCGAGCGACCGCGCACCTGTGCTGACCTGCCGCTTTCGTTCGCTACGATTCGCCGTCATTCGGGAAATAGGCCTTCGGGACGCTGAGGTCCCGGGTTCGAATCCCGGCACCCCGACTCAATTTCCGCAGATCAGCGTGACGCCGCGCGCCGTTGATCGACCGTGAGACCCGCAGGCCGCTCTCCGGAGAGCCACAGCCGCCTCTCGCCACTGCTCTTAGCTCAGCGAATCGCCGGTTCAGTTTTGGCGACACTCCACATGGCTCCGACATACTCCGGACGATGACGACCTTCGTATTCAGACTCATAGCTACGCGCCCGACTTTCGCTCTCGACATGTCCGACGAGGAGCGCGAGATCATGGGACGGCACGCGGCACACTGGAAGCCGTACGTCGACTCCGGGCAGATGGTGGTGTTCGGACCGATCCTCGATGACACGGGATCGTGGGGCCTTGGCGTTCTCGAAGCTGACGACGAGGACGAGGTGCGCGCGTTTGCTCAGCGCGACCCGGCGGTCACCAGCGGAACGGCCGCGATAGAAGTCGGAAGGATGCTCGCGGGAGTTGTTCGTCCTCGCTGACCTCAAGTCCCAGCGCCCGCCGATCAGCCTCCGGAACGTGCGTTTTCAATGATGGGACGACCGGTCGTCGCGTCGATCGCGCTGAGTGTGTCCGCGAACCGGCATGGGGCGGGCGGAACGGTGGTTGCGTTCACGGGCGCCGGATGCTCATGGAAGATGTACGGAACGTGGCGCCCGAGTATGACCCAAGCGAGCACATTCTGGATGTCTGACTTGTGTTGTGAGTTTGTCGGGAACAGTGATGAGTACTGCCCGAGCAGCAAACGGTACGAGCCGGGTAGTCGCGGAGGCGACGTATTCCACGCCTTGCTCGCGCTGATCTGAGGTTGGGCCGACACAGACAACGGGTCGAGGCTCACCGGGTTCGTTGGGTTGCCCAAGTCGACCCGCTGCGTAACCCGAACGGGTCGTGGCATGACGGGAGCCCGACCACGCAGGTCCGCCATCGTGCACTCTGCCCGCGTCTTCGGTGTCGTCGATGTTGTCGTTGTTGCAACGGTGGTCGTCGGTGCAGCGCCCCGTGCCGACGTCGTACAACCCGCGACCAAAGGCACTAATAGGAGCGTGGTGCGAGCCCGAATCCCCACCGTCGACACGCACGCATAATGGCACCACTATGCGCTCCTGACGTGCTTCGCACTACGCGGCTGAGCAGATCGGTCGCTCGCCGCGATGATCGAGATCGGGCAATCGGTGCTTGTGCTAGCGCGCGCTGCTGCTGAGGAAGACGTTGGGATCCGGCGCGACCACGAACCCACACGCTCTGCCCGTGAGGTCGCTCGCGTCGACCAGCGAGGAGTAACCGCCCAATATCGCAGGGGCTGCGTGTGTAGACCAGTCGTTGCCGCTTCGCGCTGACGAGAGCGACACGATGCCGATATCAACTTGTTCGCGCGCGGCAACGAGCTTCGTCGCGATCGGTGCCGGAGTGTGCTTCGTCGCGTCGCGTAAGTCCTGATCGAATGCGCGCAGCTTGCCGCCGATGTCGGCTCTCATCGTCCGCCATGTCATCGGATAGCTGTCGTTCATTGCCGCACCCGACGCCGCGCCTGCCCGCGCGGCCGAGTCATGCACGCGGGACAGATACGGACAGCTCGCGCGGGCTACCGGAATCGGCCGCAGGCCGTGCCCAAATGCGGCTGCGCTCGGCGAACCGACGCTGAGATGCGACAACGCGATGACCACAACGGCCAGCCAGGTCAGAAGGACACCCGCGCCGGCCACAAACGTGACCGCTTCCGCGAACATCAAGCGCGCAACGCGGTTCGCAGCTGAGGTTCTCACGAACCACGCGCCGACTCCACTGACGGGTGCTACGAGCGCCGTTGCGAGACCAGCGGCTGCGAATCCATAGCTGTGATAGCGAAACCCGTGCGCGAATAGCGCGGCGCCGAACAGCGCGGTTGGGGCAACCATGAGAAGGGCCGAGACGGCAAGCATGACGGCGAAAGGTTCTCGCCGCCGCGCTCCGGCCGAGCGGAAGGTGGCTGGTGTCACCACGGCTCGACTCTAGACCGCCGCCGCACACGCCCAACAGATGCATCGGCACGCGGCTACGACGTACGATTCCGCGAATGGGGCGGGGTGGGATTCGTCGGCGGAAGCCGGCTCGACACCTTCCGAAGGTGGACGGCGTGGTCGATACGCGGGCCTTCCAGCACAGCTCGTACACGTATGAGGGCGCGATCGAATCGATCGGCCAGTTCGCCCGTGGGACCAGTCGCATGTCCGCCGCGCAGGCGCGGGTGGTGCGTCGACTTTTCCTGGCGACGGTCGCCGCGCTCGTCGTCATCGGCGCGGCGGCATGGCTCGTCGGCCGAATCGGCTAGCGCGATCGGCACCTGGCTCGCCTTCGCCATAAGTGCGTCGGCTCTGAGGCTCGTCTTCGTACCATCGTCACTTCCCTCGGCCAATACTTCAAACAACACCCGTTTGGCTGACCCGACGCGACAACCGCCGATCGGTTACTCGCCATAGCGGTGGTTGATCGGGCATCATGCGTCCGTAGGGGGCATCAATGGGGCGACGAGCAGCGATGTTCATTCTGGGCGCGGCAGCCTGCGCGGGCGTCATCACGTCCGGTACCACGCCCGCATGGGCGAGCTGCGTCGGCCCTGAGCTCAATCTCGCCGTCACGAGAGGCGCACCGGGTTCCACCGTTGCCGTGAGTGGGCGGTACTTCTTCGCAACGTGCAATGACACCGTGGTGAACGGCGTACAGCCCCCGCCGAACGCACCGGCGACGGACGTCGGAATCGTCTTCGTGCAGGATGGTCGGCGAACGCCCCTCCGCAGCTTTCCCGCCCAGGCCGACGGAAGCTTTGCGGTCACGGTGGCCATTCCGTCAACCGCGCGAAGCGGCGCGGCGCAGTTCGAGGCGACCGGCGGATTCAATCCCGTGTCACAGAACTTCACTGTCGTGACGGGCGCGCCCGAGCTTGCATTCACCGGTTCCGGCACCTCTCGACTTGCCATGCTCGGCTTTGCCGCACTGGCCGGGGCGCTCATCCTGTTCGGGATCAGTCGACGTAGGGCGCTGACGCCATAACTTGCCGACCGAGCACTCGCCGAAGTGATGCGCGATGGTCGGTGCGCGCGGTGAGGTCGGTCTGTCGGGACGCAGGCTGACATGAGCGATCTGAACTCCGGCGTCGCGGAGCGTCGCGACAGCACGAGCGCGATTCGCGATCGCGCATTCACACGTGTACCGGCGCTCGACGGAATTCGAGCGGTCGCGATCGTCGCGGTTCTGGTGTATCACCACTATCAATACGACGTTCCGGGCAGTCGTGCGTGGGCCGGCGGCTTTCTCGGCGTCGACGTCTTCTTCGTACTTTCAGGGTTCTTGATCACGACGCTGCTGCTGCACGAGCACGCGAGCACCGGCCGTATCGACTTCGCAAGGTTCTGGTCGCGACGGGCGCGTCGACTCCTGCCCGCGATGTTCGCGCTCATCGTTGGAACCGCGCTACTAGGACGGTACGCATTCACCGGCGCGACCGCGGCCGGCGTACGCGGTGAGGGCTTCGCGACGCTGTTGTATGTCGAGAACTGGAATCGCCTCGGTACCTCGTCGTCGGCCCTGAGCCACACGTGGTCCCTGTCGGTTGAGGAGCAGTGGTACCTCGTGTGGCCACTTTTGCTCGCCGCGCTCCTGCTGTGGTCGCGCCGCCGGAGTCGTTCGCTGGCATGGCCGGTTGCGCTTCTCATCGTCGCGTCCGCGGCGGAGTGCGCGCTTCTGTTTCGTGGGATCGGCGAACGCTCCTATTACGGGACGGACACGCGCGCGCAATCGTTGCTCGTCGGCGCGTTGCTCGCAGTCGTTCTCATTCGACGACCGGGCGGACGTTCGCGGGTGATCGAAGCCGCGGGATGGGTGGCACTGGGCTTCCTCGCGCTCATGTTCTGGCGGTTGCACTCTGAAGATCCGTGGTTGTATCGCGGTGGGTTTTTGCTTGTTGCAGCGGCGGCGGCACTCCTCATCGCAGCTGTCCAACAATCAGGCGCGCGGCCCCTCGGTCGGCTGTTCGGATCGCGTCCACTCGTCGCAGTTGGTCTGATCTCTTACGGCCTGTACCTGTACCACTATCCGATCTACCTCTGGCTCACCGCGAGCCGCACGCACCTCACTGCGCTTCCACTCCTCATCGCCCGGCTCATCGTCACTGGTCTGGTCGCAATCGCTTCGTACTTCCTCATCGAGCGGCCGTTCCGTCATGGTCAATTTTCCGGTAAACGTGCACTCGCGCTTGTCGGTTGCGGCGGCCTCGCGTTGGGTGCTGTCGCGCTTCCGGCGGATCCCGCACCACCTTGGAACGTCGCCGAAGCGTCCAGATATGTCGAGGCCGCCGCCAACATCCCGGGAGGCGCCTCCCGCGTGCTCGTCGCCGGCGACGCGACGGCCGTGAGTCTGGAACTCCAACGGTGGTTCTTTCACGGTCGCTCCATCGGCGGCGTGGCCTCCGGCGTCTATGGGTGCGACGTCGTTGCGGGCCCGACAATCGTGTTCGGCAAGCAGATTCCGATGCTGCCTCGCTGCGCGCAACTCGACCGTTACTTCCGGCAGGTGACGCGAGCGTTCCAGCCGAAGTTCAGCGTGCTCGTCATCGGTCCCGGGAACGCGCTCGATCGAGTCGTCGGCACGAAGACATTTCATACGCAGTCGCCCGCGCTACGAACGCTGATCGTCGAACGACTCGATCAGATGCGTTCCGCGCTGACCGCGACGCGTGCGCGATTCTCTGTGCTGCTTACTCGATGCGACCCCATTGGAGCCGTCTCCGACGCGCAGTTCGCGTGGCTCCACAGCGTTCTCCAGGGGTGGATACGCGATCATGCAGAAGACACGTTCCTCGACGACGATCACCTCGGGCGATGTGTCGACACCGGCGCCGAGACCAAAGCGCTGTGGCAGGACATTGCCGCGTCACTTCCCATCGCGAAGACGACCCAGCGCTGAACCCGCCCGCCCGGCGGCCGTCCCGAGACCTCCGCGCTCGGCAGGCGATTGTTCCGGCGCGAGACGGGGTATCTCTCCGCTCCAAGTTGGGTCCGACCCGCCATCACAAAGGGGAGCACCGTGGATGCAATCGCGTTTCTGAAGGCCGACCACAAGGCCGTGTCGAAGCTGTTTCGCGAGTACAAGGCGGCCAAGCGCGCCGGCCGCGCCAACCGATCGAAGTTCGTCGACAAGGCGATCGAGCAACTGTCGATCCACGCCGCGATCGAGGAGAAGGTCTTCTATCCGGCGGTCCGCGAGGAGATTCCGAAGCTCGAGGACTCGATCTTGGAGAGCCTCGAAGAACACCACGTCCTGAAGTGGACGCTCGAGGAGATCCTGTCGATCGAGCCCGACGACGAGCGCTACGACGCCAAGGTCACGGTGATGATGGAGCAGGTTCGCCATCACGTCGAGGAGGAAGAGACCGACTGGTTCCCGAAGGTCCGCGCCAAGATGCCGCGCGCCCGCCTGCAGGAGCTCGGCGCGGAGCTGGCCAGGGCCAAACGAGGCGCGCCCCGCACCCCCGAACCCGACCGGGTCGTGCCCCGTTAAGTCGCTCCCGGTTCGACCGATCGGGCGCTTCCGGCGCGCCGACGAGCGCGCGTTCGCGCGCTTGAGTGGTCGTCGCTCCGGCGCGCTCGACATCGTGATGCCGCGGCTTTCGCGCGCGGCCGATCACTCGCTGATCTGGTTCGCGATCGCGGCCGGGCTCGGCGCGTTCGGCGGTCGCGTCGAGAGGCGCGCGGCGCTGCGGGGTGTGATCGCGATTGCCGGCGCTTCCGCGATCTCGAGCGGCATTCTCAAACGGCTGCTTCCTCGGCGCCGGCCGTCGGCCGAGGCGTTTCCGTTCGTCGGGCTGCGTCGGCGCCCGGTGTCGTCGTCGATGCCGTCGGGGCACGCCGCATCAGCCGCCGCGTTCGCCGCCGCGACCACGATCGAGGTCCCGGCGCTGGCCGCTCCCGTCGGCGCGCTCGCGGCCGCGGTGGCGTACTCCCGCGTCTACAACGGCGTGCACTACCCGGGCGACGTGTTGTTCGGGAGCGCGATCGGCCTGGGCGTCGCCGCCGCGACCACCAAGGTGTGGCCGCGCGTCGATCACTCCGCGGCGTCGGCGCGGCCCGTTCCCCCGCGCTTGGTGCGGGTCGTCGGCAAGCCCTCGGCCGACGGCGCGGGCTTGACCGTGGTGGTCAACCCACGTGCGCATTCGGGTCGGGGCAAGGAGCAGTCCGACGAGCTCGTCGAAGCCCTTCCCGCGGCCAAAATCGTCGAGCTCGACGACCCCGCCGACATGGAGCGGGCCCTCCACGAGGCCGCGGCCGACGCCCTCGCGATCGGCGTGATCGGTGGCGACGGATCGATCAACACGGCCGTCGGGGTCGCGCTCGAACATCGGCGCCCGCTCCTCGTAGTCCCGGGCGGGACGTTGAACCACTTCGCGCGCGACCTCGGGCTCGACTCCGTCGACGACTCGGCGCGCGCGGTGAAGAGCGGGCAACTCGTGGCGGTCGACGTCGGTTGCATCGACGGTCGTGCCTTCGTGAACACCGCCAGCTTCGGCAGCTACTCGAAGCTCGTCGAGGCGCGCGAGAAACTCGAGGACTCGATCGGCAAATGGGCGGCGCTCGGGGTCGCGCTCACGCGCGTGCTGCGCGAATACGAACCGTTCGAAGTCACGATCGACGGACGGGCGTGCCGGGTCTGGATGATCTTCATCGGCAACTGCACATACGAGCCGTCGGGCTTCGCGCCGAGCACTCGTACACGTCTCGACGACGGGCTCTTCGACGTGCGCGTCGTCGACGGTTCCGAACCGTGGGCCAGGGTGCGGCTGATCGTCGCCGCCCTCACGGGCAACCTCGTGCGCTCGAAGGTGTACTCGCGCCGACTCCTGCCGGCGCTCGACGTGCACATAACGGAGGGAGACCACATGCTCGCGGCCGACGGCGAGGTCTTCGCGGGCCATCTCGACTTCACCGTCGAGAAGCACCCCGAGCCCTTGTTGGTGTACGTGCCCGAGTAGTCAATGGTCGAAGTGCGCTGCGGATATTCACAGCACACACACAGGTCGGATCATCACTCTGGCTCGGTGAAACGCTGGCTCATCGGCATCGTCGTCGTCGCACTCGTGGTCGTCGTCGGCGGTCCGTTCGTGTATTTCCACTTCATCCAGAGCGACCCGCCGCCCAAGCTCTCGATCAACACCGCGACGGTGCCGTCGACCGCGCCGGGAACCACGCGCGCGCCACTCGCCGGCACGTGGAAGATCGGGACGGGCTCGGTCGTGCGGTACCGGGTCACGGAAACGCTGTTCGGCCAGAGCGGCACCGCCGTCGGCCAGACCAACCGCGTCACGGGTTCGATGACCATCACGGCGACGAGGGTCACCACCGCGCACTTCACGGTCGACATGACCTCGATCACGAGCGACAAGAGCCAGCGCGACGGGCAGTTCCAGGGGCGGATCATGGACACCGCCAGCTTCCCGACCGCGACGTTCACGCTCACGAAGCCGATCGAGCTCGGCCCGGTCCCGAAGGACGGCGTCCCGCACTCCTACTCGGCGACGGGCAAGCTCCAGCTGCACGGTACGACCCGGGACGTGGTGCTCACGTTGAACACGAGTCGAACCGGCAACACGATCGAGGTCCAGGGCAACCCGACGATCACGTTCTCCGACTACCAGATCAACAATCCGAGCGGCGGGCCGGCAAGCGTCGGCAACTCGGGCGAGCTGGAGTTCCTGCTCGAACTGCAACCGGGTATCTGAAGTTCAAACCTGATTTCGTAAAACAGGCGAAGTCGCTCGACACTCCGTCCGGAAATGGGTGTACGGTCGTCGGCAACACGGCGACAGCCCGTCCGTGCGGGAAGCCTGCTCCGGCAGGCTCCGGGAGCGTTGCTCCAGACCCTGGTAGCGCATTGTTTTGCGTCCAACTGCTTGGGAGTCTGTGATGGCAACGACCGTTACCCGTAGGTACAGCGTGGCAAGTCGCCCCGGAGTCGTGGTCTCGAAGCGGCGCGGGACGCTCGACGCGGTTCACACAGTCGTCGCACTCAAAGGCGAGCTCGACTCGGCCGCGCTCAACCTTCTCGTCGACGCCTTCGATGCGGCCGTCGGGCGGGACGACACCGACGTCATCGTCGATCTCGCGGAGGTCGACTTCATCGGCGCCGCCTGGCTCGGGACGATCGTCAAGAGCCGGGCTGTTCTTCGGGCGCAGCACCGGAACCTGATGCTGCGGGCGCCGTCGGATGTCGCGCGCCGGCTGCTCGACCTGTGCGGGCTGGAGTATCTCGTCGAACCGGTCGAGATCGCGCCGGGCTAGCGCGAGAGCTCCGCCAATCGTCGTTCGAGATAACGACGTTCCGCGTCGGTCGCGGCCAAGGCGAGCGCGTCGCGGTACGCGTGCGCGGCCTCCTCGCGTCGGTCCAGGCGGCGGAGCAGGTCGGCCCGCGTGGCGGGCAACAGGTGGTAGCCCGAGAGCGCGCCCGACGAGTCGAGCGCGTCGACGAGTCGCAGCCCGGCTTCGGGTCCGTCGGCCATCCCGATCGCGACCGCGCGGTTCAGCTCGACGACAGGTGACGGCACCATGCGGGCCAGCGTCTTGTACAGCGCCGCGATCTCGACCCAGTCGGTCTCGCCGGCCGTGTCCGCGCCGGCGTGGCACGCGGCGATCGCCGCCTGCACCTGGTACGGCCCGGGCTCGCCGCGCCGCAGCGCGGCGTCGAGTCGTTCGACGCCTTCCTCGATCGAATCCCGATCCCAGCGGGTCCGGTCCTGTTCCTCCAGCGGAATCAGGTCGCCCGCGGCGTCGACGCGGGCGCCGCGGCGCGCGTCGGTGAGCAACAGGAGCGCGAGCAGGCCGATCGCCTCGGGCTCGTCGGGCATGAGCGCTGCGAGCGTGCGCGCGAGGCGGATGGCCTCCGCGCTCAGTTGCACGCGAATCAACTCGCTGCCGGCGGTCGCGGAGTAGCCCTCGTTGAACAGGAGATAAACGACCGCAAGGACCGCGCCCGTCCGTTCGGGAAGGAGGTGGGCGGGTGGGACGCGATACGGGATGCCGGCGTTGCGGATCTTGTGCTTGGCGCGCACGAGACGCTGCGCCATGGTGGGTTCGGGAACGAGAAAGGCGCGGGCGATCTCCGCGGTCGTCAGGCCCGCGAGCGTGCGAAGGGTCAGCGCGACCTGCGCGTCGCGCGACAGCGCGGGGTGACAGCACGTGAAGATCAAGCGGAGCCGGTCGTCTGCGACGCCACTGTCGTCACCGTCGGCAGCCGGATCATCGGGCGGGCCGGGTCGGGAGATCACCGCCACCTCCTCGAGCTTGCCGGCTCCGCTCGCGGCCCGCCGGAGACGATCGAGCGCGCGGTTGCGTGCCGTTGTCGTCAGCCAGGCACCCGGCGAGCGGGGGATGCCGTCGCGCGGCCACGTTTCGAGTGCCCGCGCGAAGGCGTCCTGCGCGCATTCTTCGGCGAGGTCCCAGTCGCCCGTCACCCGGATCAGGGTCGCGACCACGCGACCCCACTCCGAGCGAAACGCGGCGACAACGGCGGCCTCGATGTCGGTCACATGTCCCAGATGGGCCTCACTTCGATCGAGCCCAGACGCGCGCCCGGGATCTTCGCCGCGATCTCGATGGCCTCGTCGAGGTCCTTGCAGTCGACGACGTAGTAGCCGCCGATCTGCTCCTTCGTCTCCGCGAACGGGCCGTCGGAGGTGAGGACCTCGCCGTCGCGCACCTGCACCGTCGTGGCGTCGGTGGTCGGGTGGAGGCGTTCGCCGCCCTGCAGCGCACCACGCTTGCTCATGTCCTCGCCGAATTTCATGTACTCGGCCGTCATCGCTTCGCCTTCGGCCGGGCTGAACGCCTGTACCGCCGACTCGTCGGCGCAGATCAACAGGATGTAGCGCATTGGGGTCCTCCTCGTTGGTATCGCTATCGGATCACACCGACGACGAACGGGAGCCCGCGGCATCGACACCTTTTGCCGACCCGTCGCAAAGAATCTTTCAAAGAATCTTCGCGACGGAGCGAATGGCGGGTGTCTACAGGAGGAGCTCGGCCATCTGGACGCCGTTCAGGGCGGCACCCTTGCGCAGGTTGTCGCCGGTGACCCAGAGGTCGATCGAACCGGGCTCGGAGGGGTCTTCCCTCACCCGCCCCACGAGCACCGGATCGATGCCGGCCGCCTCCTGCGGGGTCGGGTAGCCGTCGCCGTCGTCGACGAGGAGCACACCGGGCGCAACCCGCAACAACTCGACCGCTTCCGCCTTGCTCATCGGGCGCCGGAAGCGGATGTTCGCGCTCACGGCGTGGCCGACGTACACGGGAACGCGCACGCAGGTGACGGTGGCGCGGATCTCGTCGTCGTGCAGGATCTTGCGCGACTCGTAGACCATCTTCCACTCTTCCGACGTGTAGCCCTGCTCCTTCAGCGAACCGGCGAGCGGGATCACGTTGCCCGCGATCGGCTTGTCCCACACCTCACCCTGCACGAGGAAGCCGTTCTGCGTGCCCGAGCGGCGCAATTCTTCGGAGCGGCCGTCGAGCTTGGTCCACTGCGCGTCGAGCTCGTGCAACCCGACCTGACCGGCGCCCGACACCGACTGATAGGTCGACACGACCATCCGGTCGATGCGCGCCGCGCGATGCAACGGCGCGAGCGCGGTGACGGGAATCATCGTCGTGCAGTTCGGGCACGACGCGATGCCCTTCGGCATCCGGCGCATGTCTTCCGGATTCACCTCGGCGACGACGAGCGGCACATCAGGGTCCATGCGGAACGCCGACGACTTGTCGATCACCTTCGCGCCCGCGGCCACGGCCTGCGGCGACCATTCGAGCGACAGCGGCTCGTCGACGTCGATGATCACGAGGTCGAGCCCGTCGAAACAGCCCGGCCGCAACACCTCGCACGTCACCTCGCCGCCGTCGAAGGCGAGCTTGCGCCCTTCCGACCGAGGGGACGCGTACGCGCGCAACTCGCTCACGGGGAACGCACGCTGCTCGAGTATCCGCAGCATCTCGGTGCCCACCATCCCAGTGGCACCCATCAAACCCACTCGCACGACTGCCCTCTATTCCTTGTCGAGCCCGAACGTGGCATGCAGCGAGCGCACGGCGCGCTCCACGTCGTCTTCCGCGACGACACACGAGATCCGGATCGTCGACGTGCTGATCATCTCGATGTTCACGCCTTCGTTCGCGAGCGTCTCGAACATCTTGGCGGCGATGCCGGGATGCGTCTTCATGCCCGCGCCGATCAGCGACACCCGGCCGATGTGATCGTCGGTGCCGAAGCCGCTCGCCTCGGTGTCGATGACGATCTTCTCCATGCAGCGCGCCGCCCGCTCAACATCGCCGCGCGGAACGGTGAACGAGATATCGGTGTGACCCGCGCTCGACACGTTCTGCACGATCATGTCGACGTTGATCCCGGCCTCCGCGAGGTCGCGGAAGATCATCGCCGCGACGCCGGGCCGGTCGGGCACGCGCTCGATCGTGACCTTCGCTTCACCGGTGTCGTGTGTGACGCCGGAGATGATCGCTTGTTCCATCGCTTCTACCGCGTCCACGGTGGCGTCCTCCTCGGTGATCCATGTGCCCGGCGCCCAGGTGAAGCTCGACCGGACGTGCACTTTCACGTGGTGGTTGCGCGCGAACTCGACGGAGCGCAGCGCGAGCACGCGCCCGCCCGTCGCCGCCATCTCGAGCATCTCGTCGAACGAAACCCGAGCGAGCTTGCGCGCGGTCGGGACAATGCGCGGGTCGGCGGTGTACACGCCTTCGACGTCGGTGTAGATCTCGCACGCGTCGGCGCCGAGCGCGGCCGCCAGCGCGACGGCCGTGGTATCGGAACCGCCGCGGCCCAACGTGGTGATGTCGCGGGTCGTCGAGACTCCCTGGAACCCGGCGACGATCGCGACCTTGCCCTCGGCCAGGGCCTCGCGGATGCGGTCGCCGCGCACCTCGATGATCTTCGCCTTGCCGTGATCGGTATCGGTGACGATGCCCGCCTGGCTCCCCGTGAAGCTCACCGCGGCCTGGCCCAGATCCTCGACGGCCATCGACAGGAGCGCCATCGAGATGCGCTCGCCCGACG
Source organism: Acidimicrobiia bacterium (assembly GCA_035996165.1). Lineage (GTDB taxonomy): Bacteria > Actinomycetota > Acidimicrobiia > IMCC26256 > PALSA-610 > PALSA-610. The sequence goes on from DASYJT010000295.1 coordinate 12,256, forward strand.
TGAGCAGCATGTCCATCTCGCGGCCGCCCGGGTGGCGGGTGACGTCGTTGGCGAGGCGGACGAGATCGTCGGTGGTCTTGCCCATGGCCGAAACCACGGCCACGACGTCGCTGCCCGCCCGGCGCGTCCTGACCAGGTGATCGGCGACCGCCCGGATGCGATCCGGGTCGGCGACCGAGGTCCCGCCGAACTTCTGAACCAGTAGACCCACGGCCGTCAAGGCTACCGGCGGCCTCCGTGAACGGAGGAAGGGTTTCGCCGCCCTGTACATTCATCGGCCGTGCCGAGTGCAGACAAACGCCAGCGCAAGAAGGAAAACGCCCGGGCCGCGCGCGAAGCGCGCGAAGCCGAGATCAAGAAGCAGCGTCGCAATCGGACGATTCGTAACGGCGCCATCGCCGCCGGCGTGTTCGTCGTCGGATTCGGGTTCCTCACCTGGATCAACGGCGGCAGCAGCAAGAAGGCTGCGAGCACGACAACCACGTCCACGACGCCCTTCGTCGAGGTCAAGAAGCTGCCGACCAAGGGCGTCACCGCAACGATCAAGACGGCCCTCGGCAACATCGTCCTCGCGCTCGACTCGAAGAACGACCCGATCGCCGCTCGCCACTTCGCCTCGGTGGCGAAGAGCGGCGCGTACAATGGCTCGGCCTGGACCCGCATCGTCAAGGACTTCGTCATCCAGGGCGGCGCGCCGGGCGGCGACAAGACAGCCACCTTCGGGCACCCGGTCGTCGGCGAGGTGCCGAAGAATCACTATCCCGTCGGGGTGGTCGCGGCCGCGAAGAAGGGCAGCGATCCGCCCGGCACCTTCGACTCCGAGTTCTTCATCGTGACCGGCGCGAGCCAGGGCGCGACCTTGGCCAACGATTACGCGCGTTTCGCGACGGTGAAGTCGGGGATGGACGTCGTACGCAAGATCGAAGCGATTCCGGCCGATCCCACGACCGGAGATCCCACGACCAAGGTGACGATCGTCTCGGTGACGATCAAGGGCGCGTAGCCGCAGCCCCGGCGCCGAGCTCGACCTGGGCGCCACTCTTCACGGTCTTCGGCTTCGCGTCCTTGCGGTAGACGGTCGCGCCGCCCGCGCCCATCACGTCCCAGGGGTCGTCACCGGTACGCACGAGCGCGGTCATCTCGTCGATGCCGACGAGGATCGCGTCGCGTGCGAGCAGGTCGACCGAGCGTTCGCGCAGGTGCTCGGCGGCCCGGCCGTGGTACGGGAAGATCGCGAGGCCGGGAACGAGTCCGAGCCCGACGGTGTACGCACCACCCCGTGGATCGACCATCGGATCGCCCAACACGGTTGCTCCCGCGCCCGACGCCGCGATCACGGCGCCGCGTCCGTACGCGTACGCCAGGGCGTCGTAGAACGCGCTGCCCTTGAGGACGGAGCGCAGGTGGAGCGGTGAGCCGTCGGCGACGTAGACGAAGCGGGCAACGCGGACGGCGGAGACGTTCGCATCGGCCTCGGCGTCGCGACGGTTCAGCACCGGGAGTCCGGTCACCCGTGCGCCCAGGCCTTCGAAGTATCGGGTCGCCCGCTCGACCGCGCGGTCGGGGTGCTCGAAGGCGGCCGCGGTCGGCAGCACCAGCACCTCGTCGGTGCCGGCGAACTCCAGCAGACGGGTGTCGAACGTCGTGCACGGCTCGGTCCACTCGTCGCCGCCGACGAGGGCGACGGTCCCGGATCCCTTGGTCACGGCCGGGATCCTACGGGCGACGCACACTCGCCTGGCGGGCCTACCCGCCGGTAGCCTTTCGACCTTCACTCAGGGAGGGGCAGTCGATGACGGTCAAGCGCGTCGGGATCGTGGGTTCCGGGATCATGGGTTCGGGCATCGCCGAGGTCGCGGCCAAGGCCGGCTTCGAGGTCGTGCTGCGCAGTCGGGCCCAGGGAACCGCCGACGCGATGGTGGCCGGCATGGAGAAGTCGCTGGCCAAGCAGGTCGACCGGGGCAAGCTCGAGGCCGACGAGCGCGACGCCGTGCTCGGTCGGGTCAAGGCCGTCGCCGACCTCGGCGAGCTGCGCGAGTGCGATCTCGTCATCGAGTCGATCGTCGAAGACCTCGACGCGAAGAAGCACCTCTTCACCGAGCTCGACCGCATCTGCCCCGACCACACCGTGCTCGCCACGAACACGTCGACGCTGCCGGTCGTCGAGATGGCGATGAACACGAGCCGGCCCGACAAGGTGTGCGGCATCCACTTCTTCAACCCGGCGCCGATGATGGCGCTGGTCGAGGTTGTGCGGGCCATCACGTCGAGCGACGAGACGATCGAGAGCGCAACGGCGTTCGCGGTGTCCTGCGGCAAGAACGCGGTGCAGGTCAAGGACCAGGCCGGCTTCATCGTCAACGCGCTGCTGTTCCCCTATCTCAACAACGCGGCCAAGCTCTTCGACGCGGGCGTCGCGAGCCGCGACGACATCGACGCCGCGATGAAGGGCGGCTGCAACTTCCCGATGGGCCCGCTCGAGCTGCTCGACCTCGTCGGCCTCGACACGAGCCTGGCGATCCTCGAAGCGCTCTACGAGGAGTTCAAGGATCCGAACTACGCGGCCGCGCCGGTGCTGCGCCGCATGGTGAGCGCCGAGCGCCTGGGTCGCAAGACGGGCCTCGGTTTCTACGAATACAAGCGGTAGCCTCACCCGTAGGCGGTGGCCGGCCGACTTCCTCCGAAGCCGGGTGATCCGGGAGAATGTTTCCGATGGCCGAGCGCGACCGCCCCTGGTTGATCCGGACTTACTCCGGTCATTCGTCGGCCCGCGCCTCCAATGCGCTGTACCGGACGAACTTGGCGAAGGGTCAGACCGGGCTCTCGGTGGCCTTCGACCTCCCGACCCAGACGGGTTACGACCCCGATTCGCCGCTGGCGCGGGGCGAGGTCGGCAAAGTCGGCGTACCGGTACCGCACATCGGTGAGATGCGCACCCTGTTCGACGGCATCCCGCTCGCCGAGATGAACACGTCGATGACGATCAACGCCACGGCGATGTGGTTGCTCGGCATGTACCTGGCACTGGCCGACGAGCAGGGCGTTCCGCACTCGTCGTTGTCGGGCACGACGCAGAACGACATCTTGAAGGAGTACTTGTCGCGGGGCACGTACATCTTCCCGCCCGACGCGTCGAAGCGACTCACCGTCGACCTCGTCACTTACACGGTGAAGAACGCGCCGATGTGGAATCCGATCAACGTTTGCCCGTACCACCTGCAGGAAGCGGGAGCGACTCCCGTGCAGGAGCTCGCGTACGGCCTCGCGAACGCGATCGCGGTGCTCGACGCGGTGCGCGAGTCCGGGCAGGTTCCCGAGTCGGAGTTCCCGCAGGTCGTCGGGCGCATCTCGTTCTTCATTGATGCGGGGGTGCGGTTCGTCGAAGAGATGTGCAAGATGCGCGCCTTTACCCGTATGTGGTCCGACATCTGCCGGGACCGCTACGGCGTGACCGACGAGAAGCTGGCGCGGTTCCGCTACGGCATGCAGGTCAACTCGCTCGGACTCACCGAGGAGCAGCCCGAGAACAACGTGCAGCGGATCGTCCTCGAGATGTTGGGCGTCACACTTTCTCGCGACGCACGCGCCCGCGCGGTGCAGCTGCCGTGCTGGAACGAGGCGCTGGGGCTGCCGACGCCCTGGGATCAGCAGTGGTCGCTGCGAATCCAGCAGGTGTTGGCGTACGAATCCGACCTCCTCGAGTACGGGGACCTTTTCGAAGGCTCGGTGGTCGTCGAGCGCAAGGTTGCTTCGTTGGTCGACGAGGCATCGGCCGAGCTGCAGTGGGTGCTCGACGGCGGTGGCTCGTTCGCCATGATCGACCAGATGAAGGGGCGCATCGTGCAGTCGCACGCGGAGCGCGTGCGCCGCATCGAGTCGGGCGAGTTGAAGGTGGTCGGCGTGAACTCGTTCACGGAGACGGAACCGTCGCCGCTCGCCGCGAGCGCGCAAAACGGCGGCATCATCACGATCGATCCCGAGATCGAGGCGGAGCACGTGCACGCGATCGCGGAGTGGCGCGCCGGGCGCGATCAGGCGGCGGTCGCGGCCGCGGTTGCCGATCTGCAGGCGGTTGCCCGGACGACGGAGAATCTGGTCCCGGCCACGATCGCGCTCGCGAAGGTGGGCGGAACGGTCGGCGAGTGGGCGGGTGCGTTGCGCGAGGTGTTCGGTGAATACCGCGCCCCGACGGGAGTCGGAGCAGTCGCGGTGCAACCGGGCGCCGAGATGGAGGAAGTACGCGAGCTCGTGCGGGGAATTGCGGACGAGACCGGGCGGCCGATCCGTCTGCTCGTGGGCAAGCCCGGACTCGACGGACACTCGAACGGTGCCGAACAGATAGCTGTGGCGGCGCGCGATGCAGGGTTCGAGGTGATCTACCAGGGGATCCGGCTGACGCCCGCCGAGATCGCGGCGGCGGCCCGGGACGAGGACGTTGACGTGGTGGGGCTTTCGATCCTGTCGGGCTCGCACCTTGGCCTGGTGCCGGACACGCTGCGGCTGCTTCGGGAGGCCGGGGTGGACGCACCGGTGGTGGTCGGCGGGATCATCCCGGATGCCGACCGTAAGGCGCTCGAAGGGATGGGCGTCGCCCGGGTTTACACGCCCAAGGACTACCGACTTTCCGTCATGATGCGCGATCTGGCCGAACTCGCCCAGATACACCGATCGAAGGCTCAGGCGGGTGCCGCGTGAGGCCGATGAGGAAGCGCATGCACGACCCGCGCGTCATCGTGGCCGCCAGTGGCGGCGTTGCCGCGCTTGCGGCCGGAGCGATTGGTGTCGCGATCAATTCGCCCACTTTCGCGGTCGTCGCCGGGTCGGCGGGTGTGGTCGCCGCAATCGCCGGTGTCGCGCTGGGTGCGCGGGCTCGTCAGAGCGAAGACCGATTGGAACAGGCTGAGGACGAGATCCGCGCGGTACGCCGTGAGTTGGCATCGATCAACGCGGTGCTCCAAGAGGAAGCGAGTCGGAGAGTGGCAGAAGAAGAGCTGGGCACCAGTCTCGAAGAGACACGTGTTCGGGGCGAGCAGGCGTTCGACGCCGCTACCGGCCTCTACGACGAGAAGTACTTCGCGGTGTTGGCGCAGCAGCAGGTTGCCGCGGCCCGGCGCTCGCTTCGACCGATCTCGGTGATCATCTTCGAAATCGACGCGATGGGAGACGCCGACCGCGACACCCGGTTGCAGGCGCTCGGCGTCGTCGGCGACGTCGTGCGGCGCACGTTGCGCGAGAGCGATGCCGCGTGTCGGTTGGGCGACCTGATGGTGGGAGCGATCCTCGAGGACACGCCGGAGGCCGGCGCGGTCTGGGCGGCTGAGCGCGTGCGGGGCACGTTGTTGGCTTCGCCGGTGGGCGACGCTTTGACGTTGTCGGCCGGGGTCGCGTGCTACCCGACGCATGCGTTGGGAGCGGCCGAGCTCGTGCACCAGGCGAGCCGCGCGCTCGACGAAGCGCGGGCGCGGGGACGCGACCGCGTCGAGCTCGCACCCGAGCCGTCGAACTAGGGCATCCGGTCGGCGTTACGCAGCCCGGCGCGTTGGTCGGGCGGCCGCGACGCCGATGTTCGTGATGCGGCGGCGTTCGCCCGGATTCAGATGCGCGAGCGCGTACGTGGCGCGTTCGACGCGCCGGGCGCGTCCCTTGAGGCTCTCGTAACCCAGACAGTCGGCGAGACGTTTGACGGGCTCGCGCGAGGCGATTGCATAGCCGTTCAGGTGAATCTCCCGGTGGATCTCGACGAGGGTCATCGGCCGTGCGTTCCGGGCGAGCACCGCGAGCACGGTCGAGCGGAGATGCCTTCCCCGCAAGCCGAGCGCGTTGGGCGCCTCCGGCGGAATGGGCGGCGGACCGCCGCGGTGCGTGCGACGAAAGCCGTGCACGATGTCCTTGGGATCGACCCGGGGCCACATCACGACGCGTAGCTCGGCGAGGCGTGTGCGGACTTCGGCGAGCTCGCCGGAAAGCGCGCGTTGCGCGGCGTCCAGCGCGGTCGCTCGATCGAGCAGGATGGCGCATTCGGCATGGAAGGCGGCGAAGGCGCCCGGTCCGTGCGCCACGGTGCGGTAACGGGTGGGGTAGCGAACAGCCGGCATACGAACTCCCAAGCGACCGAAACGGGTTCGGGGGAAGCGCGTTCTCCGGGTGCGGGCCGACATCACCGACCGGCCCAACCCTGACGACGTGACGATAACGGCCGGGTGTGCCACCTACCCGCAACTCCGTCGCAGAGATTCTTTAAAAGATTCTTCGTGACGGGGAATGTCAAGGGGGGGTGTTGAGGGCGCGGAGGACGGCTTCGGTGTCGGCACCGAGCTCTCGGCCGGCCCAGCGCATCTCGGCGGGGGTGCGAGAGAGCCGCGCCACGGGGCCTTGCATGA
>DASYJT010000296.1:0-9054 GCA_035996165.1 Acidimicrobiia bacterium
CGCGCGATCGGTGAAGGTGTGTTGCTGACAGGAGCGACGCGACGGCTCCCACTTGCAAAAGCAGTGGAGCCGGAGAGGGGATTCGAACCCCTGACCTGCTCATTACGAGTGAGCTGCTCTACCGACTGAGCTACCCCGGCGAAGCTGGAGAGTGTATCCGGCCGTCAGGCGCTCCCCGCAGGTGGGAGCGTCATCAGCAGGGCGATCAGACGCACGAGGCCCTTCTCGGTGATGAGGAACGCCTCCCGTGCCTCGTGGCACGAGTCGAGCGCAGCCGCGGCCGCGAGCGGCGTGACGTGTAGCGCGGGCTGATCGGCGTTGAGCGCCGGCGCCGGCGCGGCGAGCGTGTCGCGGTAGACGGACTCGATTGCGGTGACGCCTTCGGTCAATAGGTCGATGCGCGTACGGCGCGTTTCCCGCTTGTGGCGCGCGTCGATGAGGCGGCGCATGCGCTGCGCGTCGCGTTCCGCGTAGCCCAGACGCTCCATCTCCGCGTCGAAGGCGTCGAGCTCCTCCTTGTGGTGCCGCTCGACCGCGGCCGCGGCCTCCTCCACGAACTTGTCGAGCTCCTGCGCGATCGCGAACGCGGTCGCGCCGTAGCCGTCGACGCGGGCGGGAGCCCCCGCGAATGCGCCGCGCAACGGGCCGAGTCGTCCGGCCAGCGCGCGGGCCCGAGCCAGCTGACCCCCGGCAAGTGACGCGAGCGTTGCCGCGTCCGCAGCTGCAACGCCTTCGCGTTCGAGCACGGCCTGCACGTCGGCATCGGCGATCGGATCGAAATCGATGCGCTGGCAACGGGAACGGATCGTGGGCAGCAGGTCGTCGGGCGCGCCGGTGACGAGGACCACGACGGTGCGATCGGGCGGCTCCTCCAACGTCTTCAACATCGCGTTGGCCGACTCGTTCTGGTTGCCCCGCAGGCGCTCGGCCTCGAACAGGATCAGGACCTTGCGATCGCCTTCGATAGGCGCCCGCGCCGCCTCGGGAAGGATCCGGTCGCGGACATCGTCCTTCACCCGATACGAGGCCGCGCCCGGTTCGAATTCCACGACGTCGGGATGCACGCTGCGCATCACGAGCCGACTCCCCCGCTCGTCGTCGGCGACACCGATCAGCATCGCCGCGAACTCGCGCGCCGCGTCCTCCACCCCGGATCCGCGCGGACCGACGAGGAGGTACGCGTGCCCCGGACGCGTCGCGGCCTGGTGCAGCGCGGCGAGCGCGCGCTCTTGCCCGACGACGATCGTGTCCACGGCGGCGAGCCTACGGAAGGACGGGCCGCACCGCGGCAAGCACTCGAGCGGCCACCTCGTCGGGCGACCCGTCGGCTTCGACGACCACCCAGCCCCGGGCCCCCGCCAGATCGCGGTACGCGGCGCGCACCTCGGCGTGGAAGTCGTCACCCGCCCGCTCGAACCGGTCGCGGTCGGCCGACACCCGGGCCTCCGCGATCGCATCGGCGACGTCGAGCACCACCACGACGTCGGGCTCGACATCGGCTGCCGCCCACCGGCTCAACCGCTCGACCTCGTCGACGCCGAGCCCGCGCGCCACACCCTGGTACGCCAGCGTCGACGGCTCGTAGCGATCGCACACGACGAACGCGCCGCGCTCGAGCGCGGGCCGGATCACCTCCGCGACGTGCTGGGAGCGGTCGGCGAGCATCAACAGCAGTTCGGCGCGGGCGTCGAGCACGGTCTCCGCGTGCAACAGCGCGGCGCGCAACTGAGCGCCCGTATTCGTATCGCCCGGTTCGAACGTGACGACGACCTCACGACCCGTTGCCCGCAGCGCATCCGCGAGGCGCGCCACCTGCGTCGACTTCCCCACACCCTCGCCGCCCTCGACGACGACGAACCGCCCCGCGGTGGTCATGGTGCGGGCGCGTCCGCACGCTCCGCCATACGCATCCTTCGTCGGGCCGCGAACCCCGACAGGATCGTGACGACCCCGCCGAACCACAAGGCCAAGCGCGCGCCCGGCAGGCTCAAGTGGATCGTCCCGATCTTCACCGAGCCGTCCGTGATCGCGTTCGACAACGAGTTGAGCGCGGCCGCGATGAACGGGCCGATCGTCAGCGACAGCAGGAGACAGAAACGAACCAGCGTGTACAGCGTGGAGAACGTCCGGCCCCGCATCTCGTCGGAGACGCGCTCCTGCAAGACGGTGAAGCCCGTGACGTAACCGCATCCCGCGCCCGCACCGACCACGACGACGAGGAAGAGCGCAGGGGTGAGCGACGACACCGCGCCCGTGCCGATGATCGCCGAACCCGTCGTCACGATCGCCGCGGTGAACACGGCTTCGCGTGGCAGCCGGCGCTGCACCATCAACAGCGTCACCACACCGACCGCGGCGCCCACCCCGAACGCGATCATGAGGATGCCGAACGACGAGTTGCCCCCGCCCAGCACGTCCTCGGCGAACAGCGGCCCGAGCGGGATGATCATCCCGCCGCCGATGAGGCCGCCCGCGAGTCCGATCATGACGCCGCGCACCAGCGGGTTCGAGCGTACGAACCGGAGACCGTCGACGATGTCGTGCCAGGTCTGTGACGCGCGCACCCGCTTGATCGGCCCCCGCTCGCTCTCTTCGAGCCGCAGCCGCGAGATGAGGAACGCGGAGACGAGGAACGTGAGCCCGTCGACCCAGATCGGTAGCAGGTTCGGCTCGTCGTGAAACAGGACGAGATGCGGAAGACCACCGAGCCACTTCGAGATCCCGGCCAACAGTGCGAAGAACACGGCGCCGATCAGGAAGGTGCCGTACGCGGCGATGAGTCCCAGGGTGTTGGCCGACGCGAGTTGGTCGGGATCCTTCACGATGTTGGGCACGCTCGCGTCCTTGGCCGGACCCCAGAGCAACGTGAGGATCTCGATCAGGAACGAAAGCACGACGAGACCGAAAAGGTCGTGCCAGAACGGCAGGATCATGAGCAGCGCGAACCGGCCGATGTCGCAGGTCACCATCACGACCTTGCGGTTCCACCGGTCGAGCAGCACGCCCCCGATCGGCGCGAGCACGAAGCCCGGGAGCATGCGCGCGATCATCACGAGCCCGATCCCGGTACCCGAGCGCCCCGACACGTCCTTCGCGATCGCGAGGATCGCGAGGAGCCCGATCCAGTCGCCGAGGCTCGACACGAACTGCGCGCCGATCAACGGGATGAATCCCGGAGTTCGGAACACCCTCCAAGGCGCCGGGGGAATCGGATCCTGATCGGGTGCGGACGGTATGAACGGCGCCTGGTCGCTCACGCGCCGGTCAGCCTAGGTTGCAGGCGGGTCAATCCTGGGACGAGTCGGCGTCGTCCGCCGGGTTCTTCCCCGTGGTTTTGCCTGTGGTTTTGGTCGCCTTCTTCGCCGTTTTCGCCGCCGGCTTCTTCCCCGTGGATTTGGTCGCCTTCTTCGTCGTCTTCTTGGCGGCCTTCTTCGCGGTCTTCTTGGCCTTCTTCGCCTTACCGCCGCCGGCTTCGGCCCGGGCGCGCAACAAGCCGACCGCTTCGTCGAGCGTGAGCTCGGTCGGATCGGTACCGCGCGGCACGGTCGCGTTCACGTTGCCGTCGGTGACGTACACGCCGTAGCGCCCTTCGAGCACGCGCACGGGTTGGCCGTTGTCGGGATTCTCGCCGAGCTCCGCGAGCGGCGGCTTCTGCTGACGGCCGCGCCGCAACTTCGGCTGCGCGTACAGCGCTTCCGCCTCGGGCATCGTGATCGTGAACAGCTGGTCTTCCGCGGCAAGGCTTCGGGTGTCGGCGTCGGAGCGCTTGAGGTACGGCCCGAACCGTCCGGGCGACGCGAGGATCTCACGGCCCTCGGAATCGGTGCCGACAACGCGCGGCAGGCTCAGTAGCTGCAGCGCCTCGTCGAGGGTGACCGTCTCGGGAGTCATCGACGAGAACAACGAGGCCCGCTTGGGCTTCTTCTTCTTGCCCTCTTCCTGCTCACCGAGCTGGACGTACGGACCGAACCGGCCGGTCAACACGAACACCGGCAGTTCCGTCTCCGGATCGGCGCCGAGGTTGCGGGGCCCTTCCGACTGCTTCGCGATGAGGTCGAGCGCGATCTCGACGGTCAGCTCGTCGGGCGCGATCTCGGGCGGGAGGGACGCGGTCTCGTTGTCTTCGCGCTGCACGTACGGTCCGTAGCGGCCGACCCGGACGATGATCTCGTGGCCGGTGTCGTCGACCCCGATCGGGATGGTGCTCACACCGCGCGGATTGATGAGCGCGAGCTGCTCGTCGGAGACGAGGGAGTGCAGCCCCGGTGTTCCGTTGCCGTAATAGAACGCGTGCAGCCACTTTTCGGCTTCGCCTTCGCCGCGTGCGATGACGTCGAGCGCCTCTTCCATCGTCGCCGTGAACGAGTAGTCGACGAGGTGACCGAAATGCTGCTCGAGCAGGTTCGTGACGGCGAACGCGGTCCAGGCCGGAACGAGCGCCGTGCCCTTGCGCCACACGTATGAGCGCGCCTGGATCGTCTCGATCACGGCGGCGTACGTAGACGGACGACCGATCCCGCGCTCCTCGAGCTCCTTGACGAGGCTCGCTTCCGTGTAGCGCGCGGGCGGCTTCGTCTCGTGTCCGACCGACGCGAGCTCGCTGCACCTGACCGAGGCACCCTCGACCACTGCGGGGAGAACCGCCTCGGCCTCCACCTCGTCGCCCTCGTCGACGTCTTCGACGTACGCGCGCCGCCAACCGAGGAAGTCGTATGCCTTGCCCGACGCGCGGAAGGTCGCCTGCTCGCCCCGAGTCGACGTGGCGCCGAGCCGGATCGTCATCTTCCGACCACGCGCGTCCGACATCTGACACGCGACCGTGCGGATCCAGATGAGCTCGTACAAGCGGCGCTCGTCACCGTCGAGCTCGGCGTTCACCGCGGACGGCGTGCGGATGCGGTCTCCGGCGGGCCGGATCGCCTCGTGCGCTTCCTGCGCGTTCTTCACCTTGCTGCGGTACGCGCGCGGCTCGGCGGGCAGGTATTCCTCGCCGTACTGCTCGCGGATCGCGGTGCGCGCCGCGCCGATCGCCTGCTCCGACAGGTTCGTGCTGTCGGTTCGCATGTACGTGATGAAGCCACGCTCGTACAGGCGCTGCGCGACGGCCATCGTGCGCGACGCGGTGAACCGCAGCTTTCGCCCCGACTCCTGTTGCAGCGTGGACGTTGTGAACGGTGCGCGCGGCCGCTCGGTGAACGGGTCGGATTCGGTGCTGGTGACGGCGTAACCGACGTCGCGGAGTTGGTCGGCGAGGCTCCGGGCCCGATCGCCGTCGAGCAACACGACGTCGTTCGCCCGCGTCGCGGCGATCGCGCCCGTCGCGGCGTCGAAGTCGCGCCCTTCGGCGACGCGCTTGCCGCCCAGCTCTACGAGCGACGCGCGGAACGGCGTGTCGGCCGCGACAAACGTTCCTTCGAGGTCGTACCACTGGCCCGAACGGAAGCGCATCCGGGCGCGTTCGCGCTCCACGACCATGCGCACGGCGACGCTCTGCACGCGTCCGGCCGACGCGGCCTGACCGCGACCGAAGACGCGCCACAACACCGGGGAGGTCTCCCAGCCCACGATGCGGTCGAGCTTGCGCCGACCCTCTTGCGCCTCGACCAACTTCATGTCGAGCTCACGGGGATTCGCGAGCGCCTCGCGGATCGCGTTCGGCGTGATCTCGTGGAAGACCATGCGCTTCACCGGGACGCGCGGGTTGAGCGCCTCGAGCACATGCCAGCCGATCGCCTCGCCCTCGCGATCCTCGTCAGTGGCGAGGATGAGCTCGTCGGCGCCCTTCAGCGCCGCCTTCAGCTCGGTGACGACCTTCTTCTTGTTGGCCGGCACGACGTAGCAGGCGTCGAAGTGGTCGTCGGGGTCGATCCCCGCGAGCCGACCATGGGTCGCCTTCTTGTCGTCGGGGACCTCTTCTTTGCTGCGCGGCAGGTCGCGGATGTGGCCGACGCTCGCCTTCACCGTGTAATCGCTCCCGAGATAGCCCGCGATGGTCTTCGCCTTCGCCGGGGACTCCACGATCACGAGCGGTTTCGCCACTGCTTCTCCTGTTGATCCGATTGATCCGACTGGGTTGATCCGGGTTCAGCCGACCGGCCGGTGACGGGCGCCACGGACCACACCGGTCGGGACATCACGTCAGGACATCAGAATGCGTCCTAGTCGGCACTCGGGTCGCGGACCGTAGCCCGTCACCCTTCGCACCGGGCCCCACGGGCCCCAATCACTTCATAACGTGGTCTGTATACCACTCTGAGCGCAGCGTCTACTGTTCCACGCCGTGATCACCGCCGTGAACTTGCTCGACCCGAAGTCGCTCATCGAGACGTTCGGGACCATCGGCCTCATCCTGGTCGTATTCGTGGAGTCCGGGCTGATCCCGGCGCCCCTGCCCGGCGACTCGATCCTGTTCTTGGCCGGCGCCTTCTCGGCCACCACCAAGGCCGGCGACCCGCACCTGAATCTCGCGATCGTCCTGGTCGGATCGTTCGTCGCAGCGGTGCTGGGCACGCAGCTCGGCTACATGATCGGCCACCGCTACGGAACCCGCTTGTTCAAGCCGGATGCGCACCTGTTCAAGACGGAGTACCTCGAACGAGCGCAGGAATTCTTCGACAAGCGCGGACCGCGCGCCGTCGTGCTGGCGCGCTTCATCCCGTTCGTGCGAACGATCGTCCCGATGCTTGCGGGCGCGGGGAAGATGCCACAACGCAAGTTCGCGTTCGCCAATGTCATCGGCGCCGCGGTGTGGGCGTTGGGCATCAGCCTGCTGGGCTTCTGGCTCGGCAAGTCGATCAACATCGACAAGTGGATCTACCCGATCATCGCGGTGATCATCGTCCTGTCGTTGATCCCGCCGTTCCTCGAATATCGCAAGCACAAGCGCTCGCAAGCGTCCGCGAAATAATCGGCGAACGATGAAGGGCCGCCCCGAGGGACGGCCCTTCCTTTCGCAACTCGCGTGAACGGTGATCAGTTACCGACGGCAACCGCGCGTGCGGTCTCCTCGGTGGGTCCGTCGGCCGACAAGGTCGCGCCGCCCCGCTTCGAGAACAGGATCGCGACGACCAGCACGACGAGCGCCGCACCGGCGATGCTGAACCGCGCACCGGAGTTGTCGCGCAGCGAGATGACCGCCGGCAGGATCAACAACGAGATCAGGTTCATCACCTTGATCAAGGGGTTGAGCGCAGGCCCGGCGGTGTCCTTGAACGGGTCACCGATCGTGTCGCCGATGACGGCCGCACGGTAGGCATCGCTGCCCTTACCGCCGTAGTTGCCGTCCTCGATGTACTTCTTTGCGTTGTCCCACGCACCACCGGAGTTCGACAAGAAGTTGGCCATGAGCTGACCGGTGAGGATGACCGCGGCCAAGAACGCCCCGAGCGCCAGGTAGTTCACGCCGAATCCGATGATGACCGGCGACAGCACCGCGAGCAGAGCGGGAGTTGCGAGCTCGCGAAGCGACGCTTCGGTGCAGATGTCGACGATCGCTCCCGAGTCGGGCTTCTTCTCACCCTTCATGATCAGGCCGTCGGCGAACTGGCGCCGCACTTCTTGCACGACGACGTTCGCGGTACGACCTACTGCTCGGATCGCGAACGACGAGAACAAGAACGCAATCGATCCACCGATGAGCAGACCGATGAACGTCTTCGGGTTGGCCACGTTGATCGACGTGAACTTGTTCGTGAACAAGTCGTTGCCGCTCAAGTTGAGGTTCAACTGGTTCTTGATCGTCTCGATGTACGAGGAGAACAAGGCGACGGCTGCGATGACCGCCGAACCGATCGCGAAGCCCTTGGTTACGGCCTTGGTCGTGTTACCCACCGCGTCGAGGCTGACCATGATGCGCGCGGGCTCGCCTTCGAACTCGCCCGACATCTCGGCGATACCCGCCGCGTTGTCGGCCACGGGACCGAACGTGTCTTCCGACACGACGACGCCCGTTGTCGCGAGCATGCCCATGCCGGTGAGGGCAACGAGGTAGAGCGAGAACTGCACGTCGCCGCCACCGAGCGCGATCGCAACTGCGATTGCACCGGCGATCGCGATGATCGCCCACACCGACGACTCGAGACCGCTGGCGATTCCGGAGAGCACGGCCACTGCCGGACCACCCGTTGCGGCCGATTCGGCGATCTCCTTGACCGGCTTCGTCTCCGTAGAGGTGAAGTACTCGGTGATGCGCGACGCGATCTGCGCGAGCACGAGACCCGCCACGACCGCACCGAACAAGCGCCACCCGACGTTCGAGAGCGAGCCGTCCTTCGGGTTGCCGACGTACACCAACGCGAGGATGAGCGTGCCGATGATGGTGAGGATGCCGGCGGCGAGGAAGCCGCGGTTGATCGGCGCCATCGCCGACTTGTCCTTCTCGGTCGCCTTCACGGCGAAGACGCCGACGATCGACGCGAGCACGCCGATGGCGCGCGCGGCGAGCGGGAACAACGCACCCGCCGCCCAGAGCGCGGGCGTGTGCGGGAAGATCGCCTGGAACGCAGGCACGCCCAGGATGATCGAGGCGACGAGGGTGACCTCGTACGACTCGAAGAGGTCGGCGGCCATACCGGCGCAGTCACCGACGTTGTCACCGACGTTGTCGGCGATCGTGGCCGGGTTGCGGGGGTCGTCCTCGGGGATGCCGGCTTCGACCTTGCCGACGAGGTCGGCGCCGACGTCGGCCGCCTTGGTGAAGATCCCGCCGCCGACGCGGAGGAAGAGCGCGAGCAGGGATCCACCGAAGCCGAAGCCGACCAGGATCGCCGAGCTCGTGTTCTGGAAACCGATCATGATCAACGACGCGCCGAGCAGTCCGAGACCGACGGTGAACATGCCCGCGACGCCACCGGTACGGAACGCGACCTGCAGTGCGGCCGGCATCGACCCGCGCTTGGCGGCGGCGGCGGTGCGCACGTTGCCGCGCACCGCGAGGCTCATGCCGATGAACCCGGTGAGACCGGACATGATGCAGCCGGCGATGAACGCCAGGGTCCGGAACAGCCCGGAGGCGGCGAACGACAAGCCCGATCCACCGTCACTGGGGACGAGACC
>DASYJT010000297.1:0-2374 GCA_035996165.1 Acidimicrobiia bacterium
CCCGGGGCGCGTGGGAATCGGTGCGCCGCCACTTCCGCCATCTCGGCATCGACCCCGATCGCGACGACTTCACGGCGGTCGGCGTCGGCGACATGTCGGGCGACGTTTTCGGCAACGCGATGTTGCTGTCGGAGCACATCCAGCTCGTCGCCGCGTTCGATCACCGCCACGTGTTTCTCGACCCCGACCCCGACGCCGCCCAGTCGTTCGCGGAACGCCGCCGGCTGTTCGAGATGCCCCGTTCCTCGTGGGCCGACTACTCCCCCGACCTCATCTCCGCAGGTGGGGGCGTATATGCCCGCGCGCTGAAGGCGATCCCGGTGAGTCCCGAGGTCAGGAAGCGCCTCGCCATCGACGACGGCGTGGTGGCCGTCACCCCGGCCGAGTTGATCCGGGCGATCCTCCGGGCGCCGGTCGACCTTCTCTACAACGGCGGCATCGGCACCTATGTCAAAGCGGCGCCGGAGAGTCACAGCGCGGTCGGCGACAAGGCGAACGACGCGGTGCGCGTCGACGGCGCGCAGCTGCGGTGCCGGAGCGTGGCCGAGGGCGGCAATCTCGGATTCACCCAGGACGGCCGGGTCGAGTACGCGCTCACGGGCGGCCGCATCAACACCGACGCGATCGACAACAGTGCGGGCGTCGATACCTCCGACCACGAGGTCAACATCAAGATCGTGGTCGACGGCGCGGTGCGCGCGGGCGAGCTGAGCGCGACCGACCGCAACACGCTCCTCGTCAGCATGACCGACGAGGTCGCGGCGCTGGTGTTGCGCGACAACTATCGCCAGAACCGGGCCCTCGACAACGGACGCGCGCAAGCGGGCGTGATGGAAGGCGTCCACGTGCGGTTCATGCACTCGCTCGAAGGGGTGGGGCATCTCAATCGCGACGTGGAACGACTCCCTTCCGACGAGCAGTTGGCCGACCGGCACAACGCCGGGCTCGGGCTCACCGCGCCCGAACTGGCCGTGCTGCTCGCGTACGCGAAGATCGCGCTCGAGGAGGAACTGCTCGCGTCCGAGCTACCCGACGACGGCGACTTCGTCCCCGAGCTGGTGCGGGCCTTCCCGTCGGCCGTGCGCGAACGGTTCCTCGAGCGGATCCGCGCCCATACGCTGCGGCGGGAGATCACCGCGACTGCGCTCGTCAACGGCCTGGTCAATCGGGCGGGGACGACGTTCGCGTTCCGCATCGGCGAAGAGACCGGCGCGCACGGCCCCGACATCGCGCGGGCGCACGAGACCGCGCGCGCGGTGTTCGACCAGGACGCGCTGTGGCGCGACATCGAAGCCCTGGATCGCATGGTCGACGTCGACGTGCAGACCGACATGTACCTCGCGAGCCGCCGCCTGGTGGAACGCGGCGCCCGCTGGCTGCTACGGAATCGTCCGCAGCCTCTACCCGTCGCCGCGACGGTCGCGTTCTTCGCAGTACCGGTCTCACGCCTGGCCGAGATGGCCGCCGCGTCGCCCCGGATCGAGAGCGTGACCGCGGAGTACGAGGCGAAGAACGTTCCCCGGAGCCTGGCCCAGCGGATCGCGGCGCTCGACCATCTGCCCCGCGCGCTCGACATCGCCGAGCTCGCCGCGGCCCACGAAGTCGACGTCGAGGTGGTGGCTGCGGCCTACGACGAGGCCGGCGACAAGCTCCGGTTCGAGTGGCTCGGCGATCGGATCGTGGAGCTCCCTCGCACCGACCGGTGGGACGCCCTCGCCCGCAACGCGCTCCGCGAAGACGCGGCCGCGCAATACCGGCGCGTCGTCGACGCGGTGTTGACCGCGGGATCCTTCGACGCGTGGGGCGAGCCGCGTAGCACCGTGATCGCCCGCATGCTCGCGCTGCTCGACGAGATCCGCACCCACGCGGTCTACGACGTCGCAACCCTGTCGGTCGCGCTGCGCGAGCTGCGCGCCATCAACTGAGCTCAGGTCACCGGGGTCGGGAACTCCTTCGTCGCGACCACGTCGAGCGGGTTCTTGACCAGGACGTTCTGCGGTACGCCGTTCACGGCCACCGACGCGACCTCGTTCTGGAACAACGTCCCGACCTTCTCGGCGCCCGCGGGAACTTCGAGGAGCACGAAGGTCGGTCCCGACGCGCGGAACTGCAGGCGGGCGATCTCACCCGCCTTCTTGTGCGATCGCCGGTCGGAGAACGAGATCAGGTAGCGCCCGGCCTTGGTCTTCCCCGACGGCAGCTTCAAGCCCCCGTCGTCCAAGACCACCGTGAACTTCGGTGTCGCAGATTTCTTCGAACCGGAGCACGCGCCGATCAACGCGACCATTCCGATCATCAACCCGACCGCGATCACTCGCCGCACGTCTACCTCCGAACGCGAACGCACGCGCGGTCAGTTGCCGAGCAGGTCCCA
>DASYJT010000298.1:0-7194 GCA_035996165.1 Acidimicrobiia bacterium
CCCGTACCAGGCGATGCGGCCGGACCGTTCCGGGGGCGGGAGGAGGCGGCGCTTTTGGTAGAAGCGGATGGTGTCGACCGAGAGGTCGGCGATCCGGGCGAGGTCCTCCACCCGCCAGCGCTCGATCGGCTCGACTGCCACTCGCCGATTCTAGGAGCATTCACTCCCACGATC
This sequence comes from Acidimicrobiia bacterium, assembly GCA_035996165.1. Taxonomy (GTDB): domain Bacteria; phylum Actinomycetota; class Acidimicrobiia; order IMCC26256; family PALSA-610; genus PALSA-610. Next base: position 175 of record DASYJT010000298.1, read on the forward strand.
CCGATCGCCCCCCAAATCCCCCCAACAGTTGTCAGGAAAATCGTTGTGGGGGAACGTTTTTCCTGACAACTGTTGGGGGTTTTGGTGTTGGGGGGGTTTTGGTGTTGGGGGGGGTTTTGGTGTTGGTGGGGTTTTGGTGTTGTCAGGTGCTGCGCCAGACCGGGGGGCGCTTCTCGGTGAAGGCGGTGGCGCCCTCGACCGAGTCGCCGCTCTCGAACACCGGCATCATCAGCTCGATCGTGCGCTTCCAGCCGTCGGCCTCCGACAGCTCGGCGGCCTCGCGGACGAGCCGGCGTGAGTTGCGCACGGCGATCGGGGAGTTCTCGCCGATGCGTTCCGCGAGCGCAATGGCTTCGTCGACCACGCGGTCCGCGGTGACGACGCGGTTCACGAGCCCGAGCTGGAGCGCGCGCGGCGCGTCGATCGGGTCGCCGGTCATCGCGAGCTCGAGCGCGACCGCGAGGGGCACGCGCTTGGGGAGCCGGATCAACCCCCCGGCCGCCGCCATGAGCCCGCGCTTCACCTCGGGAATGCCGAAGCGCGCGCTCTCGGCGGCGACAACGAGGTCGCACGCCAGCACGATCTCGAAGCCACCCGCGAGCGCGGGTCCGTTGACCGCCGCGATGATCGGCTTCGGGAAGTCGCGCGTCGCGATGCCGGCGAAACCGCCCTTGCCCCGCGCGATGTCGTTCGCCCGGCCCTGCGCGACCACCTTGAGGTCGGCGCCCGCGCAGAACACTTCGCCCCGCCCGGTCAGCACGACGCTTCGAAGCTCGGTGTCGGCTTCGATCTCGTCGAGGAGCGCGCTCATCGTCTGGCTCACCTCGGGGCTCACCGCGTTGCGTGCCTCCGGGCGGTTGAGTGTCAGCAGTGCGATGTGATCGCGTCGTTCCATTTCCACTACGGCCATGGCCGGTGACGCTAACCCACGTCGATCTCGACGGGAATTTCAGCCGGTCTGTCGAGCGCGCGGGTCGCGCCGGGCCGGACGAGTCGCGTGCCGACCAGAACAACCGCCATGATCGCAGCTGAACCGAACGTCGTCGCCCGCAGGCCGATGCTGTCGGCGACCTTCCCCTGCACGATCGCGCCGAGCGGATACAACGATCCGAGGATCATCGTGTTGACCGCGAGCGCCCGACCGCGAATCGCGGCGGGTGCGCGCAGCTGCGCGATCGTCGAGAACGACGAGAGCGCGCCCAGGTACAGCGCGCCGACGAAGAACAGCGCGATCGCCGACAGCGCGAGATCGGGCGCGACTGCGTAGGCCGTGAGCGCGACGGGAAGGGCTCCCATCAACCCCAACAGCGCATGACGCGGCCCGAAGCGGTGTACCAACGCCCCGAGCGAGAACGCCATCAGGACCGCGCCGATGCCTTGGACGGTGATCAGGATCGCAGTTCCGCCGCCACTGTCGTGCAGCACGTTCACCGCCATCGCGGGAACGAGGGCGATGAACGGAGCCGCAAGGAACGTGTTGAGGCACATCGCCGCGGCATTGATCCGCAGGCCGGGCTCGCGGCGTACGAACCGGAATCCTTCGACGATCGAGCGAATGAGCTTCTGATCGCGCGCGTTGGCGGCCGGTTTCGGCAGTGCCAACGTGATCAACACCGCGATCACGGCAAAGAAGCTCGCGGCATTCACCGCCTCCGCCGCCGCGTAGCCGCCGACCGCGATCACGATGCCCGCGAGCGCGGGACCGACGACGCGTCCGAGGTTGTACTGCGCCGACGAAAGCGCGATCGCCCCCGGGAGATCCTCGATCGGGACCAGGTCGGGAAGCATCGCTTGGAACGCCGGAAAGCCGAGACCGGCGCAGATCCCGTTCCCGAACACGATGACCGTCAGTACCAACGGCGATGGATGCCCGATCGCGAAGAGCACTGCCAACACCGTCGCGAGCGCGGTCTGCACCAGCGAAGTGGTCATCAGCAACCACTTGCGCGGGAAGCGATCGGCCAGCGCGCCTCCGAGCGGGCCGAACAACGCGATCGGCACGAAGGAGGCGGCCGCGATCGTCCCCGTCCATGCCGCCTGGTGAGTCGTCTTGGTGACGTAGAGCCCGAGCGCGAGTGTCTCCATCCACGTGCCGATGTTCGACACGAACGCGCCCGACCACAGCCGCGCGTACGCCGAATGGCGGAACGGCGCGATCGCGGAGAACCGGCGCGGTACTTCGACGCCGGCTATCGGTTCCGCCACTGCGGCGCCCGCTTCTCCAAGAACGCGCGCATGCCCTCGTGCGCGTCGTCGGCCTGGGCATTGTCGACCATCGCCGGTGACGCGAGGTCGTACGCGGCGGCTTCCGGCAGTTGGTCCTGGGCGTAGAAGACGCGCTTGCCGAGCGCGACGACGTGCGGGCTCGCGCTCGCGATCTGCCGCGCCAGCGCGTCGACCTCGGCATCGAGTCGATCGATCGGCACGACCCGGTTGACGAGTCCCCACTCGCAGGCGGTGCGGGCATCGATCATCTCGCCGGTGAACAGCATCTCGAGTGCGCGCTTGCGCCCGATGGTCCGGGCGAGGGGAACCATCGGCGTCGAGCAGAACAACCCGATATTCACGCCGGGCGTGGCGAATCGGGCCGCTTCGGAAGCGATCGCAAGGTCGCAGGCGGCGACGAGTTGGCACCCCGCCGCGGTCGCGACGCCGTCCACCTTGGCGATGACCGGTTGCGGCAACTCATGGATGCGGGTCATCAAGCGCACGCAGGTCGAGAAGACCTCTTCGTAGAACGACGCGTCGCGCGTCTCGGCCATCTCGACGAGGTCGTGACCCGCGGAAAAGGCCGGACCGCGCCCTTCGATCACGAGCACGTGCGCGGTGTGGTCGGCCGCGACCTCGTCGAGTGCGTCGAGCATCTCGCGCATGACCGCGAGCGAGAGCGCGTTACGGCGCTCCGGCCGGTTCAGCACGAGCGTTGCCACCGCGCGGCTCCGTTCGAGGAGGACCGAATCTCCGCTCGTCGTCACGGCTGGAGGCTACGGGCAAAGGCGGCGCCGGGCGACAGGTCGTCAGCGCGACGGGTGCGTCTCGAGCCACGCGGCTTCGGCTTCACCCATCGGCGTCGACGGATCACCCTCGACGAAGGGCCACAGCTCGAACGCGATGCGTCGCCAGTTCCGCGTGGCGCGCAGGCGGCCGAGCACCGCGTGCAGACCGAGGTTGATCCGCTGGGTGACGACGAACGCCGGCGGGACGTTCGACTTCTTCGCCACGTGCGCGTACGGGCTCGACACGTCGAACATGCGGCGCACGGTCTCCGAGGCGTATTCCGGCGTGAACGCGAGCTCCCTGTCTTCGAACACGAACTCGTAGAAGTGCCCGAAGTATTCGCGTACGTCGTCGTCGGAGATGTCGGACGGCTTCAGCACGTCGTTCGCCTCGAGGATGCGACGGAACTCGGGCACGTCGCGGTCGATCACGAACGCTTGGATGAGCGACTGGAACAGGCTCACCTCGGCCGGCGTGTAGCGCTTGACGAGTCCGAAGTCGAGGAACGTGACATTGCCGCCGGGCCGGAACAGGTAGTTGCCCGGATGGGGATCACCGTTGAACGCGTGCAGGCGATAGATGCTGCGAAACACGAAGCGGAAGATCGCCTCGGCCGCGGCGTCGCGCTCGTCCTGCGCCCACCCCTCCACGTCGGCGAAGCGCGCGCCGGTCGCCAACTCGGTCGTGAGCACGCGGCCCGTCGACAGCTCGTCGATCACCTGCGGCACGTGGATGAACGGATGGTCGGCGTACCAGTCGGCGAAGAGACGTTGATTACCGGCCTCGTTGACGTAGTCGAGCTCTTCGACGAGCCGGGCGCGCAATTCGTCGACCAACGGACCGTGCTCGAATCCCGGGAACAGGAGGCCGAGCGCGCGGAAGATCACGTCGGTGTTCACGAGATCGGCGCGGATCGCCTCGTCGATCCCCGGGTACTGCACCTTCACCGCGACGTGCAGTCCCGAGTGGGTGACCGCCCTATGCACCTGCCCGATCGACGCGGCCGCGATCGGCGCCGGATCCCACTGCGCGAAGACGCGTTCGGGCACGTCGCCGAGCTGTTCGCGCACGATCTGCGCGGTGAGCTCCGGCGCCATCGGCGGCGCGTCCTGTTGGAGCTCCGCGAGTGCGTCGCGCATCGGTTGCGGCAGGCCGTCGTCGAGGTAGCTCGCCATCTGGCCGAGCTTCATCAACGCGCCCTTCAGCTCTCCGAGCACGCTCGCGACGTCGGCCGCGGTGTGCAACTGGTTCGCGGCGTCGAGCTCCGCCCGGCGTTCGGGAGCGGCCGTGGCGCGCCGCGCCGCGTGGATCGCCTGGCGGGTTCCGGTGCGTACGCCGATCGCGGCAAGGCGTGCGTTGCGCGACGCCACCGAGTTGCGCACGAATCCGATTCGCCTCCGGGCCGCGGCCCGAGCCGTCAGCCCGGCGGCCACGGCCACGGCCGCGACCGCCACGGCCGCCCTCGTCACAGGTCGCACGTGGCGACCGTAGCGGCCGGTCAGTACACTTGACCGATCGGTCAAGTTCTGAGAGGAGCCTCCGTTGTCGGCGGACGAGCAGCGCGTAACCCAACTGTGTGACGAACTTCTCGCGAAGCTCGATCCGAAGTCGACACCGGCGGCCGAGTTCCTCGGCGCGCAGTACGACCTCGGTCTCGCGTGGGTGCACTTCCCGGAGGGCTTCGGCGGGCTCGCGCTCTCGCCGAGGTTGCAGAACACGATCAACGCGAAGTTGTTCGCCGCCGGCGCGCCGATTCCCTACGGCCGCAACCCGATCGGGCACGGCATGTGCGCGCCGACCCTCGTGACACACGGCTCCGAGGAACAAAAGCAGCGTTACCTGCGCCCGCTCTTCAGCGGCGAAGAGATCTGGTGCCAGATGTTCAGTGAGCCGGGCGCGGGCTCCGACGTCGCCGGCCTCTCGACGCGCGCGATCCGCGACGGCGACGAGTGGCTCGTCAACGGCCAGAAGGTGTGGACCACCCTGGCGCACGTCGCGAGCTTCGGCATCGTGTTGGTGCGCACCGATCCCGAACAGGTGAAGCACAAGGGCATGACGATGTTCGTCATCGACATGCACGCGCCCGGCGTCGAGGTCCGCCCACTCGTGCAGGCGACCGGCGACGCGGAGTTCAACGAGGTCTACATGACCGACCTCCGCATCGCGGACAGTGAACGGCTCGGCGACATCGGCGAAGGCTGGGGCGTCTCGCTCACGACCCTCATGAACGAGCGGGTTTCGATCGGTGGTCAGGTGAACCCGCGCGGCTCGGGAGTGATCGCGGTTGCCGTGAACGAGTGGAAGCGCAACAAGCAGCGCCAGGACGCGGTCGCTCGAGACAACCTGCTCCGCCTCTGGATCGACGCCGAGGTCAACCGGCTCACCAACATGCGCGCGAGCCAGTCGCGTCGCAAAGGCACGCCGGGTCCGGAAGGTTCGGTCGGCAAGCTCGCGATGGCCGGCCTGAACCAGCGGATCATGAGCTTCGTGATGGAGCTGATGGGTCCCGACGCGATGCTCTACCCGAGCGGCTACACGTTCGATCGGCCTCGCAGCGCGATGGACCTGTCGAACCCGCAGAAGGCGTTCCTGCGCGTGCAGGCGAACTCGATCGAGGGCGGCACGACCAACATCATGAAGAACATCCTCGGCGAGCGGGTCCTCGGCCTGCCGGGCGAACCGCGCCCCGACAAGGGCCTCCCCTGGAGCCAGGTGCCCCGAAGCTGACGAAACCGCCCGGATTCGGGCGGTGGCGCCGGGGTCATGTCGGCCCATCTGGGCCATTCCTGAAGATCACCGGCACGGATGCCGACTGGAATTGAGATGTTCGGATTCTCGCGCGTGCGCGTCGCCTTCGCCGCGGCCATCGTGGCCTCGGTCGTCGCCCCGGCGGGCGCGTACGGCCTCGCGCCCTCCTCGACGACGACTTCGACGAGCTCGACCACCGCATCGACCACGACGACGTTGCCGGCAACCGGTCCGACGACCACGACGACGATCCCCGGACCGCCGCCCGCGATGCCCGTGTTCACCCTGCCCACCAACTCGGGCCTCCAGCTGTTGCAGACGATGCAACAGGCGAAGGACGCGCTGAAGGCGGCCCAGCTGGGCATCGGTGGCGCGCGGGGCGCACTCGCGACCGCGCGGAAGAACGATCTCGCGGCGCGCCGCAAGGTGAAGAAGCTCGAGGCAGTCGCGCGCAAGACGCAGCATGACCTCGAACGGACGCGGACCGTTCTTCGCCAGACCGCGGCCGAGGCTTACATCCACGCGGGTGACGCCCAACTGATGAGCCTGATCTCGGGCTACCTCAACACGACGTCGGCGGTGGAAGCCGGCAGCCAACTCCACGTGTTGGGAACGTTCGGCTCGAACCAGAAGCAGCTCCTCGACAATTACCTGGCGCTGAAACGGCGCGTCGACCGTCAGGTCGCGGAGATCCACGATGTCGCGACGCGCGCGGCGTCCGTGGTGAGCACGGCAAGTGAGCGGCTCCGCGGATTGAACGCCGCGATCCAAGGTGCCCGCACACAGATCGCGGTCGCGCTGGCCGGCATCCACGATTTCCAGACCGCGGCCACCAGCGCGACGAGTCCGATCCTCGGACCGAGCCGCCTCACCGCGAAGCAGATGGCCGACTATGTCGTGGCCCAGAAGTACACGCCGCACATCACGGTGCCGATCGGCGTGCTCGCGCAGATCTATCTCGACGAGGGCGCGCGCACGGGCGTGCGCGGCGACGTCGCGTTCGCGCAGTCGATACTCGAGACCGGGGGCTTTGCGAACCCGGGCAGTGCGGCGACGAACAACAACTTCGCGGGCATCGGTTGGTGCGACTCGTGCAAGCACGGCTTCGACTTCCCCGATGCGAAGACGGGCGTGCGCGCACAGCTGCAACTGCTGCGCACCTACGTCGATCCTTCCTTCCCCGATGCGTCGTACAAGGACAAGATTCTTCTGCGCGGAACGTTGACCCTCGGCTTCCGGGGCAAGGTGCAAACGTGGTGGGACCTCTGGGGTACG
>DASYJT010000299.1:0-10014 GCA_035996165.1 Acidimicrobiia bacterium
GCCGCGACGGCAGAATTCGGCAACTCGACCGCGAACGTGCGGTCGGATTTGTCTTCGTTCCAGGCGACGACCGTCCAGCGCGCGCCCGCTTCGAATGCCATCGCCCGCACACCGGCCGGCGCACCTCGCACGTCGTGACGGACCGCGCCCGGACGGACATAACGACTGAACTGCCCGAGCGTGTAGAACCGTTTCGTCGTGAAGATCTGAGTGACGCCGCTCGCCGGCCCCTTCGCGTCGTAATACAGCAGACCGTCGTTGAAGCCCTTCGGGTTGACGCGGGTGACGCACTTCGGGTCGGGCTTGGGGTCGCAGCCGAGGACGGACGAGAGCGCGGTCCACCAATGCCAGGCACTGTCGCCGGCGATCGTGAGATCGTCGTAGATCTGATCGGCGAGCCAGAGACCCTGCGTCATCGTCGGGTCGAACTGAGCACCGAAGCTCGACGCGACCCCACCCGATCCCTTGTAACAGCAGATCTCGGTCATCCACGTGGGCTTGTCAAACCGCTTGGCGATCGGAGGCAACAGGCGGCGGAGCGCGTCGTTCGGGAAGTCGTACGTGTGGTGGGCGATCGCGGCCACGAACGTCGACGTGCCCGGCACCGACAGCCACCGCGGCGCCTCGTCCGCCAGGATCGCATCGGCGGTGGTCTCGTCGGCGACGACCTTCGCGTACGGCGCTTGTCGGGCCAGCGCCTTGCCCAGCTCCTGCACCACGCGCGCACGCTGGGCGACCGGGACCTGCATCCCCTCTTGGCCGCAGTCGCCAAAGCTGTTGTCGGGCTCGTTCATCGGGCTGACGTACTGCAGCGTCACGTGATCGACGTCGTGCAGCCGCTTCACGACGCTCGCGAGGTAACCCGCGTACGCGGCCTCGCGGCCGGGAGCGAGATTTCCTCCGCAAGACTTGGCGTTCGTGGTGAACGACGGCGGCGCGCTGTTGACGAAACCGATGAGGATCGGTACGTGCGCGTCGTTGGCCGCGCGGAGGAACGCCCTACCCGCAGCGTCGGTCGCCTCCTCGTGCGGCGCGCGGGCCGGCGTGTTCACACCAACCCCGCCGCCACCGATGTTGTACCGATAGGCCGACAGCGCGATGCCGTTCGGCGAGAACAACATGGCGGCAACCTCTCGGCGGGCGGATGCCGGGAACCGCGCGAGGTCGTTCGGCCACCAGGCGCCCGAGGCGCCGAATCCTTCGATCGTCTGGGCCGGCGCGGGAACGACGCGCGCCACCTTCGCATTCGGCGGTGTCGCGACGGTGCCAACAGTCGGAGGAGTCGGCACGGTCCGACGGGCGGACGCCGAGCACGAAGCCACGACCACGACGATCGCGACGAGTGCGAAGACGAGACTCGTCCGGCGCATCGGCGGCAGCGTACCCAGCCGGGGTCGACGAGCGATTGACGGCGCGGTGACGATGCGGTGACATCCCCGGACGAGCCTGCGATCTTGTGCGAGCGGTCGACTACGAGCCGCTTCCGGCCCGCCGGCAAATCTGGGTTCTCAGCGCAGTCGTGACGCTCGCGATCGTCGTTTCGGCCGTCTTCGGCGCGCTGCCGCTGCTTTCGGGACAGAGCGAGAACCACCAGGTCGCGAACGCCGATCTTGCACTCGCAAGGGTGACCGATCTCCGGACCGCGATTGCCGATTGGCAGGTGTACCTCGAGTCGCGCGTTCCGCGCTTCTCGCCCACACCGACGCCGATCGATCCGATCGATCTCGCCCGGGGTTCGCAACTCAATCAGGTCCTGACGGCGAGCGGGCGCGACGCGGTCACCACGTTGGGCGGCCTCGACCAGGCGACCGCCGATGCAGTCGCCGCGGCAAACGGCGCGTTCCTGAAGTCGATCGCGAGCCTGGCGCCGCTGACCGCCGGCAAGCCGCGCGCCTTCATCAACGCAGTCATCGCCGCCGAACGCGCGGCATACGCGCACGCCTGGACGGTGACGATGACGGCGACTGCCCAACTTCGCGAAACGAGCACTCGCGACCTCGGCGAGAGCCTCGACTTCGTCCATCGCGGTCGCCTCACGGCCTTGACGTTGTACGCGATCGCGGCGTTGGTGACGCTCGTATCGGCCATCGTCTTCGGACGCCGCGCGAGCCGGCTCGAACGGATCGCGCGCGCAAGTGCGGAGCGCCGGATGTTCGAGACGACGATGCAGCATGCGCTCGATATGGCGAAGGTAGAGTCGGACGTGTACGAAGTCTTGAACGAGGCGCTCCGGACCACGGTGCCCGACCTCCAGGTCGAGATGCTCGTCGCGGACTCGAACCGGGCGCATTTCCACCAGACGCTCGCGACCGGTTCCGACACGGCGGACCCGCGCTCGGGCTGTGCGGTGGTGTCGCCGCTCGATTGTCCGGCTACCAGCCGCGCGCACACGCTGATATTTCCGAGCAGCCGCGCGCTCGACGCGTGCCCACACTTGAAGGGACGGGCGTCAGGCGACTGCTCGGCCGTGTGCGTCGCGGTCAGCCTCACCGGCCAGACCGTCGGCGTGCTGCACGCCACCGGTGCCGACGGTGTCGCGCCCGCCGACGCCGACGTGCGCTATCTCGAGATCACGTCCCGCCGCTCCTCGGAGCGCATTGCCATGCTCCGGGCGTTCGAGAAGTCGGAGGCGCAAGCCCGCAGTGATCCCCTGACCGGATTGTGGAATCGGCGCAGCCTCGAGAACCGGGTGCACGAATTGCATCGGGAGGGGATCGCGTACGCGCTCGCGTACGGGGATCTCGACCACTTCAAGACGTTGAACGACACCCACGGCCACGACGCCGGCGACCAGGCCCTGCGCCTGTTCTCGCGCGTGCTCCGCGAATCGGTACGACCGAACGACATCGCCGCCCGTTACGGCGGCGAAGAGTTCCGTCATCGTGCTGCCCGATTGCACCGCCGACGTCGCAGTGTCGGTGCTGGAGCGTTTGCGGGAGCGGTTGGCACTGACCCTCACGGCGGGCCGCGTTCCCGCGTTCACGGTCAGCTTCGGCCTCGCGTCGTCAGCCGACGCGGATACGTTCGACGAGGTGGTCGCGACCGCGGACCGCGCCTTGCTCACGGCGAAGACCGCGGGACGCAACCGCGTCGTCATCGCCGACCCCGGTTCGCTTCGGCCCGCATGAGGTCGTGAATCCGAGCCCGAGGCGCGCGCCGCGGCGGTGACGGCGTGCCGCACACGATCAAGCGCCATACGCGTGCGCGATGCGGACGGAACGGCTCCAGCAACTCGAGCATGCGGTCGTCGTCGGCGCGCGCCTCGCCGGCAAGCGCGAATCCGACGTGGCGCGGCAGGTGCCAATCTCCCACGGGAACCGCGTCCGCGTCACCGGTTGCGTAGTGCATCACGTGCGCGGCGGTCCAGGGGCCGACGCCGCGCACGCCGTGCAGCCAGCGCTCGACGACGGCGTCGCCGGCGGTGGCCGCCCGTTCGAGTCCGGAGGCGTCGCGCGCGAGGCGGCGAACCGTCCCGGAGCGGCGTTCCTCCACCCCGATCCTCCGCCATTCCCAATCGGGAAGGGTCGCCAGCACGTCGTCCGATGGTGCGACGGACAGGTCGTGCGGACCGAGACCCGGACCTGGACCGGGAGCGGGCGCGCCGTGCCGACGTACCAACGCCCGCCACGATCGACGCGCCTCCAACGTGGTGACGCGCTGTTCCACGGTCGTCGCGACTGCGAGGTCGAGCACCGCGCCGAGCCGGACCATACGCAGACCTCTCATCCGCCGGTGCAGCGAAGCTACGACGGCGTGCCGCGGCTCGAAGTCGCGCCACCGATCATGCAGACCGACGATTCCGGGCGCGCGCTCGACGATCCACGATTGCCCGGGACCCCACGCCCGCACGCTCACCGTCGCCGCCGACCGATCGGCGCGCACGGCGAACGTGACCGGACCGGCGGGCGTGTTCATGGCCCGCCACCACTCGTCGCCGACGATCCGACTCGTCGGATCGTGCGAGCCGCGGACGAGCGGGCCGAACGTGAGCGCGACGTCGAGAGGCTCGGGGAGCTTCAAGGTCCGGGTCGACGTCCGCGCACCCGCTCCCACGCAGCGGATCATACGGATGGTTCGGGTGCGACGCGAAGATTCGTCCCGTAATACCCATCCGGCGGTCGCCGGGGAACGGACACCTCCCGCACGTTGAGGCTCACGCACGTTGAGGCGAACTTGCGCCGGCGAAATTTGTGACGGCGAACTACGACGAAGGGAATCGGTGTGGTTCCATCGGTCGCGTGCCCGCGCGGTCCCAGAGCTCACGGTGTCGCGCGGTCGCATCGCATCTACAATCCGGCGTGTCGCCGCCGCTCGGCTGCCCGGCGGCCGGAGGTGCGACCGAAGGTGTCCGAGCTTTCTGCCGACCGGGATTGGTCGCAGCGACTCCACGCCGGTGACGAAAGCGCACTGCGGGAGGCGTATCGAGCGCATGCATCTGCAGTTCTCGGACTCGCCGTCCGCGTGCTCGGCAATGCCACGATCGCAGAGGACGTGATGCAGGACGTCTTCGTCCGGCTGTGGGAGAAGCCCGACGGCTTCGACCCCGAGCGCGGACGGCTGCGCTCGTACCTCCTCGCGATGACGCACAGTCGCGCGGTGGAACGGCTCCGCGCCGAGGAGTCGCAACGCCGCCGCCTCGTCGACGCCGGTCGCCAGCCGGCCACGGTCGCCGACTCCGACCCCGTCAACGCGATCGCGGCTCATGACGCCGGGATCGCAGTGCGCCGAGTGCTCGCCGACCTCCCGGAAGACCAGCGCACCGCGATCGAGATGGCCTACTTCGGCGGGCTGTCGTACCGCGACGTCGCCGTCGCGCTCGAGGAACCGGAGGGGACGGTGCGCTACCGGATCCGTTCCGGGATGCAGAAGATGCGCGCCGCGCTGCAAGCAGAACAGGTGAGCAGGCCATGACCGAACGCCGCGACGCCGAAGATCTCGCGATCGAGCGTGCGCTCGACGCGGCCTCCGCGGCCGAGACGCAGGGCGCCGACGCGCAGGCCGTCGAGGACTATCGCGACGTCCTCGCGCACATGCCGGTTCCCGAGGTGACACCGCGTGCCGAGCTCGAAGACCGGGTGATCGCGGCCGCGCTACAGCGCCGCCCGGCCGCCGTGCCGAGCCTCGCCGGCCGGCGGACCCGTCGTTACCGCCAGTTCCGGGTGGCCGCCCTGGCCGCGGCGACGGTTGCGGCCGCGATCGTCGTCGGAGTCATGGTCGACAACGGGAACTCCGGCTCCCCCGTGCCGCATGGTCACGTCACGCTGGCGGCGCTGCAACACTCCGACATCGACGCGCTGCTTCGTTCACCCGGAGCCCGTCGGGGCGGCTTCGTGCCCGCGCCGGCTCGCGTCGTGATCGCACCCGACGGCAACGCCGCCGTCTACGACATCAAGGGCGTCGACGCGGTCAGCGTCGGGCTGGTCAGCGCGGGAGGAACGACGCTCGTCGGGCCGGCCCGACCCGATGGCGGCGCGATCGCGTTCGTCGTCGATCACCCGGAGCGGGTCACCGCGGTAACGATCGTGCGCAACGGTGTGGAGATCGCGCGGGCAGGACTCAAGTCGGCCTGACCGCACGCGAGCGGCGGTAGGCGTCTCGGAGGAAACCGAAGAACGCCCAGCGGCCGACCAACACGATCAACAACAAAGCGAGCCACAGGCCGTGCCTCGACGTGACCTCGCTCAGCAGGTCCCAGGAGCGGTGGACGGCGTTGCTACGCAACGACGCGTTCACCGCGCCCGACGTGTCTCCCGCGGCCGGCGACGACCCGGCCGGCGCGCCGGCGCCCGAACGCGTCGACATCGTCCCGCTCCAAGGATCGTTGGTCAGCGGACTACCCCTGTGTCCGTTCGCCGGGAAAGGCGCGGAGGCGCCGGGTGCCGGGGCGGGTAGCTCGCCGCGAACGACCGGGTCGGTTCCGGGGATCGGCACCTTCGCGCCCACCCCACCCGAGCCGCCGACCCGAAGGCCGTCGGGACCAACCGTGACCTGCAGAGAGCTCGGGAGCGCCGGGGGCAGCCGAACCGGTCCGACCGCCGGAGGAATCGCGACCCCGACCGAGGCTCCGTTGCCGGGCGAGACGCCCACCGACACCGTCGGCGACTTCACCACGATCGGACCGACCGCAACCTCCGTTGGCGTCGTCACCTCGACGGGCGGAATTGGAGCGGTCACCGGGCCCACCGTGAGCGCCGCCGCCGGGGCCCCGCCTGCGAGCGCCCAGGTGAGGCCGACCGTCGCCCCGCACACGGTCAACGCCAATCCAGCTCGCACTATCTCCGTCCCCCGGCGTCCGATTGTAGATGACCTGGTCAGAACGCTCGTTGAAACAATTCCCATCCGATCCGTGTCGGCAAACGGAAAGGTCTCGCTTAAACGGACCAGGAAAGGATTCCCATGACGCCAATCGGACATACCGCTCGACCGCGGATCGGTCGCCGACGGATGCGGACCCTCGGTCTGTTGACGGCGCCGCTCGCGATCGCCGGTTTGATCGGCGCGGGCGCCGCCTTGGGCGCGAGCAGTTCGAAGCCTTCGATGGAAGTGCTCCCGTCGACCAAGGGGTTGAAGTACCAACAGGTCGTCGAGATCAAGGGGCACCACCTCCCGAAGGGATCGGGTTCGGTCGCGGCGACGATCTGTGGTCTCAATGACGCGGCGGGCAAGAAGATCGCGAAGCCGGGCGCCGACGACTGCGCGGGTTCCGCGGAGATCGGCAAGCTCGTCATCGTCAAGTCGTGGCAGTCCAACGGCGAGTTCGACACCAAGTACACGCTTCCCTCGAGCGGGCAGACGTTCGGCAAGAACAAGCGCTTCTGCAACAAGTCGCACTACTGCGCGCTCGTCGTCGCCGACGCCAACCCGAGCGCACCGGCGTACTACGTCGCGACGAACATCTACTTCTTCGACCAGTCGTCCTCGACCACGCCGACGACGAAGGGCAAGTCGACCCCGACCACGAAGCCCAAGTCGACCCCGACGACCAAGCCCAAGCCCAAGCCGACGACGACCACGACTGCCCCGCCGGCGTTCAGCGCGCACGCGCAGGTTTCGGCCGCACCCGGCGGCGCGGGTTCCGGCGGCTTCCAGGGTGGTGGCGACGTGAAGGTGTACACGCCGACGACGCCGCCCGGTGGTGGCGGACCGACCCCGACCCTGCCCGCGATCACGGTGCCGAAGGGATCCGGTAGCCCGATTCCGCCGCAGGTCTCGCAAGGACTCGAGCAGGCCTGCACGCAGATCGGTGACGCGGTCAAGAAGGCCGGCGGCGACCCGAGCGGATTGCTGACGGCGTGCGCGGCGATCGCCGGCGGCGGCGGACCCGAGCAACTGCTGCCGGTGCTGCAAGCGCCGGTCCTGTTGTGCGTCCTCGGCGCACCTACGTGGCAGAACAACCCGCAAATCACGGCCGCGTGCAACCAGGCCGCGACTGCGGTCACTCCCGTCACTTCACAACTTGCAGGTGTGCTGGGACCGGTACTCAGTCCGTAGTACCCCCCGCCAGTCGGAGACGGCAGTGGCCATGCGCGAAGCCCCCCCGCCCGTGACCGCTCCGTCGAGGGCTGGGTGGGCGGCGTGATCGCCGGTGAGAGGTGCGGCCAGTCCGCATCGCTCGCCGGCATCCGTCGCGTCAAGACCGAGTCATACAGCGCGGCATGCGCCGCGGTATATCGACAGCCGCGACGGCGTAGCGTCCCGCGTCGTGAAGCGACGGCCCGGCGCCGACGACTCCGACGGTGACGTCCGGCTGCCTCTGGGCGTCGCGCCGGGCACGAACGGCGAGTACATCCCTGATCTGCCGACGCGTCGAGATCTCGATGTCGAGAATGCGGCGCTGGCCCACGCCGACGAGATGGCGCGGGTCGCCGGTGTCGACCGGCGCCGGTTCCTTCAGACGGCCGGCGGGGTTGCCGCGGTCCTTGCGACGATCGATCTCGCCGCGTGCAGCGCGTCGGCGAAGCGGGGCGCGCTGGGGGCGACGAGCACATCGCGGTCGACGACCGCCTCGTCGCGGCCGGGCGGTTCGTACACCGTGCCACCGCCGCACGACATCCAGGCGTGTGAACGCGCGCTCGGCGGGAACGGCGAGTTCGTCGTCGACGTGCACACCCATCACGTCATGCCCGACGGACCCTGGGCGAAGAACGCACCCGACACGGTGCAGCTCGTGCTCGGGATGGTCCCCGCGTGCGGGTCGTCGAACCGGCTCGAGTGTGCGAGTCGGGCGGCGTATCTCCGCGACCTCTTCCTCGGGAGCGACACGACCGTCGCCATGCTCTCCGACGTGCCGAATTCCGGACCCGCGGACGCGCCGGTCCCGTTCCTCGACCAGCTCGGCACCCAGCAACTCGCGGCGCAGTTGACGCACGGCGGGGCGCCGCGCGTTCTCGTGCACAACGTGATCGCGCCGAACTTCGGCGACCTCAACGCGCGGCTTGCCGAGATGGAGGCGACCGCGAAGACGGGCAAGGTCGCCGCGTTCAAGATGTACACGGCGTGGGGACCGAACGGCCAGGGCTTCGCGCTCGACGACCCCGCAATCGGGCTTCCTGTGATCCAAAAAGCGCACGACCTCGGAGTGAAGACGATCATCGCGCACAAGGGTCTCCCGCTCGTGCGATTCGACGCGGCGCACAACCGACCCGACGACATGGTCGCGGTTTCGCGGCAGTTCCCCGACATGAACTTCGTGGTGTTCCACGGCGCCTGGGACAAGAACCATCGCGAAGGTGCGTACGACCCGAACGCGTCGATCGGCATCGACACCTTCCTGCGCGCGCTCGACGTGCACCAGGTTCCGCCGAACGACAACGTCTGGGTCGATGTCGGGACCGTGTGGCGCGAGGTGTTGCGGGATCCCAACACGGCTGCGCACACGATCGGCAAGCTGCTCAAGCGCGTCGGTGAGCACCGGGTGCTGTGGGGAACCGACGCGATCTGGTACGGATCGCCGCAGGCGCAGTTGCAGGCATTTCGTGCTTTCACGATCTCGAACGAGTTCCAGGCGCTATTCGGTTATCCCGCACTCACGCCGGCGATCAAGGCGCAGGTGCTCGGGCTCAACGCCGCGAAGTTGTTCAAGTTGGATGCCGAAGCCACTCGGTGCGCCCTCGCAACCGACCCGATCAGCGGTGCACGCCTCACCGCTGCGCATTGGCGCGACGACGACATGCTGCCCGCGGGATCGCGACCCAACGGCCCGACGACGCGGCGAGAGATGCTCCAGTGGCTCGCGTCACCCGCAACGCGCTGGACGCCCTTGTAGCGACGCACGAGCCATGATGGGCGCGTGCGAAGAGGCGTGAGGGCGTTGATGAACGCGGCCGTGTTGGTTGGAGTGGCGGCCGGGTGCGGCGGCGCGCGCACCCCGTCGGCGGTCAGCGTCCCTTCAACTGGACCCGTGCCGCGCACCGAGACAGCCGTCGACCCCAAGGGCTTGGTGCTGACTGCTTCCGACGTCCCCGACGGCAACCGCGCATCGTCGGGGCGCGCCGACCTGTTCGACGAAACCGCGAAGTCGTTTCAGAGTGTGCTCGACGCGGCCGGCGTGACTGAATTCACGGGCGCGTTCACGAGCGAGATCAAAGTGGGGCACGCGGGTGACTCGGTGCAGAGTCTTGCGGTCGTTACCAAGTCTCCGAGCGCGGCCGGTGCCGTGTTCGGCGTTTGCGGTGACTTGTTCACCTTCACCGGGCTCGCCGGCGGCCTACCGACACAGCCGATCCCAACGCTCCCGCCCCTCGGCACGACCGCGGTCGGCCGCATGGGGCGAGACGGGAACGGTCGCCTGAGTGCGGGAGCGTGTTGGCACCGCGGACGAGTCGTCTCGGTGGTGATCGTCACGATGACCGAGAGTCCGATCGCACTTCTCGGAAAGCTCGCCCGAATCCAGGATCAGCGCGTCGCCAACCACGCCTGACGGGATCGCGAAAACTTTGCCCGCACTTTCCCTCGATGCCCATGGCCCCGGGACACACCGGCGGGTTTTGCTGCGTTACGGACGCGGCGGGACGC
>DASYJT010000300.1:0-5743 GCA_035996165.1 Acidimicrobiia bacterium
CAGGGAACGGTCGAGGATCGCAACTTCGAGATCCGCAAGAACGTCCTGAAGTACGACGAGGTGATGAACGAGCAACGCAAGGTCATCTACCGTCGCCGCCAGCAGATCCTCGACGGTGAAGACCTCGGCGAAGACGCGGTCCTCGCGATCGAGTCCGCGATCAGCCGCCTCGTCGCGCAGTACTGCCTCGGCGAGTACTTCGAGGACTGGGACGTCCCGGGTCTGCTCGACGCCGCGCGCCTCTACTTCCCGACGCGCATCACCAGCGAGCAGATCGACGACATCATCGGGCGCGAGGCGCTCGAGAAGGTGTTCGTCGACGACGCCACGACGTTGTACGAGGAGAAGGCCGAGTCGATCGGCGCCGACACGTTGCGCGACATCGAACGCCGCGTGATGCTCTCGGTGATCGACCAGCACTGGCGCGAGCACCTCTACGAGATGGACTACCTGCAGGAGGGCATCAACCTGCGGGCCATGGGTCAACAGGATCCGTTGTCGGAGTGGCAGCGGGAGGGCTTCGACATGTTCGAGGCCATGATGGGACAGATCGAAGACGACTTCGTCCGCTACGTCTTCCACCTGCAGGTGGTCGTCGACGAGGAGCCCGGTCCCGACATCCGCAACGTCTCCTACAGCGCGCCTTCCGATCCGGTGCAGGGTTCCGAATCGATCGAGGCGGCCCGGGCCGCGCAGATGGCCGAGATGCCGCTGGCGTTCGACGACGACGAGCCGCCGGTACCCATGGCGTCGGAGCCGGTGCAGCAGATGCCCGTGCGGACCGAGAAGATCCCGGGTCGCAACGAGCCGTGCTTCTGCGGCAGCGGTAAGAAGTACAAGCTCTGTCACGGGCGCTGACTTCCAATGCGCGATTTTTCCGAGGAGATCGCGGATCTCGCGCGGCGGGTCGCCGACGCGCACAAGTACCTCCGCATCGAAGAGGCGCGGGCGCGCCTAGTGGAGCTCGAGGAGCAGGCGAGTGTTCCCGACCTCTGGGATGACGCCGACCACGCCCGGCAGGTGACCTCCGAGATGTCGAGCGTGCGCGAGGACGTCGAGCTCATGGCCGAGCTCGACGCCCGCCTGTCCGACCTGCAGACGTTGCACGAGCTCGCCCGCGAGGAGGACGACGAATCGTTCGAGCCGGAGATCGCCGAGAACATCGCCCGACTGACGGCCGACCTCGACAAGCTGGAGCTGCGCGCGCTCTTCAGTGGCGAGCACGACGAGCGCGACGCGATCTGCGAAGTGCACTCCGGCGCCGGCGGCACCGATGCCCAGGATTGGGCGCAGATGCTCCTCCGCATGGTGCGCCGCTGGGCGGAGACGAAGGGCTTCGAAGTCGAGGTCGACGAGATCCAAGAGGGCCAGGAGGCGGGGATCACGTCGGCGACCTTCATCGTGAAGGGTCGCTACGCCTACGGCATGCTCGAAGGTGAGCGCGGGGTGCACCGCCTCATCCGCATCTCACCCTTCGACGGCAACGCCCGGCGCCAGACCGCGTTCGCGTCGCTCGACTGCGTCCCCGCCATCGACCAGGCCGAGCAACCCGAGATCGATCCGAGCGACCTGCGCATCGACACCTACCGCTCATCGGGCGCCGGCGGACAGCACGTGAACGTCACCGACTCCGCGGTGCGCATCACGCACGTCCCGACGGGCGTGGTGGTGTCGTGCCAGAACGAGCGCTCGCAGCTCCAGAACCGGGCGAAGGCGATGCAGATCCTCGCGGCGCGCCTGGCCGAGCGCCAGCGAGAGGAACAACGCCGCGAGCTGGAACGCCTCTCGGGCGACAAGCAGGACGTCGCCTTCGGCAACCAGATCCGCACGTACACACTTGCGCCGTACCAACTCGTCAAGGACGAGCGAACGCGTTACGAGACCGGCAACGTCCAAGCGGTGCTCGACGGCGACCTCGATCCGTTCATCGAGGCGTACTTGCACTGGCGCAGAGCTCGCAATTCGGGATAATCCGGTACTGATCACCGAAAGGGGTGAACCCGCTGGTAGCCTCTTCCCGCTTCCGATGCTGAACCCCACATGATTCGTTTCGAAGACGTCAGCAAGACGTACAAAGGCGATGTCACCGCCCTGAAGGACCTCTCGCTCGAGATCCTGAAGGGCGAGTTCGTCTTTCTCGTGGGCCCTTCGGGCTCGGGGAAATCGACCTTCCTGAAGCTCCTGCTGCGCGACGAAGTCGCCACCCAGGGCCGGGTGCTGGTCGCCGGCCGCGACATCGGCCGCCTCGGCGGTTGGAAGGTCCCGCAGCTGCGCCGGAACATCGGCTGCGTGTTCCAGGACTTCAAGCTGCTCACGAACAAGACGGTCTACGAGAACGTGGCGTTCGCGCTCGAGGTGATCGGTCGGCCCAAGCACATCGTGCGCACGCAGGTGCCGCAGATCCTCGATCTCGTCGGTCTCACCAAGAAGGCCGACAACTTTCCCACGGAGCTCTCCGGTGGTGAGCAGCAACGGGTGTCGATCGCCCGGGCGTTCGTCAACCGTCCGCTCATCCTTTTGGCCGACGAGCCCACCGGCAACCTCGACCCCGCAACCACGGTGGGCATCATGCGACTGCTCGACCGCATCAACCGCACCGGCACGACCGTGGTGATGGCCACGCACGACCAGCGCATCGTCGATGCGATGCGCCGCCGCGTGATCGAGCTCGATCGCGGCGCGCTGATGCGCGACCAGGTGCGCGGTGTCTACGGGGTCGGTAGCTGATGTCGCGTCTGGCCTACTTCGTGCGCGAGACGCTGATCTCGCTGCGGCGCAACCTCCTGATGACCATCGCGGGCATCATCACCGTCGCGATCTCGCTGTTCTTGTTCGGTGGGATCCTGCTCGTGTCGGCCACGGTCGATCACGGCACCCAGCAGTGGAAGCACGGCATCGAGCTCGAGATCTTCATGAAGACCGACGCGACCCCGAAGGCCGTCGCCGACATCGAGGCCGAGCTGAAGGCCGATACTCAGGTCAAGAGCTACACGCACCTCACCAAGGCCGACGCGTACGCCATCTTCAAGAAGGACTTCAAAGACCAGCCCGCGCTCGTGGAGTCCACGAAGCCGAGTGATCTGCCGGAGTCGTTCCGGGTCGCCCCGCTCAAGGCCGAGCTCACGGCCCCGCTGGCGCTCAAGTACAAGGGCCAGCTGAACGTCGACACGGTTATCACCGCCGCCCAACAGATCAAGCGGCTGCTGACCGCCACTCGTTGGATCCGGCTCGCGTTCATCTCGATGGCGAGCGTGCTGCTGGCGTCGTCGCTGTTCCTCATCGTCAACACGATCCGTCTGGCAACCTTCGCCCGCCGCCGCGAGATCGAGGTCATGAAGCTCGTCGGCGCGTCGAACTGGTTCGTGCGCGTGCCGTTCATGGCCGAGGGGCTCGTGCAGGGCGCGATCGGTGCGGGCTTCGCGTTCGGCTTGGTCTGGACGCTCAAGATCATCATCGCGAACCTGCTGAGCAACCAGCACACGCTGCTGTCGACGTTCCGTGTCACTTCCGCCGACGCGTTCGGCATCGGCATTCTCGTGTTGATCATCGGCGCGGCGATTGGCGTGATCGGCTCGATCGTCGGCCTGCGCCGCTTCCTCGAGGCCTGATTCAGCTCTGCAGCGGATGCAGCGCGGCGGCGCCCGCGCTGAGCTCGTCGTCCCAGTCGCGCGGCTCGCCCAACGGCACGAGGACGAGCTTCGAGAACCCGACTGCGATGTAGCGCGCACACAGGTCGTGCAGCTCCGACCATCCGCGGGCGACGAGGTCGGCGACCTCGACGTCGGGGTTCCGCGTCTTGATCGCCTGCGCGAACGCGTCGGGGACCGCGTCGTGCGTGTACAACGCCATCACGCCGAAGTGTTCCGGATCGATCTCGCGGCCCGCGGCGTCGGCGGCCTCCTCGACCGTGACCCGCGCCGCCTTGCACTGTTCGGGGGTCGTGAAGCTCGCGAGCCACCCGTCGGCCATGCGGCCGACGCGGCGCAGCTCGGAGGGCGCGCGGCCGCCGAGCCAGACGTCGAGCGGGTGGGCGGGCTTGGGCAGGACGTTCATGTGCTCGTAGTGGAACCACTTGCCGTCGTGGGTCACGTCGTCTTCGGCCCAGAGCCGGCGCAGCAGGGGAAGGGCCTCGTCGAAGATCGACGCCCGGTCGGCGCGTTCAACGCCGAACGCCTGCTGCTCGACGGGGTGCACGATGCCGAGCCCGAAGGCCGGAAGCGCGCGACCGCCGGAGAGAACGTCGAGCGTGGCCCATTCCTTGGCAACGAGCGCGGGGCTGCGGCCGGGGAGCACCGACACGCTCGTGCCGAGCTTGATCTTCGACGTGCGCGCCGCCGCGTACGTGAGCGCGACGACCGGGTCGGGGGCCGGTCCGCTGATGCGCTCCGAGAGCCACAACGAGTCGAAGTCGTTGCGCTCGAGACCTTGCGCCAGCGCGCCCAGCGCGTCGCCGGACAAGGGCCGCAAGTTGCCGAGCCCGTATCCGATCCGCACCTTCATGTCAGTAGCCGGCGGGGCGGAGCTGGGCGTACTTGCCGAGCTCGTTGCGCGCGATCTGGCGCAGGTGCACTTCGTCCGGTCCGTCGACGAGATGCAGAGTGCGCGCGTGTGCGTACATCGTCGCGAGCGGCCAGTCGTCGGTCACGCCCGCACCGCCGAACAACTGGATGGCTCGATCGATGACCTCGGTCGCGACACGCGCGGCCACGACCTTGATCGCCGCGATCTCGGTGCGCGCGCTCTTCTTGCCGACCGTGTCCATCATCCACGCGGCCTTCATGGTGAGGAGCCGGGCCTGCTCGATCTGCATGCGCGACTCCGCGATGGTCGCCTGCACGACTCCCTGATCGGCCAGCGGTTTCTTGAACGCGACGCGCGTCTGCGCGCGCATGCACATGAGATCGAGGGCGCGCTCGGCCATCCCGATGGCCCGCATGCAGTGGTGGATGCGGCCGGGTCCGAGCCGGGCCTGGGCGATCGCGAATCCGCTGCCCTCGTCGCCGAGGATGTTCTCCTTCGGCACGCGGACGTTCTCCCACAGCGTCTCGCCGTGCCCGCCGCCCTCGGAGTGGCCGAATACCGGCAGGCCGCGCACGACGCTCACGCCGGGCGCGTCCATCGGGACGAGGATCATCGACTGGCGGTGATACGTGTCGGTGTCGGGATCGGTGACACCCATGAAGACTGCGAGCTTGCAGCGCGGGTCGAGCGCGCCGCTGGTGAACCACTTGTGCCCGCTGATCACGTAGTCGTCGCCGTCGCGCTCGATGCGGCTCGAGATGTTCGTGGCGTCGCTCGACGCGACCCACGGCTCGGTCATCGCGAAGCACGAACGGATCTCGCCGTTCAGAAGTGGCTGCAGCCACTGCTCCTGCTGCAGTTGTGTGCCGAACTGCGCCAGGATCTCCATGTTGCCGGTGTCGGGCGCCGAGCAGTTGGTTGCCTCGCCGAGGAGGGGCGACGTGCCCATCACCTCGCACAACGGTGCGTACTCGAGGTTCGTCAGGCCCGGGCCGTGGTCGGCCTCCGGCAAGAAGAGGTTCCAGAGGTCGCGCTTGCGCGCCTCGACCTTCAACTCCTCCATGACGGGCGGCGGGAAATGCGGGTCGCCCGACTCCGCGCGCTGGGCCCGGTAGATCGGCTCGGCGGGACGGACGATCTCGTTGTCGAACTCGACGAGCTTCGCCTTCAGCTCGTTGGTCCGGTCGCTCGAAGCGAAGTCCATAACGCACCTCCCAGAAAG
>DASYJT010000301.1:0-7230 GCA_035996165.1 Acidimicrobiia bacterium
CGAAGCTGACACCTGCCCCCGGTGCGGCGCGCCCCTCGTCGTCGTGACAGTCGGCGCCGCCGCGGCCGGCGCACCGGCGCCTGTTACTGCGAAGGCCGCTGCTCCCGCGCCCGCGCCCTGGGCTCCTCCGCCGCCGACCGGTCCTCCGGTTCCCGCGGGCGGTGCGGCCCAGCGGCTTCCCGCGCTGCGCGAGTCGTGGCAGCCGGTCACGATCTCCGAGCCCGTCGCCCAACCGCGGTCGACGCGGCTCGGCATCGTGGTCCTCGTGGTGGCCATCGTCGTGGCCGCCGGTCTCGGTGTCATGCATCTCCGCGCCGATCCGCTTCCGGCCGGCACCAGCGCGTTCGTCGCGGGTGGCGGTGTCACGTACACGTCACCCGACGGCGCTTTCCAGGTGCAGCTCCCGAAGGCGCCGACGGTCGATCAGCGCGCACTCGACCTGAGCTCGCAATCCGTGCGGGTCTACTTCGCGAGCGCCGACACCAACGACTACGCGATGGTCGTCGCGAGCATCGCGCTGCCGGTCGCGCCGCCACCCGGCCAGGTGAACGCGATGCTCGACGACATGATGAACGGCGGTCTGGCCCAGACCAACGGCACGCTGGTGCGCAAGACGGTGACGATGCGCGGGGCCCTACCGGCGTTGGAGGGGCAGTTCACGTTGCCCCACGACATCAAGGCGCATCTGCTGATCGTCGCGTCGGGCAATGCCATGGTCATGTTGATCGTCGGCGCGCGCTCCGGTACCGACCGCCTCTACAAGGCGCTCGAGGCCTCGCTGATCATCCGCTGATCATCAGGTGCGCGCGGCGCGCCGCCGCGCCTTCCAGATCCACTCCGCCGGCCAACGCTTTGCCCACTTGGGCGGCGCGAACTCGTCGTAGGTCGTCGACGCGCCGGCGCTCGCGCACAGCTCCACGAGGTCGTCGATCTCGAAGCCGTTGGCGCGCAGCACGCGCACCCAACCGCTGGGCGGAAGGACCCAGTCGATGGTGCCCTCGTCGAGCACCATGCACCCGAGTTCGTCGTAGGCGATCTGCAGCTTGCGCGTCTGCTGCTCGCGGGAGTCGTCCCACGTCAGGTACAGCAAGGGGTGGCTGCAACAGAACGCCAACAGCCCGCCGGGCCGGAGCAACCGCGCACACTCGGCGACGATGACGTCGGGATCGCAGAAACTCAGCGCGCCGTGGTCGCAGAACACGACGTCGAACGACGCTCCGGCGAAGGGCACCTGTTCGCCGCTCGCCTGAACCAGCGGCAGTCCGGCGGCCCCGCGGCGCGCGTGCGCGAGCTGCCCGCGCGAAAGGTCGAGGCCGAACGCCCGCGCGCCCCGGGCCGCGAGTGCGATCGACCACTGCGCCGCGCCGCACCCGAGCTCGAGCACGTCGAGCCCACCCACGTCGCCGAGCACATTGAGCTCCGACTCCGGTACGCGGTACGCACCCCATGCGAGCGGCGCGTCCGCGAGGGCGGCGCCGTGGGCCGCTTGGTAATTGTCGGCATCCGCGTCCCAGAACGCCCGGTTGTGGCGAACGTGATCGCTCACGCGGTCGGGACGAACCCGGCCATCGTCATCGGTCCGTCGCGCTCGACGCGCTTGCCCTTCGACTGGATCGACACGTCGTGCCCGACCGCTTCCGCGCGCAACGCGCCGACCGTGCACTTCTCGCGCGGCCGGATCGAGAACGGGTCGAAGCGGAAGAAGCGCATCGCGTTCTCGTGGGTCATCTCGTCGATCTCGCGGTCGGTGAGATCGGTCGGCGCCCAACCCTGCATGAGCCGCTCGGGCGCGTTCGGCCAGATCGCGTCGCTGTGCGGATAGTCCGTCTCGATGCAGATCCGGCTCGTCCCGATCTCGCGCGCGTGGCGCGCGCCGAAGTCGTCCTCGATGAAGCAGAGGATGACGCGCTCCATGAAGACCTGGCTCGGCAACTTGTCGCCGAAATCGGCGAAGGTCCACGCCTTGTGCGTGGTGTAGGTGTGGTCGAGCCGCTCGAGGAAGTAGGGGATCCAGCCGATCCCGCCCTCCGACAACGCAACGGTGACATCGGGGAACTTCTTCCACACCGGCGAGAAGATGAGGTCGGTCGCCGCCTGCACGATGTTCATCGGCGACAGCGTCATCATCACGTCGACCGGCGCGTCGACGGCGGTGACGACGAGCTTCGACGACGATCCGATGTGCATGTTGACGATCGTCCCGGTGTCGTTGCACGCGCGCCAGAACGGATCCCAGTGGTCGGAGTGCAGGCTCGGGAGACCGAGCGGCACCGGGTTCTCCGGGAACGTGATCGCGTGACAACCCATCTTGTCGACGCGGTGTACCTCGTCGGCCAGCGCGGCCGGGTCCCAGATCGGCGGGATCGCGAGCGGGATGAACCGGTCGGGCGCCGAGCCGCACCACTCCTCGATGTGCCAGTCGTTGTACGCGTGGCACAACGCGAGCGCGGCGTCTTTGTCGTCGAGCGCGGCGAAGAGGCGGCCGGCGAAGCCCGGTAGCGACGGGAAGTTCATCGAACCGAGGACACCGTTCGCCGACATGTCGAGCACTCGTTGCTTGACGTCGTAGGTGCCGGGGCGCAGCTCGTCGAAGCTGGTCGGATCGAGCCCGTACTCCTCGGGCGGGCGCCCGCTGACGGCGTTCAGACCGACGTTGGGGATGTCGAAGTCGAGGAACCGCCAAACGTCGGTGCCGTTGGGCATGTGCTCGATGCGGGGGGCGATGTCCTTGTACTTCGCGGAGAGGTGCCGCTCGAACAAGTCGGGAGGTTCCACGATGTGATCGTCGACACTGACGAGAATCATGTCGTCCATGCGCATGCGGCGAGCTTACGCCGGGTCGCATGCGGCTTCCCTCGGTCGCTAGCTTCCCGACTGTGCAGAGATCGGTGTGCATCGCGGGGATCGGTTTGTCGGACGGGCCGGTCACCCCGGACCTCAGCGCGGTGATGCTGGAGGCGCAGTCGTTCCGGCGGGCGCTCGACGACGCGGGTCTGGAAAAGGACGACATCGGTGGCCTGGCGAGCGCGGGCTACGGCGGGATGCACGAGGTCGCTCTGGCCGAGTATCTCGGGCTCACGCCGCATTGGCTCGAGTCGTCGAGCGTCGGCGGGTCGAGCTTCGAGTTCCACGCGATGCACGCGTACCGCGCGATTCAGAACGGCGACGTCGATACGGTCGCCATCGTCTACGGGAACAACCAACTGTCGGCGTCGGGGCGCACGCTCGGGACGGGTGGCGGTGGGGGCGGGGGTCGCGGCGGCATGGCGTTACCACTGCCGATGGCGTACGAGTTCCCGACCGGGCTCACGCTCGTGGGCGCGTACGCGATGGCCGCGCAGCGGCACATGTACCAGTACGGCACGCGCCCCGAACAGCTCGCGTCGATCGCGGTGCAGATCCGTGAGCACGCGGGTCGCAATCCACGGGCGATGTACCGCGATCCGATCACCGTCGACGACGTCATGACGTCACGACTCGTTGCCGATCCGTTGCACAAGCTCGACTGTTGCGTGATCTCCGACGGCGGGTGCTGCGTGATCATGACGACCGAGGAGCGCGCCCGCGATCTCGCGCACCGTCCGGTGTACCTCCGCGGCGCGGCCGGGGGAACTACCCACCATTCGATCGCGGCGATGGCCGACATGACCCGCACCGCCGCGGCAGTGAGCGGACCGAAGGCGTTCGCGGAGGCGGGCATCGGGCCCGCCGACGTCGACATGCTCGCGATGTACGACTCGTTCACCTACACCGTGCTCGTCGTGCTCGAAGATCTCGGATTCGCGCCGAAGGGCGAGGGCGGCGCGTTCGTCACCGACAATGGCGGCAACCTCCGGCTGGGCGGCGCGCTGCCTACGAACACCGACGGCGGTGGGCTCTCCGCTACGCATCCCGGTATGCGGGGGTTGTTCCTCATGTGCGAGGCGACGCGCCAACTGCGCGGCGAGGCCGGCGACAGCCAGGTGCCGGGCGCCGAGATCGCGGTCGCGCACGGCAGCGGCGGGTGGCTGTCGACCCAGGCCACTGTGGTGCTCGGGACGGAGGCGAACTGATGGGTGATTGGAATCCGCCGGACTGGAGTGAGAGCCCGCAGTGGCTCGTCCCGCGCCCGAACCAAGAAGACCGCGAATACTGGGAGGGCGCCGGCCGCGGTGAGCTCCGCATTCAGCACTGCACGAGCTGCGGCCGCCACCAGCACTACGCCCGGATGCTGTGCAGCCACTGCGGCAAGCAGACCCTCGAATGGGTCACCGCGAGCGGCGCGGGCACGGTCTATTCGTTCACGGTAATCCGCCAGAACGGCGTGCCGCCGTTCAAGGAGCGGCTGCCGTTCGTCGTCGCGACCGTCGACCTCGACGAAGACGGCGCGCGCCTGATCGCGGCAATGCCCGAGCTCGATCCCGCCGACGCGCGCGTCGGCCTGCGCGTACGCGCCGCGTTCCGTCCGGTCGGCGACGCGCTCGGCTTCGTCGACTTCGTCGCGGCCGAGTAAGCCTCGCGAGTAAGGCTCAGTGACTCGTGTGCCCGTTCGTGTTGCCCGGACTCACGATCGACACCACGAGCTTGGCGAGCACCGCTTCGACCTGCTCGGGCGTGCGCGGTGCGCGCCGGAGCCGTTCGTAGGTCGCGTACGACGTGAGCGCGCCGAGCGCGTCGGTTGCCTCGTCGACCGTCCAGTGCGCGCGCATCTGTCCCGCCGCCGACAACGCCTCGACGAGCCGCTTGAGCTGCTTCTCGTCGATACCTTCGCCGGCTTGGTCGCCGCCGGTGAGTGCGGTCAGTGTGCGGAGACCGTTCATCCGTTCCTCGTGCTCGGCCCAGTGCCGGCACACCGCGCCCAGCATGTCGCGGAGCGCGACGAGCGGATCCGCGGTTGCGGTCCGGGTCTCGTCCATCGTCACGCTGCGGGCGATCGACGACGCGAGCTCGTCGAGAACGGCGCGTTTCGAGCGGAAGTGCTCGTAGACGGTCGCCCGGGCGACGCCCGCCTCCTTGGCCAGAACGTCCATGCTGAAACCGCTCGCCCCCCGTTCCCGGGTGAGGCGACCGGCCGCATCGACGATCCGGGTTCGTGTCGCGCGCACCAGCTCGCGCCGGGTGGGGCTCATTGGCTGTATCCGTTCATGTGCCTCTGCCTGGTCGGGGCGCTCGCCGCGGACAAGCGCTGGTCAGAGGTCTGCGGGCACCCTGGATCCCCCCACGACGAGCTCCAGCTCTCGGGAGAAGACCTTCTCGAACAGTTCACGGCGTCTACGGGCACCCCAGAGCTCCAGCTCAGCGTCATCGAGGGCTGCAAGTCGGATGACGACAAGGTCCTTACCCACAAACGCGTCGAGATCCTCAACACCGCCTCGACGGCCCCGGTCGAGCCCGTCCGCAACTCGCAGCAGCGCGGCGAGTTTTCGCAGGCGGAGGCGGTCGTCGGGGGACAGCGCGCCGAAGCGAGATTCGGAAGATTTTGGGTCGCCGCGCCGATGGTGACGGACGAGCGCGGCCAGGAACGCCACCTCCGCGGGCTCGAATCCCCGTAACTCACCGTTCTCGACGAGGTACGCAGCGTGGCGGTGGTGGCCCTTACGGGAGACGTGTTGACCGACGTCGTGCAGCAGTGCGGCGAACTCGAGCATCTCGCGGTCGCGGTCGCCGAGAACATGCAGATCGGCCGTCTGGTCGAACAGGCGCAGCGCGAGGCGCGCGACCTGCGCAGTGTGGGTGACGTCAGAGTTACACCGCCGGGCCAGGCTCGCGACCGACGCCCGGCGTAGGGCGCGCGGATCGTCCGACCAGTCGCTCGGGTCGTGGCTGCGGATCGCGTCGAGGACGATGCCCTCGCGCAGCGCCCAGTCGCTCGCGATCAAGCCGTCGAGCCCGAACAGCTCCAGCGCAGTCACGAGCAGCGTCGAGCCGGCCGGCAGCAGCTCGGCGCGGCGTTGCTCTTCGAGGCCGGGCATGCGGCGGCGCTCCGAGGTCTTCGCGTTCATGATGCGTTCATGCAGCGCTTCGATCTCGGCGCGGGTCGCGCGCAACGCATTCGTGCTCGCGGGCATCGTGCGCTCCCCGGAGCCGAGCGCGACGGCCATGCGCACGAGGTCGTTCAGCGTCCCGCTCGTCCCGACCGCGAGTCGTGGCGCGCGGCTGTTCACTTCGGCCACGAGCGGTTCGAGACCGGGCCGCACGCGTTCGTCGAGCCGCTTGGCATCGGCGCGCGACGGTGGATCGTCGTGCACGCACTCCGCGGTGAGACGGCCGACGCCGAGCGGAAGGCTCGTCTCCCAGCGCAGCCCGGACGCGTCGCCGATCATGATCTCGACGCTCCCGCCGCCCACGTCGATGCAGAGCGCGGGCGCGGGCTCCAACACGACGCTCGCGCGCACGGCCGCGAACACGAGCCGGGCCTCCTCGTTGCCGTTGATGACCTCGACCTCGACGCCGGTCTCGGCCTCGATGCGGTCGACGAGCTCGCTGCCGTTCGCGGCTGTCCGGATCGCGCTCGTGGCCTTGGCGATGACCTCGCCCGCGCCGAGCGCGTCGGCGAGTTGGCGGAGGCGCCGGACCGCGGCGACCGCGCGGTCGGCGGTGGGGGCGGGGATACGGCCGTGGCGGGCGACGTCGTCGCCCAGCCGCAGCATCTCCTTCTCCCGGGCGACCGCGGTGAACGTGCCGTCGAGGTGCACGTCGGCGACGAGGAGGTGGAACGAGTTCGATCCGAGGTCGAGCGCGGCGATGCGCATCGGACAGGACGCTACCCACGCGCGTACCCTGGCCGGACAATCGCGCGGAGGAACCGGAAATCAGAGCAGAGGGAAGTCGGCAATGAGCACTGAGGAACTTGCGTTCGAGTCCCGGTTGTTGATCGACGGAAAACTCGTCGAGGCCACGGGCGGCCGTACCTACGACAACGTCAACCCGGCGACCGAGACCGTCATCGGGCCGGTTGCCGACGCGTCGGCCGCCGACATGGAGCGCGCGATCGCCGGCGCCCGGCGCGCGTTCGACGAGACGAGCTGGTCGACGGATCGCAGCTTCCGCAAGGCGTGTCTCCAGCAGCTCAAGGAAGCGCTCGACAAGCACAAAGAAGAGCTCCGGCCGCAGATCGTGGCCGAGGTCGGGACGCCGGTCGGGCTCACGTTCGCGATCCAGCAGGACACCTGCATCGACGACATGCAGTGGGACATCGACATGATCGACCGCTACGAGTGGGAGTACGAGCTCGGCAATCACGAGTTCTTC
>DASYJT010000302.1:0-5148 GCA_035996165.1 Acidimicrobiia bacterium
CGAACACCAGCAACGCCACCACGCCGAACACCGTCGACGACCACGGCGGACGCACCCCGAACACCAGCAACGCCACCACGCCGAACACCGTCGACGACCACGGCGGACGCACCCCGAACACCAGCAGCGCGACGACACCGAACACGGTCGACGACCACGGCGGACGCACCCCGAGCACCAGCAGCGCGACCACGCCCATCACCGTCGACGACCACGGCGGCACGTCGGGCAAGTCCGGGCGTTCGGGTACCGACGACGGCCCCTCACACACCTAGTGAGATCGGCCGGTCTCGTGAGAGTCTGGGTGCTCACTGGCCGCCGGCCAGTGAGCACTGATTCATGAGGTCGCCGCTCGCCGCTCGGCGTGCGTAACCAGCGTGTCGGTTGTGACCAGTGTCGGGTTTCCTACGAAACGGTCGCGCAGATCGCGTACACCGTGAGCCTCATACTTGGCGCGCCCGGATTCGAAAGGTTGAAGACCGCAATCCAGCCGGTATCACCGTCCGGGTAGCTCTGCGGGACGTTGTAACCGCCGCTCGTGCCGCCGTCGAGTGTTGTCGCGCTCCCGCCGCCGCCGAGAACCTTCTTGCCGGTAGGGCAAGCAACGGATATTCCGCCGAAGAACGCGAGGTCCGCGGCCTCGACCTGCACCTTGGTGACGACTTGGTAGTTCTTGAAGATCCCGGCGCCAATCGCGCCCTTCGGAACGCACGCAACGCATACCAACGAGTTGCCGGCCTTCACACCCAGATTGCCGTACGAGTAGACACCGAAGCTCGCGCCGGCTCCGCCGACACCGATCCCCCCGGACCCGTAGGCGCTGCCGTGCACGCCATAGCGCGTTCCCGTGCCCGTGTTGGAAGCCACGCCTTGTACACCCTTGGCGCCGGTCGACAAGGAGCTATTGGAGCCCAGCACCGCCGGTGCGCTCGTCGCGCTGGTAAAGGTTCCGCTCGCGGCCAATGCCGCGGTCGGGATGATCACCACAATCGACACGATCGCGATGCACACGATCGTGGTGAGTTGCCGGCTAGTGAACGGCCCCAGACCCCGCTTCGGTTCGGTCGGTGCGTCACTCGTCATGAAGGGTCTCCCGCTTGGCAACGGACAGGGCTCCGTCGCTCGATCCCGAAGTCGAACAGCTATGCCCCGCCGAGCGCAACCTGAGCGTGTTCGCGCTCGGTTCGGCTGACGCCCTTCGTTCTGGCGCGCTCGCCGCGCTCGTATCGTCCGAGCAGTGGAACCGCTCGCAGAACTGACACGGGACCGTGCCTGTCCATCGTGCACGTTCGCGCGTTGCCGCAAGTCAATCGACGTGTCGGAGGGTCGAGTCGCACCTCCGGCACACCGAAGCTGCGGGGGATTCCTCGTCTTGCGATAGAGCGTCGCTATCGTCGGCCCGGCTTCCCCCGTATCGGCCGTCCAGTCGATTGCGTGGGTGCGTGGTGCTCGGCGAGGAAGCCGTCGAGCATCCAACGCGCAGCTCGGAGCATCGTCGCCTTGGCCTCTTCGGTGTCGAGCCGGCACACATCGCGGAGTACGAGCACTGCCTCGGTTCCCCACACGAGGGCGAGCGCGTTGAGGATCTGGTCGACGGTCGCATCGGGCAGCGTTCGGCGCAATGGTTCGACGACCTTGTTGTTGTACACCATGCGTCGTCCCTGGCGAACGGGCATGCGTTCTTCGCCGTCGGGCGAGCCCGATTGTTCGTACCAGCGATCGAGACTGGCGCGCACCAAGTTCCGGTACGGGAGCTCGTCATCGAGCATGTGCCAGCCGACGCCTTGCACGACCGCGTCGAGGCGAGCCCGCGGATCGTCGCCAACCTGATCGACTGGCTCGGTGTCCCAGTCCTCCACCATCTCGAGCGATGCTTCCTCCCAAAGTGCGTGTGCGCTGGAGAAGTAGCGGTAGGCGGTCGCCGGCGACATGAGCGCACGCGCGGCCGCGTCCGGGATCGACGGGGAGTTCCCCTCGCGGATGAGCTCGACCGCGGCGGCGACGAGTGCCTGGCGGGTCCGTGCCTTCTGGTTCACGCGGCCGGGAGCCGTCGTGGAAGCTTTCTCTTGACGTGAGAGAGGCATCTCATAATAATAGCAACACCTAACGATGCGCATCCAGCATGTCCGCGCCAAAGGAGACGACCGGTGGAGCAGTCTCAGATGGTGGCGCTCGTCGAGGCCCACCTGAAGGCGGAGGGTGCCGGCGACGTCGAAGGCGCCGTCGCCGTCTACACCGACGACGTCGAGCACGACGTGGTCGGCTTCCCGACTGGCGTCCTACGAGGCAAGGACGCCGCTCGAGGCTTCTACGAGCAACTCACCGCGAACTTCCGCACCAACCTCGAGCAACCGACGCGCCGCTACTTCACCGACGACGCCATGGTGCTCGACCAACAGATGACCGGCACCGTCATCGGCACCTTCCTCGGTTTGGCGGGCAACGGGCGGAGCATCACGTTCCGCATCCTGCACGTCTTCGAGTTCCGCAACGAGCTCATCAGCCGCGAGAACGTGTGGCT
This sequence comes from Acidimicrobiia bacterium, assembly GCA_035996165.1. Lineage (GTDB taxonomy): Bacteria > Actinomycetota > Acidimicrobiia > IMCC26256 > PALSA-610 > PALSA-610. The sequence goes on from DASYJT010000302.1 coordinate 2,522, forward strand.
CGATGTCGTGGCCGTCCAACAGCAGCTCAGCTGATCGCGCGCACCAACAACGAAGGACGACGACATGCATCGCAGCGACGTGAACCCGTGGGAGTGGTCCAAGGCGTTCGGCTATTCCCAAGCCGTCGACGTCACGAATCCGGAACGGGTGCTGTTCTGCGCGGGCCAGACCGCGACCGGCCCCGACGGCGCGCCGCCCACGACCAGCGACATGGGCGAACAGATCGCGACTGCGTTCTCGAACCTGCAGACCGTCTTGGTTGCCGGCGACATGACGATCGCCGACGTCGTGAAGCTGAAGGTGTACACGACCGACGTCGACGCGCTGCTCTCGGTGTACGGCTCCGTTGCCGGCTCATTGGCCCCGAACCTTCCCGCGATGACGCTGGTCGGCGTGAGCCGCCTCGCGTTCCCCGAGTTGCTCGTCGAGATCGAAGCGACTGCCGCCCGTTAGCCGAAGGACACCGCGACGCCGGGTGCCGAGTTCGACGCTGCGCACACCCAGGATCCGCGCCACTCTGCCGCTCGTGTAGCCGGAGGAGTCCGTCGGCCCTTTCAGCGCGGCTCGTCTGAGATTGCCCAAGCGGCTTCTTCTGGGATGTGCACTCCGATACTGGCGACGGTGTCGAAGCCAAGGCGTTCGTAGACGGGGCGGCCCAGCTCGCTTGCCTGGAGGACTGCGACGCGAGTCCCGGCATCTCGAGCGGCGTCCATCGCCGCTTGGGTGATGATGGTGCCGAGTCCCTGTCCGCGTACGCGCTCGAGGGTTCCGACGCAGAAGATGCCCGCGAGGCCGGAGCGAGTTGAGCCGGGTAAGAGCGCCGAAGACGCCAGCGGCTCGCCGTCGATGCGGAGGAGGAATCGCCGCAGGTCCGTCTCGCCTGGGACCCCGGCGTCACGATCGTAGGAAGCTGGGCCTTCGACGTACTCCTCCGGACAGCCGAACGACAAGGCCACGACTCTCGACCACTCGGGGAGGCCGGCTGTCGTGACCTCTTCCACGGTCGCGCCCCTCCTTGTTAAGGGTGTCCCGGCGCTGAGTTCTTTCGCCATGACGGGGACGTGCTGCTCGACATGCCAGCCGACTGCCTCGAGCGCAGCGGCGGTGTGAGGCGGTGTTGTCGGCGTTACGCGCCAGGCGACTGGTACCCGGCGACGTTTCGCGAGGGTGATGGTTTCAGCTGCGACCCGTGCGATGTCGACTCGGGCCAGGTTGGAGCGGAACACGCCGTTGTATGGGAGTGCCGGAAGGTCGATGATGGCGCGGTCGAACGACGCGTCGCGGTCGAGGTCCGAGCCCACTCGTCGCGCATAGCTGGTCGAGAAGTCGGCGTAGTTCGTGTCGTGCGCATCCGCGAGCGCCGGAGACAAAGAGACAGGCACCGGCGGATGCTCGCAGGGCCGACGTCAACGAGTCAACGCGTTTGTTCATGGCGCGGTCGAGGACCAGGATCTCCCAAGACGACGATCGTTTTCATCTTGCCGTCGTCTCCGAGTTCGACGAAGTCAGTCCTGTAGCCGCGCCAAAGATCCACACGAAGTCACCTCTCCGGTTTCGTGAGACGGTGATCCGCGGGCTGCCATATTCCTTCGGGACGAAGAGCCGTGATGATCAGTGTCATCCGCGCGGAAGGCCCTTTCGGCACACGACTCTGCGATTCACATCGAACCGAGTCCGACCGGCGATGGGTATTGGGGCGTGACGCAACACTCGCAGGTATTCGCATTCGGCGACGTGTCGTATGGGTCGGGGTAGATCTGACTCTGTGCGGTGGCGTCTCTCTCTCGTTTCATCGTCTCGACTTCGGCAGGACTCAGGTCGTAACGGCCGCTCACTGCGGGCTGTCCGAGGTCGTCCGACAAGAGCGCATAATGCCCGCTCGCGCGCGCCGTTGCGGCGAGTACCGATCGGCAGATATGGCGCCGGTCAGAGTTTCATGAAGTAGCGGGCCATCGGCACGAGCTTCATCCCCGCCTTTTCGTAGGTCCGTCGAGCAGACGCATGTCCCGGATCGGCACCGGTTCCGACCATCGCGACACTGATGCCCGACGCCTTGATCCAATCGAGGGCGAACTCCGTGAGCGCCGTGCCGACACCCATTCCCTGGTGAGGCGGGTCAACCGCGAGCATGTCGATCTCGCCGATGCGGCGATCATCGTGGATACGGACGGCGACGAATCCAGCGACCACGACTTCGAGGTCGGCGACCCAGACGTTGCTTGTTGGTGCCGACAACACCTCTTCCACGTCGTGCCGCTGCTTTGCTCGCCAATCGGCTTGAAGAGCGTCGTTGATCTCAGGACCGAGCGCCTCGCGGATCGCGATGTGCACCGGAGCCCAGGCGCGTAACGAAAGGTCGACCACGGCCACGGTGTCGGGATCACTGAACGGGCGTATGCGCACGCGAACACATTGCCCGATCTCGCGCCCGCGCGGCGACACGCATCGGCAGTTATGGCCTCGGACGGGCGCGCCGTCGAGATGAGGAGCGTGCTCTATCCGCTCTGACGAACATCACCAGTCCGACGAGTGCAACGGGGTAGCGGCGAACAACAGCCACAGGTGCCCGCCTGTCACTGCGGCAATGCTGACCAGCACCATCGACACAATCCCGGGGAGTAACACC
>DASYJT010000303.1:0-1743 GCA_035996165.1 Acidimicrobiia bacterium
GCGCCGTGCCGCTCGTGGTAGCGCCGCACACCGCCGACGACCGCGGCGACGAACACGTCGTTGAGACTTGCTTCCGTCGTCTTGGCCACGCGCTTCATGTCGTCGAGCGCGACGTCGAAGACCTCGAGGCGCCGGCCGAGGCCGCGGCCGAGCATCACCGTCGACATCGGGCCCGTCGCGGGCGCAAGAGTTCGGGCGACGGAACGGGTGGTGCGCAACAGGTCGGACGCGCGGCCGATCGGGTCGCGGATCGCGCGGACCGTCGCGTGCGCGACGTCGGTCGGCATGCGTTGCGCGATACCGAAGGCGCGTCGGCGGCCGTGTGCGATCGAGTCGCGCACGATGCCGAGCATCCGCGCGTCTTCGGGCGCGAGCGCGGCGGGTATCTCCCGGTCGGGTCGTTCGGGCGCATCCGGCACGAGGTCGACGAAGTGAGCGAGCAGTTCCATGCCGCCGACACCGTCGGTGACCGAGTGGTGCACCTTCATCGCGAACGCGGCGCGTTCGCCGCCGCCGCCTTCGAGGCCGTCGAGCCCTTCGAACAGCGTGAACTCCCACAGCGGGCGGGCGCGGTCGAAGCTCGCAGTCGCGATGGGCTGCAGTGCGTCGAACAGGCTGCGCATCGTTCCCGGTGCGGAGAGCCGGGATCTCCGTAGGTGGAAGTCGAGGTCGAACGCGGGTTCCGCCATCCAACGGGGCGGTGCGATACGGAACGGCGCCGAAACCACGCGCTGGCGCAACCTCGGGATGAACCGCGTCGTGTGCTCGATCCGGCGCTTCAGCCGCTCCCAATCGGGCACGGAGTCGAACAACGCGACTGCGAGGATCGTCGAGCGCAGGACAGGGTCCTTCTCGATGTTCCACATGAGAGCGTCTTCGTCGCTCATGTGGTGAGCGAAGCGTTCCGCTTCCGCCATCTGGCCCCCTTGGTCCCCGAGGTACCGAGATCCCCCCAGGTCGCGTGTCGCGTGTCACCAGCCTCTCACGAAACCGGCGACCACCGTTAGGGTCGCAGCGTGCGCAGTCGGTATGTGGTGTCCAACGGAATTCGCCTGTTCTGCCTGGAAGCCGGTCCGGCCGACGGCCCCGTCGTGCTCTTGCTGCACGGCTTCCCCGAACTCGCCTATTCGTGGCGGCACCAGGTCGCAGCCCTCGGGGAGGCCGGCTTCCGGGTGATCGCGCCCGACCTCCCGGGTTACGGGCGCAGCGACAAGCCCGACGTCACCTACGACTGCGAGTGGATCAACGCCACGTTGATCGGCGTCCTCGACGACTTGGGTTGCGAGCGCGCAGTGGTCGCGGGCCACGATTGGGGCGGGCTGCTCGTGTGGATCATGGCGCGCCAATATCCCGAACGGATCGCGGGCGTCATCGGCGTGAACACACCGGATCTGCCGCGTTCGGCGATGCCGCCGGTGCAGTTACTCCGCCAGATCTTCGTCGACACTCCGATCTACATCATCCAGTTCCAAGAGCCGGGCGTCGCGGAATGGGTGCTCGGCACCTGGGGCCGTGGTGCGGACGACTTCGTCGAGATGATCTTCGGTGCGACGACGCAGAACGTCGACGCGTTCCCGCCCGCCGTGCTCGAGGTGTACAAGAACGCGTTTCGTCCGGCGGGCGCGCTCACGCCGCCGATCGAGTACTACCGGAACATGGATCGGAACTGGGAGCTCACGGCCGGTATCGCCGACCGCATGATCGACGTGCCGTGCCTGATGATCTCGGCCGAGAACGATCCGG
>DASYJT010000304.1:0-3239 GCA_035996165.1 Acidimicrobiia bacterium
GAGGGATTCAAGAAGGGATCGTTGCTCCGTCTCCTTTTCGGTGACACGTCGTACATCGGGGTCGAGGGCCGCGCCGTCGCCGACGCCATCGCCGCCGACCCCGACGCGGCCGAGGAGAGCGGCGAGATCGAAGACGAACCCGATTGGCACCTTCTCGAAAAAGGTCTGCTCGACGTCGAGACGTACTTCGAGCGGATGGTCGAGAAGGCGCCGCGTGTCATCGGCCGGCCGATCGACATGGACGCGTACGGCCGGTTCTGGCGGCAGACCGCGCCGGGCGTGCACTGGATGGTGGTCCACAAGATGCGCGACCTGAAAGCGCGCGGGCTCCGGATCGGTCTGCTCACGAACAACGTGAAGGAGTTCGGCGACAACTGGCGCGCGATGTTCCCGATCGACGAGCTGTGCGACGAGGTCGTCGACTCGTCGCACGTCGGCATGCGCAAGCCCGACCGGGAGATCTACGAGCTCACGTGCGCGCGCATGAACATCACGCCGGGCGAGGCCGTGTTCCTCGACGACAATGCCGAGAACATCGCCGCGGCCCGGGCGTACGGCATGGAAGCCGTGCACGTCGTCGACCCCGAGGTCGCGCTCGCCGAGCTCGAGTCGATTCTCGACCGCCGCGGCACGAGCCGCTAGCGAATCGAGATCACGCGCCGCTCATCGTCATCTCGCCGACGAGCACGGTCATGCCGGCGACCGCGCCGGGGAGGAAGGTCAGGTCGCTGCCGACCTCGGTGATGTCGAGCAGCATGCGTTGCAGCGTCGACGCGATCGTTATCTCGCGCACCGGCTCGGCGAACGCGCCGTCGCGGACCATCAAGCCGTCGGCGCCGACCGAGAAGTCGCCACTGATCGGGTTCGTCCCCGAATGCAGGCCGCTCACCGACTGCACGTACAACGCCTCGCCCGCGACGCGCATGATCTCCTCGGGCGACTTCGGACCCGGCTCGAGCCGTAGCGCACGCACGCCGACTCCGGGAGTCGATCCGATTCCCCGCGTCGCGCTCGCGGTCGTTCCCGAGCCGGAACGCCGCCCCGTGTAGATGTTGTGCAGGAAGCCCTGCATGACGCCGTCGACGATCAGCGCGTTGCGCCGCGTCGGCACTCCGTCGCCGTCGAACTCCGACGCGCCCAACGCCCGCGCATCGGTGGGGTCGTCGACGAGTTGCACGAAGGAGGCGCCGACCGATTCGCCGACTCGCCCGGCGAACAGCGAGCGGCCCTTCAACATCGACTCACCGTTGAACGCGCTCGACAACACGCCGAGCACGGAACGGGTGACGAGCGGGTCGAGTATCACCGGGATGCGGCGACCGGGCACGGGCTTCGCACCGAGCAACCGGCACGCACGCGTCGCGGCGTCGCGCGGGATCGAGTCGAGGTCGAGGTCGGCCAGCGTCCGGCCCGCGACGAACCCGTAGCCCGACTGCGTACCGGAGCCGTCGTCGGCGAGCGCGACCGCGGAGGCGGAACAGGTCGTGCGCCGGGTATGCGCCTCGACGCCGAGGGAGTTGACGAGCGCGGCCTCGGCCAGCGCATCGCCGTAACTCGCGGACTCGACGTTGCGGATCCGCGGATCGGCCGCCTTCGTCGCCCGTTCCAGGTCGAGCGCGATGCGCACCTTCTCCTCGGTGGGAACCGAGACCAGATCTTCGCGCCACAGGTCGAGCACCGGAGCCGCGGAGCCGTTGACGTCGGCGGGCGACGCGAGGCCGTACCACTCGTCGGGCTCGCCGAAGCCGGCGTTGTCGCGTGCTTCCTGCAGCGTCTCGTCGATCACGTCGGCGGCGAGCGACCCCGCCCACGCGAGACCCTGGCGGTGACCCGCGATCACGCGGATGCCGATGCCCTCCACGCTCGCGGTGGTGAGCGACTCGACCGCGCCGTCGAACACCTCGACGTCGGTATCCCGAGTGCGCACGACGTACGCCTCGACCTGTTCTCCGTCGCGCGCGGCACCCGCCACCTTGCGGGCGATCGCCAGCAGGTCGTCTCCGCTCACGCCGCGGTCCCCCCGACGGTCATCTCCCGCACCAGCACCGTCGGCTGCCCCGACGACACCGGAACGCTCTGGCCCTGTTTGCCGCACATACCCGTCCACGTGTCGAAGTCGTTGCCGACCGCGTCGACCATGCGCAACACGTCGGGCCCGTTGCCGATCAGCTGCGCGGCGCGAATCGGGCGCGTGATCTCACCCTTTTCGATCAGGTACGCCTCCGTGATCCCGAACACGAAATCGCCGGTGGCGGGATCGACCTGTCCGCCGCCGAGTTGGACCGCGTAGATCCCGAAGTCGACGCTGCGAATGATGTCGTCGGGGTCGGTCGCACCCTCGAGCAGAAACGTGTTGGTCATGCGCGGCATCGGAAGGTGCCGGTAGGTCTCGCGCCGGCCGTTGCCACTCGGAGCCCGGCCTTCCTTGCGCGCCCGCACGACGTCCCACATGTAGTCGGTGAGCACTCCATCCTCGATGAGCACGTTGCGCTGCGCGGGATGGCCTTCGTCGTCGATGGCGAGGGTTCCCCACTCGTGCGCGTAACCGCCGTCGTCGACGAGTGTCACGAGCGGCGACGCGACCGGCGTGCCCATCTGCCCCTTGAACACCGACGCGTCCTTCAGGATGTGGTCGGCCTCGAGACCGTGACCGCACGCTTCGTGGAACAACACGCCCCCCGCGCCGCGCTTCAGCACGACGGGGATCCGACCCGACGGCGCGGGCACCGCGTCGAGCAGGACGAGGGCGCGTTCGGCGGCGCGGCGACCGATGTCTTCGGGCGCGAACGTGTCGAAGAGCTCGAAGCCCATCGTGCGGCCGGGCGCCTCGTGGGCCGACTGCATCCCCGTGTCGCCGGTCGCGACGCACTGCACCGACATACGCGTGCGTACGCGATCGTCGTCGGCGAGCAGACCGTCGGAGTTGGCGACGAGGATGCGGCGCCGAGCGTCCGCGTACGACGCCGTCACCGACGTCACCGCGCTGCCCGTCTCGCGCGCGGCGGCATCGGCGCGGGCAAGGAGGTCGACCTTGCGCCGCTTCTCGACGGTTTCGGGCAGCACGATTGCGGGATCGATCGGATGCGACGCAGTGCCGCCGAGCGCGACGGTACGAGCGCCGCCGCCACCTCCTCGGGCAGCGCCCGCCGCGGCATCCGCCGCGGCCAACAGACCCTCACGCGACAGGTCGGCGGTATGTGCGAAACCGGTCGTTTCGCCGCGGACCACACGCAAACCCG
>DASYJT010000305.1:0-33687 GCA_035996165.1 Acidimicrobiia bacterium
GCCGCCGTCCGTTTCGACCTGCACATCCCGCAGAGTCGCTCGCTGAAGGCGAAGCGCGCGGCGATCCGGCCGGTCGTCGACGGGCTGCGCCACCGGTTCCGGGTTTCCGTCGCCGAGGTCGACTACCACGATCAGTGGCAGCGCACCGCGATCGCGGTCGCGGTCGTCGCGAACACCGACTCGCAGCTGCGCGAAGTGCTGGCCGCGGTCGAGCGGTTCGTCGTGTCCGCCCCCGATGTCGAGCTGCTCGACACGGAGACCGCGTGGCTCGAGAGCGAGCGGGCGTGACCGTATGACGTCGGCGAGGCGGTATCCCCGGACGGCCCGGGTGAACGAAGTGATGCTCGAGGTTCTCGCCGACGAGCTCGAGCGGATGAGCGACCCGCGCCTCGAGCTCGTCACGCTCACCGGAGTTGCCGTGAGCCGCGATCTCGCCCACGCCAAAGTGTTCTACTCGACACTCACCGCGACCGCCGTCGACACGCGCGAGTCGGTTCCCGAAGAAGTCGCGAGCGCGCTGCAGTCCGCCGGTTCACACCTGCGCGGGGTCGTCGGCCGCCAGATGCGTATCCGCCAGGTGCCGCGGCTCGAGTTCTCCGTCGACCCGGGGATCGTGTCCGGTCAGCGGGTCGAGGACATTCTGCGCGAGATCCACCACCGCGAGGCGTCGAACGACGAGAGTGGTGGCGCGGGCGGCGAGGAGGACTCGTGACCGACGAACTTTCGGTCGAGGATGCCCTCGGCCGAGCCGCGGACGCGATCCGCTCGGGAGTCGAGGTCAGCCTGGCGTGTCACGTCAGCCCTGATGGCGACGCGCTCGGGTCGATGCTCGCGTTGCACCACGTGCTGAGTGCGGCAGGGATCAAGAGCATTGCGTCGTTCTCGGAGCCGTTCGTAGTCGCGCCGCACTACCGCGAACTGCCCGGCCTCGATCTCCTCACCGCGCCCGATCGATTCCCGAGCGAGCCCAGCGTGATGGTGACCTTCGACTCGGGTTCGCTGGCCCGGCTCGGCGATCTCGAATCGTCGGCAAAAGCGGCGGGCGAGCTCATCGTGATCGACCACCACGTGTCGAACCAGCGCTACGGCAGCATCAACGTCATCGATCCCGACGCGGCCGCGAGCGGCGTGCTCGTCCGCCGGTTGATCGCCCGGCTCGATCTCCCGATGACTCGCGACGCGGCCGTGTGCCTCTACGCGGCGCTCGTGTGCGACACCGGACGCTTCCAGTACCAGTCGACGACGCCGGCGGTGTTCGAGCTCGCGCGCGAGCTCGCGTGCTTCGACCTCCCGATCCCCGAGTTGTCGCGCACGCTGTTCGAGGAGCACCGGTTCGCCTATCTCCAGCTGCTGGCAGGTGCGTTGCAGAACGCGGTCCTCGTGTCGGAGAAGCGGTTCGTCTGGACCAAGGTGACCCAGGCCGACCTCGAGCTGCACGGCGTGACCTTCGACGAGGTCGAGGGTCTGATCGACGTGCTGCGGCGCACGCGTGAAGCGCAGGTTGCCTGTGTGTTGAAGCAGGCCCCCGACTCGACGTGGCGCGTCAGTCTGCGTTCGCTCGGGACCGTCGACGTCCGCCTCATCGCCGAGCGGCAGGGCGGCGGCGGCCACCGGTTCGCCGCCGGGTTCACGAGCGACGACTCGGCGGAAGCCGTCGTCGCGCAGATCCTCAGCGCCCTGTGACCCTGACGTCGTGACCTGACAGGGTTGCAGTATGCGTGACGGATTGCTGGTCGTCGACAAGGCCCCGGGGTGGACGAGTCACGACGTCGTCGCGAAGTTGCGCGGCGTGTACGGGCAAAAGCGTGTCGGCCATGCGGGCACGCTGGATCCCGACGCAACGGGCGTGTTACTCGTCGGCCTCGGACGCGCAACCCGCTTGCTTCGCTATCTGCAGGAGGCGGGCAAGGAATACCGCGGCCGCGTGGTGTTCGGAGTAGCCACCGACACGCTCGATGCCGCGGGCGCGGTGTTGGAGCGCGCGGAGATGACCGTCGGACGTGCGCAACTCGACGCGGCGGCGCGCGCGTTCGTGGGCGACATCGAGCAGATCCCACCGATGGTGTCGGCGCTGAAGGTCGGCGGCCGCCGGCTCTACGAGATGGCGCGCGCGGGGGAGGAGATCGAGCGCGCGGCGCGTCCCGTGCACATCGGCGAACTGGTCGTCGAAGAGCTCGAGCCGGGCGCGTACCCGGAGGCGACGATCCGGGTGTCGTGCTCGACCGGTACCTATATCCGCACGCTCGCCGCAGATCTCGGCACGGCGCTCGGTGGATGCGCGCATCTCGGGTCGCTCCGCCGGCTGCGGGTCGGCAGCTTCACGCTCGACGAGGCTCGCACGCTGGAGGCCATCGAGGCCGATCGCGAGGCGGCGGTGCTCCCGCCGACCGAAGCGGTCCGCGACCTCGAGACGGTCACCATCGATGCCGAACGCGCCCGCGCGGTCGCGCACGGCGCGACGTTCGCCGCGCCCGCGCTGCTGGGCGATCGCGACGGCCCCGGTCCCTTCGCGGTGATCGACGAATCGGGCGCGCTGCTCGCCGTGTACGAACGGCGCGGCGCCGGGGTCAAGCCGTCGGTCGTGCTCGCCGCGGAAGCCTCGATCTCATGATGGCCCCAATCTCGTGAGGGAAGCGTGAGGATCTATCGCGATCCCACCGAGATCGCCGGCGAGAACGGCCGGGCGGTGACGATCGGAGCGTTCGACGGCGTGCACCTCGGCCATCAGGCCGTCCTGCGGCTCGTGCGCGAGCTCGCGCAGGCTCGCGGGCTGTCGGCCACCGTGCTCACCTTCGACCGGCATCCGGCCGAGGTCGTGCGACCCGGCTCCGCGCCCAGGTTGCTCACCACCCTCGAACAGAAGCTCGAGCTGCTCGAGGCGACCAACGCCGTCGACGAATGCCTCGTTCTTCCGTTCGACGCGACTCGCAGCAAGGAACCCGCCGAGCAATTCGTCGAGGAGCTGCTGGCGAGCGCGTTGCGCGCCCGGCTCGTCGTCGTCGGCGCCGACTTCCATTTCGGGTATCGCCGCCACGGCGACGTACCCCTCCTGCAGCTGATGGGCGCGGAGCTCGGATTCGAGACCATCGGGCTCGGCCTGGTGGCGGCGTTCGATCGTGACTCGGGCATCCCCTATTCGTCGACCCGCATCCGCCAGCTGATCGCGGTGGGCGACGTGGAGGGTGCCGCCGCGATGCTCGGTCGGCCGCACGAGGTCCGCGGGCCGGTCGAACGGGGCGACGCCCGCGGCCGCGAGCTCGGGTTCCCGACCGCGAACGTCAGCGTTCCCGACAACATCTGCCTGCCCGCCGATGGCGTGTACGCCGGCACGTTCGTCGGCGCCGATGGTGTGGAACGGCGCGCGGCGATCTCCGCCGGCCGTCGGCCCACCTTCTATGCGTCCGCCGGGCTTTTCCTCCTCGAGGCCCACGTGCTCGATTTCGACGGCGACCTCTACGGCCAGACCGCCAAGGTGCGGTTCACGCATCGGATCCGCGGGCAGGAGCGGTTCGAGAACGTCGACGACCTGATCGCACAGATGCACCGAGACGTCGCACGGGTCGGCGAGCTCCTCGGCACCTGAGTCACGGTGGGGTAACTGCTGGGCGAGAGGGGAATCACCTCGTCTGGTAGCCTCCCCAGCTGAATCCGTATCGAATGAAGAGGTTCGAACGCGCGTATGCCCGACAAGGCCGCAACGATCAGCGATAACCGGCTCCACGACTCCGACACCGGCTCCGCCGAGGTCCAGATCGCACTCCTCACGGAGCGCATCCGTCATCTCACGGAGCACATGAAGGTCCACAAGAAGGACTTTCACACGCAGCGTGGGCTGCTGATGCTCGTCGGCCGTCGTCGGCGGATGCTCGATTACCTCCGGCGCAACAACGTCGAGCGGTACCGAGCGCTCATCGCCAAGCTCGGCATCCGTCGATAGGGATTCGCACGAGGAGCGGTCAACCGCTCCTCGTTTGACATTCGAAAACAACGCCGAGGAAATGTCGGTTGTCAGTCGCGAGCGCCCGAGTCACAACGACTCCGACGCTGACAACTGGGAACCGGTGCCTCTGGCTCAAACAGAGAGGAACCGTCGCGTGAGTGACGCAATTTCGGTTTCCGGTCCTATCAATGCCGCCGGCCTCGAGATGACGCTCGAGACCGGCCGGCTCGCTGCTCTTGCCGCAGGCGCGGTCGTGGTGAAGGTGGGCGGCACAACACTGCTGTCGACCGTCGCCACCTCGAAGCCCCGCGACGGCATCGACTTCTTCCCGCTGACCGTCGACGTCGAAGAGCGGGCGTACGCCGCGGGCAAGATCCCGGGTTCGTTCTTCCGCCGTGAAGGTCGTCCGGGCGAGCTCGCCATCTTGACGTGTCGGCTCACCGACCGGCCGCTGCGCCCGTCGTTCCCCGCCGACTTCCGCAACGAGGTCCAGGTCATCGCCACGATTCTCGGCGTCGACCTCGAGAACCCGCACGACATCGCGTCGATCAACGGCGCTTCCGCCGCGCTGACGGTCTCGGGCATCCCCTTCGACGGCCCGATCGGTGCGGTCCGGCTCGCGCATTACGAAGGCGAGTGGATCGCGCACCCCACGTTCCAACAGGGCGACGACTCCACGTTCGAGATCGTCGTCGCCGGTCGTCAGCTCGACGACGGTGACGTCGCGATCATGATGGTCGAGGCCGGTGGCACCGAGCGCACGTGGGAGCTCTACGAGGCGGGCGCCCCGAAGATGACCGAGGAGCTCATTGCCGAAGGCCTCGAGGCCTCGAAGCAATGGATCTCCGCGTCGATCGAGCTGCAGAAGAAGCTGCGCGACGAGTTCATCAAGGCTCGCGGTCCGATCACGCCGATCGAGTACATGCCGAACGTCGACTACACGCCTGCGGTGTTCGCGGCCGTGAAGGCGCACGCGGAGACCGACACGGATGCGGCGATGAAGATCGCCGACAAGACCGATCGCAACAGCAAGCTCGACGAGATCCTCGCGGGCATCCAGGTTGCGTTGGTCGGCACCGTCGACAAGCCCGGTGCGCACGCCGAACAGGCCGGTGAGGTGAAGAAGGCCTTCCGGTCGCTGCAGAAGGAAGTCGTCCGCCGGCGCATCGTGAACGAGGGCGTCCGCATCGACGGTCGTGGTCCGGCCGACATCCGTTCGCTGTCGGCGGAAGTCGGCGTGCTCGACACTGCGCACGGCTCGTCGCTGTTCCAGCGGGGCGAGACCCAGGTGCTCGACGTCGCGACGCTCGCGATGCCGCGCATGGAGCAGATGCTCGACACGATCACGCTCGAGACCAAGAAGAAGTACATGCACCACTACAACTTCCCGCCGTTCTCCACGGGCGAGACGGGTCGTGTGGGTTCGCCGAAGCGGCGTGAGATCGGTCACGGCGCGCTGGCCGAGCGGGCGTTGATCCCCGTGCTGCCGAGCAGTCTCGAGTGGCCTTACACGATGCGGGTCGTCTCCGACGTGCTCGCGTCGAACGGCTCCACGTCGATGGCGTCGGTATGCGGTTCGTCGCTATCCCTGATGGACGCGGGCGTGCCGATCAAGGCGCCGGTGGCCGGTATCGCGATGGGCCTCGTGTTCGCCGAGGGCAAATACACCACGCTCACCGACATCCTCGGCCAAGAAGACGCATTCGGCGACATGGACTTCAAGGTCGCCGGAACGTCGGAGTTCGTCACCGCGTTGCAGCTCGACACGAAGATCGCCGGCATCCCTGCCGACGTCCTCGCGGCCGCGTTGCTGCAGGCGAAGGACGCCCGGCTCAAGATCCTCGAAGTGATGCAGGGCGCCATTGCCGCGCCGCGTGAAGAGGTGCGCAACACCGCACCGAAGATCGTGAGCTTCGAGATCCCGGTCGACAAGATCGGCGAGGTGATCGGCCCGAAGGGCAAGGTCATCAACACCATTCAGCAAGAGACCGGCGCCGACATCTCGGTGCAGGACGCCGACGGAATGGGTGTCGTGTCGATTGGTTCGAAGGACGGCGCCGCGGTTGCAGAAGCGCAGCGTCGTATCGAGCTCATCCTCGACCCGCCGAGCGCGGAGGTCGGTGCGGTCTACGAGGGTCGCGTCGTCAACATCACCAAGTTCGGTGCGTTCGTCAACATCCTTCCCGGCCGTGACGGCCTCATCCACATCTCCAAGCTCGGGCGCGGCAAGCGCATCGACCGGGTCGAGGACGTGCTGGCGCTGGGCGACGAGCTGTCGGTGCGGGTCGACGACATCGACCAGAACGGGAAGTTGTCGCTCTCGCTGTTGGGCGACGACGGTGACGACGGCGGCGACGGTGGCGGTGGCGGTGGCGAGAACGCCAGCGGTCCCCGCGACCGCGACCGCGAATCCCGTGCGCCCCGGGGCGATCGTCCGCCCCGGGAGTCGCGCGACTCCGGTGGCGGCCGCGAGGCGGCGGCCCCCGACACGCGCGTCACGGCGTCGTTCGAGTCCGCGTGGGAGGAACAGGCCCGCGAGGAGTTCGGCGACCTCGGCCCGGCCGCCGAGCCGGAGAAGTCCGGCGCCGGTGGCGACCGGGGTCGCGGCGGCCGTGGTGGTCGTGGCGGTGCCCGGCGCGGTGGTCCGCGGCGCTAGTCCGTCCCACATCATGAGTGGTATCCGGCGCACGCGTTGCGCGTCGGGCCTGCGCGTCGTCACCGAGGGTCTCCCGGAGTTGCACTCGGTGACGCTCGGCGCGTGGGTCGGTAGCGGCGCGCGCGACGAGCAGGGCGCGCAGTACGGCGCGAGCCACTTCCTCGAACACCTTCTGTTCAAGGGCACCGACCGGCGCAGTGCCCGCGAGATCGCGGAGTCGATCGAGTCGGTCGGCGGCGAGATGAACGCGTTCACGACACATGAACAGACGGTCTTCTACGTCCGCGTCCCGGACTCGCAGCTCGAGCCCGCGTTCGAGGTGCTCGCCGACGTGTTGTGGAACCCCGCGTTCCGAGTCGACGACGTGGAGTCGGAGCGGCGCGTCATCCTCGAAGAGATCGGGATGCGTGACGACACGCCCGACGATCTGGTCCACGACCTCTTCGCGAGTGCGCTCTTCCCCGAGCATCCGCTCGGTCGCGAGGTGTTGGGGAGCGAAGAGTCGATCACCGCGATGGCGCGCGCCGACATCGAGAGCTATCACGCCGAGCACTACCAACCCTCGAACGTCGTCTTCGCGGCCGCGGGAAACCTCACGCACGACAAGGTGCTCGAGCTCGTCGATCGGCACTTCCCTTCGTCCGAGGCAGTACGTCCGGCCCGGCCCCGTTTCGACACGGTCGCACCGCAGCCACTGCTCGTGCTGCACCGCGATACCGAGCAGACGCACGTGGTCACCGGCGTGCGGGCGCTCGCCGCGCTCGACGCCGACCGGTACGCGTTGACGGTCGTCAACCAGGTACTCGGCGGCGGCATGTCGTCGCGACTCTTCCAGGAGATCCGAGAGACTCGCGGGCTCGCGTATTCCGTGTTCTCGTACAGCGCGAGCTTCGACGAGACCGGGTTCGTCGCGATCTACGCGGGGACCGCGCCCGAGCACGTGCCGGAGACGCTCTCGGTCATCGGCGCCGAGCTCGACCGCCTGGTCAAAGAGGGCCTCTCCGACGCGGAGGTCGCGGGAGCCAAAGGTCATCTCGTCGGTTCGCTCGCCATGTCGCTCGAGAGCTCCGCGAGCCGTATGCGTCGCCTCGGCCGCTCCGAGCTGGTCGAGGGCGAGATCCCGAGTCTCGACGACCTGATCGCCCGCGTCGACGCGGTCACGGCCGACGACGTCGCCCGCGTGATCGACCGGGTCTTTGCCGGCGCGCCCCGCGCGCTCGCGGTCGTCGGTCCGCACCGCGCCTCCGAGTTCTAGGCTCTCGTTCCATGATCCGGGTCGGCGTGTTCGGGGCGGGCGGGCGCATGGGCTCCACGGTCTGTCGGGCAGTCAGCGAGGCCCCCGACATGGAGCTCGTGGCTGCGGTCGACCCCCTGCACGCGGGGGCGGAGTCGGGCGAGCTGCGCCTCGCGGCGGAGGCCCACCAACTCGAGGTCGCGGGCGCCCAGGTTGCCGTCGATTTCACCGTCCTGGACGCCGCCCGCGAGAACGTTCGCTGGTGCGCGGCGCACGGCGTGCACGCGGTGGTCGGCACGACGGGGTTCACCGAGGCCGAGCTCGCCGAATTCGCGGACTTGTTCGATCGGTCCACCGCCAACGCCGCGATCGTGCCGAATTTCGCAGTGGGCGCGGTGTTGATGATGCGCTTCGCCGAGATGGCCGCGCCGTTCTTCGAGACCGCCGAGATCATCGAGCTGCACCACGATCGCAAGATCGACGCGCCGTCGGGTACGGCGGCCCTCACCGCGCAACGCATGGGCGCCGCCTCGAAGGATTGGGCCGACGACCCGACGTCGACCGTCATCGCCGACGGTGCGCGCGGCGGTCTGATCGACGGGATACGGGTGCACTCGGTCCGCATGCGCGGCATGGTGGCGCACCAGGAGGTTCTGCTCGGCACCAGCGGGCAGACCTTGTCGATCCGCCATGACAGTTACGACCGGGCGTCGTTCATGCCGGGTGTGCTGCTCGCGATCCGCAAGATCGCCGAGACGCCGGGGCTGACCATCGGCCTCGACTCTTTGCTCGGCCTCTAGGTCGCCGCGTCGAGCTCCCCGCCACCGAGGTAGCTCGACTCCAGGAGATGCTGGTTCGCGTTCAGATCGGCGGCGGTGCCCTCCATGACGAGCTCGCCGTGGCTGAGGATGTAGCCGCGATCCGCGATCGACAGCGCGAGGTGCACGTGCTGTTCGACCAACAACACACCCGCGCCCGTGTCGTCGACGATCTTGCGCAGGATCGCGAGGAGGTCCTCGACGATGATCGGCGCGAGCCCGAGGCTCATCTCGTCGACCATGAGCATCTTCGGCGTCGACGTGAGTGCGCGCGCCATCGCGAGCATCTGCTGTTGTCCGCCGGAGAGCACGCCGGCACGCCGGCCCTGGATGTCGCGCAGCGCGGGGAAGTACCGGAGCGCCTGTTCGATGTCGACCGTGCCCTTGGCCGATCCGAGCTGCAGGTTCTCCCGGACCGTGAGCTGGAAGAACAGCGAGCGGTCTTCCAGCACGTGCGCGAGGCCGTCGCGGGCGATGAGGTGCGCGCGCCGTCCTTTGATGGAGCGGCCGAACAGCTTGATGTCGCCTTTCAGGATGGGATTCAATCCCGACGTCGTGAGCAGCGTGGTGGTCTTCCCCGCGCCGTTCGGTCCGAGCAGCGCGACGATCTCTCCGGCGGCGACGTGCAGGTTCAGGTCGCGCACGACCGGCACGTCGTTGTACCCGGTGAAGAGGTTCTCGATCTCGAGCAGCGGTGCGGTCACGATTCCTGCCCCTGCTCCTGCGACTCGCTGGTGTCGTGCGGCTCGGCCGACGAGCCGAGGTACGCCTCGATCACGCGCGGATTGTTCTTGATCTCCTCGGGCGTGCCCTCGGCGATCTTGGCGCCGAACTCGATGACGTAGATGAAGTCGCACACGCTGAGGACGAGACCCATGTCGTGGTCGACGAGGAAGATCGTGGTTCCCGAGTCGATGATCTGGCGCAACCGCAGCCCGAGATCTTGCGACTCCTTGGTGTCGAGACCGGCGGCGGGTTCGTCCATGCACACGAGTTGCGGGCGCGCGGCCAGCGCCCGGGCCGCGCTCACCAGCTTGCGCTGGCCCTGGCTGAGCTCGGTCGGCATGTGGGAGGCGAGGTCGCGGATGCCCAGCACGTCGAGCGCGAACTGCACGTTGGAGTTCGCCCGCCGTCGCTTCGGTGCGACGAGATCGGCGAGGAAGCCACCGACCGACTGTTGCTGCGCGGCGACCTGGAGGTTCTCTTCGATGGTGAGGTCCTCGAACAGCTCGAGCGACTGCCAGGTCCGACCGAGCCCGCGCTGGGCGCGCCGGTGTGCAGGCTCCTTCGAGATCTCGTGACCGTCGAAGCGGATGCTGCCGCTCGTGCCGACGAAGCCGGTGATCCCGTCGATGAACGTGGTCTTGCCCGCACCATTCGGCCCGATGAGACCGACCAGCTGGCCCTTCTCGACCCGGAAGTCGACGGCATCGACAGCCCGCAGACCGCCGAAGGTCACCGTCATGTCGTTCGTCTCGAGCAACGCCATCACGCGGCCCCTTGGTCGACGAGTGGCGCGTCGGCGGCGGGAGGGTTCGGGCTCGACCGACTCCCCTGGAATCGCGCCTTGAGGCGCAGCCCGTCGAGGCGCAGGCGGCCCGCGACTCCTTCGGGGTTCAAGATCGCGGTGATCACGAGCCCGATGCCGCCGAGCAGCAGCGTGAACTCGGGGGGTATGCCCAGCGCCCGTTGGAGGAACGTGAAGACGAGACCGCCCGCGACGAGGAATCCACCCGCAATCGCGCCTCCGACGCTCGAGATGCCGCCGAGGTAGGCGAAGGCGAAGATCACGAGCGACTGCGTGTAGTCGAACTTGTCGGGCGTCGCGTTCCCCGAGCGGTACGCGATCACGGCACCGCCGATGCCGGCGATGAACGCCGACGTTCCGAACGCGAGGAGCTTCGTGGCCGAGACGTTGACGCCGGCTGCGGCCGCGGCGCGTTCGTTGGAACGCATCGCCAACATCTGACGGCCCGTAGTGGAGCGGCGAAGGTTGGCGACGAGATAACAGAGGACGACGGTGATGACGAGGCAGAAGATCGCCGTTGTCGGATTCGGCAGCTTGCCGTCACCGGCGATCAGTCCGAAGAACTTGCGCTGCTTCGGCTGGTTCGGGTCGACCCACGAGGGTGCTTTGACCAGCGCCTGTTTGAAGCCGCCGTTGACGCTGTTGTTCTTGAAGATCATGTCGTCGACCGCGACGGCAAACGCGAACGTGACGATCGCGAGGTTGACGCCTCGTACGCGCAGGGCGGGAAGTGCGACGATCAGCCCGATCACGAGCGCGACGATCGCCCCCGCGAGGATCGGAACCGGGAATGGCCAGCCGTGCTCCGACGAGAGGTGCGACACGATGAACGCGGAGATTCCGGCGAACGCCATCTGCGCGAGCGAGATCTGGCCGACGAATCCCGTGATCACGACCACCGACAAGCAGATGATGATGCCGACGAGCGTGTTGGAGAGCGCGCCGCGGTAGGCGGGACCGAAGACGAAGAGCCCGAGGCCGGCCGCCAGAAGCGCGAGTGCCGGTCCGCCGAATCGAATCGCCCAGGCCGGGGGAGTCGGCGAGAAGGGGAGCCGGCCGGCCGTGATCGAACCGCGCGCCGGCAGGGCGTTCCCCGCGAGGTAGAGCACGAGGACGATGACGACGAGCGGCAACACGCGGTCGACGCCGGGGAACGCCTGGGTCCCCGACTTGGGGAACCACGACTTGTTCACGCCGAGGTAGGCGATCAGCGGCTTCTGCATGCCGAGCACGAAGGCGGCGATCGTCGTGCGCGGGAACGACGTGAACCCGCCGACCAGCGCGGCGGTCAACGCCGGGACGATCAGCGCCGGCAGCACGGTTGGCTCGATGGTCGAGAGGCTGGTCGCGACGAAGATGGCAAGCAGGCCGGTGATCACCGTCGACAGCACCCAGTTCGTGCCCGCGAGGAAGTCCGGGTTGAAGCCGAGGACGACCGCGCCCTTCTCGTTCTCCGCCGCTGCCCGGGTGGCCAGGCCGAAGCGCGTCTTTTGGAAGAGCAGCCACAACAGGGCCGCGAACACGATCACGAGCATCCCGACGAAGAACTGCTCCTGATTGAGCTTGATGACGCCCAGGTTCATGTGCGTCGTCTTCTTGAGGAACGGGATCGGCCTCACCGCGATAGGGGTCGTGCCGAACCGCCGGATCACGGTGGCCTCGAGCAGCAGGAACAGGCCGACCGATGCCACGACCTTCGCGATCGGCGGCGCGAACCGCAACGGCCGGAAGATCAAGAAGTGCATGACGAGTCCGAGCGCGACGCAGAAGGCCAACGAGATCGTCAGCGCCGGCCAGAACGAGAGGCTCGTCGCGAACGAGATCTTCGTCGGGATGTCGGGCAGGTGGAACGAGTTGTCCGGTTGGAACCAGTGGACGACCCCCTCGACGAGCGAGAGCGGATTCGGCAGCGGCGGCAGGAAGAGGTCGCCGTCGCGGCGCAACACCGAATAGACGTACGCGACGTACATCGCGATCGCGCCGTTCGCGAAGTTGACGACGCCCGACCCTCGGTAGGTCAGCATCACGCCCAACGCGACGGCGGCGATCAGCGCTCCCTGCGCGACGCCGCTTCCGGTCAGGAAGTTGTGCCGGTATTCGGCATTGAGCAGGACGACGGCTGTAGCGAGGAGTCCGAGCCCGATGACGACCCAGCCCACAATCTGAGTTCTCGTACGTTCGATGACCGTCCCCCAGATTCATTCCGGGGTGGGAGGCGCGCCTCCCACCCCGGAATCACGTCTTTCGATACTTGCCGGAACTCAGCCCGCCGTCGACGTGTCGATCGGCTTGCCGTTGTGCCCGTCGGCGATGCTGATCCACTTACCGCCCTTGTACTGCTGGATACCCATCTGCACGCCGCACACCGCGACGTAGGGCGGCACGTTGCACTTCAGCGCACCGACTTGCAGGGGCGCCGGGCCCTTGAAGCCGCGGATCTTCGCATCGAGCGCGGGCACCGTCGCCGCGCCGATGCCGATCTCGTTGATGAACTTGATGGCCGACAAGACGTTGCCGAACATCGGTCCGGCGAAGCCGCTGTACTCGAGCGACTTCGCGCCCGGCGCCGGCTTGCCGTACTGGTGCACCTTGGCGAGGTAGGTGTTCATGCCCGACTCGGCCATGCCCGGCGTGGTCGACGGCAGGAAGTAGCTGTAGCCGTAGCCGCCGAAGTACCAACCGTCGGGGTAGGCGCCGGTGTCGCCGGCGTCCTTCAAGTGGTCGGTCATCGGGGTGCCGAAGCAGAGTCCGGTGGTGACGACGTTCGGCGTCACGCCCAGTCCCTTGATCGCGTCGTACATGCTGATGCAGCTCTGCAGCGTCAGGATCGACAAGAAGACGTCGGCCTTGTCGGCGCCGACCGCGGACATCGCGGAAGTCACGTCGGGTCCGCTCGCCTCGTTGGCGACGTAGACGTCCTTCACGGTGACGTTGGCCTTGGCGAAGATCGGCTTCATGATGACGGCGACGCCGGCCTTGCCCGCGTCGTTGTCGTTCGCCAGGATCGCGACGGTCTTCGGGTGGAACTGCGTGAGCGAGAACTTCGCCATGCCCGCGAGAACGCCCGGTGCGCCGGCGACGAACGCCTCACCGGCACTGGTCGTGAAGTCGGCCGGAGTCACGCCGTTCCCGACGATCACCGCCTTCTTCCCGTTCAGCGCGTTGTAGAGCTCGGTGTTGCCGTTGAGCAGCGTCCCGGTCAGTACGAGCTTGATCGAATCGTCGTTCGCCATCGTTGTACCGCAGCTCGCGCCGTCGGCCGCCGTGCTGACCTGACACGGCACGACCTGGATCGGATGACCGTCGGCGCCGTTGAGCTCGGCGTTGGCGTACGCGACGGCGGCGTTGACACCGATCGTCGCTTCGGGGAACAGGGAGTCCTGGTTGACGTAGCCGATCCGGTACGGCGTGCCCGCCGCCTTGGTGGCCTTGCCGCCGGTGTACTTGAGGGCCCACGAGTTGATCGCCGGGTCGTTGGCCGCGGCGGTCGTGGTGGTCGCACCGCCGGAGCCGGCGGGAGTTCCGGATTTCGCCGAGCTCGAGCAAGCTGCCGCGACCACTGCGATCGCGACGGCCGCGATCGCGACTCTTGTCTTACCTGTCCTCATGGGTCTCCTCGTTGACGGGGCATTGGGGTTGACGTGGCGGCGGGCGGCGGGAGTCTTTCAGACCGAAGGTGTACAGGAAACTCGCTCCTTCGGCCACCATCCCTCGGTCCGAGGGGTGATCACCGGGTGAGTGACCCGCCTCGGTGCAGACAGTCGGTCACGGCCGAGGCGAGCGCATCGATGTCGGTGCACACCTCGAAGCCCTCTCGGGATCGCAGCCATTCGACGTTCGCGACGTGCACGTCGTTGCCGGGGTCGAAGCGATTGAGGAACACGACGGCCCGATGCGGAGCGAGCGCGCCGAGCGAGAGACGCACGGCGTTGATCGTCCCGAGCCCGGCATCGGCCACCAGGACCACGAGCTCCGGGCGTATCGCATCGACGAGATCGACGGTGTCGCCGTCGGCCGCGATGGGTGAACGCACACCGCCGGCGCTCTCGACGAGAGTGACTGCACGCTCCGTGGCGGCGAGCTCGCCCGCGAGCTCGCGGATCGTGAACGGCGCGAGGCCGAGCCGTTGGGCCGCGATCGGCGGCGCCATCGCCCGCGGAAGCCAACGATGAGGCGGACACACAGTGTCGGGGTTCTCACCGCTCGCGGCGCCGAGCAGCTCGGCGTCGGTGCCCGTGGCGCCGGCTTCGAACGACTGCACGGGCTTGCGGGCGGCCACGCCCAAGCCGCGGTCGCGCAGCAAGCGCACGACGGCGGCCGCGACGAAGGTCTTGCCGACGTCGGTGCCGGTGCCGGCGACCACGACGATCACGCCGGCGTCTGCAGTTCGGCGCGGATCTCGTCGAGCGCGTACGCCAGCACGTCGACCTGGTCGTCGGTGTGCGCGGCCGAGAGCGTGACCCGCAGGCGCGACGTGCCGGGGGCCACCGTGGGCGGTCGGATCGCGGGCACGAGGAGCCCGCGGAACCGCAACGCATCGGCGGCGAGCAGAGTTGTCTCCTCCTCGCCGAAGACGAAGGGCACGATCGGCGACGGATGGCCGGGGCGGAGGCGCTCGACGAGGGAACGCAGGCGGGCGACCAGCGCGTCGCCCTCGGGTGAACGCAGCACCTGCAACGCGGCCCCCGCCGCGGCAGTGTCGGCCGGAGAGAGAGCCGTGGTGAAGATGTAAGGGCGGGCCAGGTTCTCGACCAGCTCGATGTAGCGAGCGGGACCGGCGACGAAGCCGCCGAGCGCCGCGAGCGTCTTCGACAGCGTGCCGACCCGCAACACGTCGGCATCGGTTGGGAGCTCGGCCACCGGACCGAGCACGGCGTGGGCCTCGTCGAGAACGAGGAGCGCGCGCTCGTTCGCGCACAGCTCGACGAGCGCAGCCAGGTCGGCGACATCGCCGTCCATCGAGAACACCGTGTCGCTGACGACGAGCGCGCGACGATCGCCCCGACCCGCGAGAATCGACCGGAGGTGGTCGATGTCGTTGTGGCGGTAGACGGCCACCTCGCCCCGGGCCAGGCGGCAACCGTCGATGATCGACGCGTGGTTCAACTCGTCGGAGCAGACGAGCACGCCCTCTCCGCCGAGTGTCGTGATCACGCCGAGGTTGGTGGCGAATCCGGTCGGGAACAGCGCGGCGCGGGGCATCGACTTCCACTCCGCGAGCGCGCGTTCGAGCTCCGAGTGCACGGGTCGCGACCCCACGATCAGACGCGCCGAGCCGCTCCCGGATCCGTATTCGTCGAGCGCCGCGTGCGCGGCGGCGATCACCGCCGGATGCTGCGTGAGCCCGAGGTAGTCGTTCGACGCGAAGTTGATCGGGCCGTTGCGGTCGAGGTCGCGTGGCGCCCGCCACCGACCGGCCGCGCGGATCTCGTCCGCCACTCCGTCGGCCCACGCCGGCCAGCTCACGGGCTCGACGTCTCCTGGGTGATCGCGTCACTCAACGCGTGGACGATCCGATGGATCTCCTCGGAGGTGATGGTGAGCGGCGGCATCAGGGTGACGTTGTC
Source organism: Acidimicrobiia bacterium (assembly GCA_035996165.1). Classification (GTDB taxonomy): domain Bacteria; phylum Actinomycetota; class Acidimicrobiia; order IMCC26256; family PALSA-610; genus PALSA-610. Next base: position 15,744 of record DASYJT010000305.1, read on the forward strand.
GCCGATCGACCGCAGCAACACGCCCCGCTCCACGGCAGCCGCGCTCACCCGGCGGCCCCACTTCAACCCGTCGGCCGGAGGTGCGAGCTCGACCGCGCCCATGAGCCCGCGCAGGCGCGTCTCGCGCACGGTCGGTTTCGACGCGATCCGGTCGTGCAACAGTCCCGCGAGCTCCTCGGAGCGCTCGCGCACGTTGGCGAGCACGTCCCACGCGTCGATCAGCTCGAGATGGCGGAGCGCGACGGCCGCCGCGAGTGCGTTCCCTCCGAAGGAGTGGCCGTGATACAGCGTGCGGTCGCCGAGGTCGTCGCCGAGAAACGCTTCGAACACCGGCCCGCTCGCGGCGGTCACCGACATCGGCAGGTAGCCGGCGGTGAGCCCTTTGCCGAGGCACAGGATGTCGGGTCGGAGGTCGCACTGCTCCGACGCGAACAGCGTGCCCGTGCGGCCGAATCCGGTCGCGATCTCGTCGCAGATCAACAGCACGTTGTATTCGCGGCACGCGGTGCCGAGCCGGGCGAGTCCGGCGTGGTCGGCGAGCTGCATGCCGGCCGCGGCCTGGACCGACGGCTCGACGATCACCGCGGCGAGCTCGGACGCGTGCTCGGCGATCAGGCGCACCGCCACGTCGAAGCACGCGGGGTCGTCGAACGCGGGCGCGCGGAGCACCGGGAAGCGCAACGCGTTGAACACGTCGGCGCCGAAACCGTCGTCGCCGACCGAGAGCGCGCCGATGGTGTCGCCGTGGTAGGCACCGCCGAACGCGAGGAACTTCGTGTGCCCCGGTTCTCCGCGGTTGCGCCAGTACTGGAACGCGATCTTGAGTGCTTGCTCGACGGCCGACGCCCCGTCGCTCGCGTAGAGGAAGTGGGCGTCGTCGACCGGGACGACGTGGGCGAGCGCCTCCGACAGCTCGATCACGACCCGGTTGCCGTTGCCGAGCATCGTCGAATGGGCGCCGAGGGCGAGCTGGCGCACGATCGCGTCGTCGAGCTCGGGCACGTGGTGGCCGAGGGTCGTGACCCACAGCGACGAGATGGCGTCGAGATAGCGCTTCCCGTCGACGTCGACGAGCTCGTGGCCCTCGGCGTGGTCGACGATGATCGGGGAGTTCCCGGCGAACGTCGACATCTGGGTGAAGCCGTGCCACACCACCTGCGCGTCGCGTTGCACCCACTCGTCGTGCGCGGTCACGGGTCGATTCTGGCGCACAATGTGCCCGTATGACGCAGGCGAGCGACCCGCTTTCCCTCCGGGACCGGCTTTTCGAGGCGACCTATCGCTGCGTCGAGCGCTTCGGCATGGGCAAGACCACGATCGACGACGTCGTCAAGGAGTCGGGCGTCTCCCGGGCGACGATCTATCGCCAGTTCGCCGGCGGCCGCGATGAGCTGTTGCTCGAGACGGTCGGCTGGGAGCTCGCCAACTACTTCAACCGCCTCGCCGACCAGGTGCGGGACGCCCCTACCCTCGCCGACCTTCTGGAGCGGGGCCTGGCGTATGCCTATCGCTCGATCGCCGAGCACGCCGTGCTGCGCAAGATGATGGACACGGAGCCCGAGCGCCTGCTCCCGCTGCTGACCACCGAGGCGGCCAAGTCGCTGCCGTTCATCGCCGACTTCCTGATGCCGTATCTGCGGCGGGAGGCGGAGGCCGGCCGGCTCCGGCCCGGCGTCGACATCGACCGGGCCGCCGACTACCTCGCCCGCTCCATCCTCTCCCTGATCGGGGCGCCCGGCCGCTGGGACCTCGGGGACCCCGACCAGGTCAGAGACCTCGTCGACGTCGAACTCCTCGGCGGCATCGTCCTCACCCCCTAAATCCGCCCAGAATCCCCCCAACAGTTGTCAGGAAAATCGGCACCCAGGAACGATTTTCCTGCCAACTGTTGGCAGGGAAATCGGGGCGTGGGAACGAAATTCCTGCCAACGCGGTCCCTACGCGGTCCCTCCGCGTTCCCCAACGCGCTCGCGATCGCGAGCGGCATTGTGACGCGCGACACCTTGACGATGAGACGTACAGTGGTCCAGTGTCTCAGGTGATGAACCTCTCGGGTGACGAGCTCAGCCCCAAGGCGACGCAGATCCTCGACGCGGCCCTCACTTGCATCAGCCGCGTCGGCCTGGCCAAGACGACTCTCGACGACGTGGCCCGCGAGGCCGGGTGCGCACGTGCCACCGTCTATCGCTGCTTCTCCAACAAGCAGCAGATGCTCTCGGCCCTCGTCGCGCGCGAAGCGGTTGCCCTGAGCGACTCGGTCGTCGTCGAGTCGGCGCTCAGCGAGGCGCTCGGCGACGCGATCGCCACCGTTGTCTGCGAGTCGGTTCGCTTCCTCGGTTCGCACCCGGCGCTCACGTTCGTGTGCACCCACGAGCCCGAGGTCCTGCTCCCGTATCTCGCGTTCGAACGCGAAGACGCCGTGCTGCGCACCGCCGCCGCGCTCGTCGCCCCCGCGTTCACGCGCTTCCTCGAGGCGGCCGACGCCGTGCGCCTCGGTGAGTGGGTCGCGCGCATCACGCTTTCGTATCTCTTCAGTCCGTCCGAGCAATTCGACCTCGCCGACAAGCGGCACGTTCGTGCCCTGGTCGACGATTTCGTCGTCCCAGGTTTCGTCAAATCCGAAGGGGTATCCCGATGACCGCCAACAACGAACTGATCGGCCGCGACGAGATCAACGACCTCGAGGCGATCCTTTCCGTCAGCAACACCGATGTCGACGCCGTCGACCACAACGTGACCGCGAACTTCGACACGGTGTTCACGTGGGACTACGAGCGCAGTCGTCCTCCGCTCGGCAAGCTCTACGAGAAGGCGAAGACGTCGCAGTGGAACGTCACCACCGACCTCGACTGGTCCACGCCCGTCGACCAGGAAGCGCTCGCCCTCAACGAGATGAACCGCGAGGATGTGCGGTTCTTCGCCGAAGGCGTCGACCTCTCGGGCACGCCGTTCGCGAAGTGGACCGAGAAGGAATGGGTCGAGCTCGCGATCGAGGGCCAGAACTGGACGCTGTCGCAGTTCCTGCACGGTGAGCAGGGCGCGCTGCTCTGCACCGCGCGCATCGTCGAGACCGTCCCGTGGATCGACGCGAAGTACTACGCCGCGACCCAGGTCGTCGACGAGGCCCGCCACGTGGAGGTCTTCGCCAAGTACCTCGACGAGAAGCTCTCGGGTCACTACCCGATCAACGCGCACCTCGAGCTGCTGCTCGACGACATCCTCGGCGACAGCCGCTGGGACATGACCTACCTCGGCATGCAGATCATGGTCGAGGGTCTTGCCCTCGCCGCGTTCGGCTTCATGCACCAGATGACGACCGAGCCGCTGTTGAAGCAGCTGCTGCGTTATGTCATGAGCGACGAGGCGCGTCACGTCGCGTTCGGCGTGCTCTCCTTGCAGGAGTACTACAAGGAGCTCACCGACGCGGAGATGAAGGACCGCCAGGAGTTCGCGTTCGAGGCCGCGGTGCGGATGCGCGACCGGTTCCTGCAGCAAGAGGTCTGGGACCGCATGGGCGTGCCGGTGAAGGACGCGCTGGAGCTCGTCATGGCCGACGAGGGCCGCAAGATGTTCCAGAACATCCTGTTCTCCAAGATCGTGCCGAACTGCAAGAAGCTCGGACTGCTCGACCGCAACCAGGGTTGGCTCCGTGAGCGCTTCACCGAGCTCGGTGTAATCCAATTCGAGGACTGGGTCGACACCGGCGAGGAATACGCCATGCTCGACGAGGTCTCCAAAGACCGCGAAGCCCAAGCCGCCGCCGGCGCGTAGGTCGTTCAGGCCCATCCGCGCGGACATGGGCACGCTCCGCTGTAGCGTGCCGGGTTGATGTCGGTCCGGATCGTTTTTCTCGGCGGCCTCGGCGAAATTGGCCGGAACTGCTTCTGCCTGGAAGTCGACGGCCGCATCCTGGTCGTCGACTGCGGGATCATGTTCCCGGATGCCGACATGCCGGGCATCGACCTCGTCCTGCCCGACTTCACGTACCTGCGCGACAACGCGGATCGCGTCGAGGCCGTCATCCTCACCCACGCGCACGAGGACCACGCCGGCGGTCTCGCCTTCTTACTCCGTGATATCTCCGTGCCGATCTACGGCTCCGCGCTCTCCCTCGCGCTCGCCCGGAACCGGATCGAGGAAGCGGGGATGCTCGACCGCACCGAGTTCATCACCGTGCTCGACGGCGAGCGCCGCCGCATCGGGCCGATCGATTGTCAGTTCATCCCCGTCACCCACTCGGTGCCCCATGGTTTCGCGGTCGCGTATTTCACCCCCGAAGGCACGATCATCCACACCGGCGACTTCAAGCTCGACCTCACACCGATCGACGGACGGCACACCGACCTCGCGTTGCTCGGCGAGCTCGCGCGCCGCGACGGCGGGATTCGCCTCCTGCTCTCCGACTCGACGAACGCGGAACGCCCGGGCTTCACGCCGTCCGAGGCGACGGTCGGCACCGCCATGCGTGCGTTGTTCCGCGAGCATGGCGAAAAGCGGTTCATCATCGCGAGCTTCGCGTCGCACCTTCACCGCGTCGAGCAGGTCGCGCAGGCCGCGGTCGCGCACGGCCGCAAAGTCGCATTCGTGGGTCGGTCGATGCTGCAAAACGTGTCGATGGCGCGTGAGCGCGGCTTCATCGACCTGCCCGCGTACGCGGTGATCGACATCGAGGAGACGGCGCGGTACGCGCCCGGCGATGTGTGCATTATCTGTACCGGCTCGCAGGGTGAGCCGATGAGCGCACTTTCTCTGATGGCCGCGCACGAACACAAGCACGTGAAGATCTCCGACGACGACGTCGTGGTGATCAGTGCGCACGCGATCCCGGGTAACGAGTCGAACGTGTCGCGCGTGATCGACTCTCTTTACCGCGCCGGCGCCGAGGTGGTACACGACCGCGCCGCCCCCGTACACGTCTCGGGTCACGCGTCGCAAGAAGAGTTGAAGTTCATGCTGAGTCTCCTTTCTCCGGAATGGTTCGTCCCGGTGCACGGCGAGTACCGCCATCTCGTGCATCACGCGCAACTGGCGCACGAGGTCGGCGTATCCGACGACAACGTGCTCGTCTGCGAGGACGGCGATGTCGTCACCCTGAGCGAAGAGGGTGCCGAGGTCGAACGCCGCGGCGTCCCGGCGGGATACATGTACGTCGACGGGATTGTCGGCGACGTCAGCCGCGGCGTGTTGCGCGATCGGCGCATGTTGTCGGAGGAAGGTGTCGTCGTCGTGATCGTGACGGTCGATGCCGCGACCGGTGAGATCGTCACCGGTCCCGAGATCGTTACCCGCGGGTGGGTCTATGCGCCCGAAGCGGAGGACCTCATCGAAGACGCCAAGGCGGTGGTCCGGGAGTCGATCGCAAAGGCGGCCAAGGAAGGCGCCACCGACTTCGAGACCATGCGTAGGCATTGTCGCAAGTCGCTGGCGCGCTTCATCGACGAGCGCACGCGGCGCCGGCCGCAGGTGATCCCCGTCGTCATGGAAGTCTGAAAGCCTGGGCCGGTGAGTATCGACATCGACCTTTCGGGTCGCCGCGCGCTGGTGACCGGTGGCGGCAACGGCGTGGGGACCGAGATCTGCGCGGCGCTCGTGCGCGCCGGCGCGTTCGTGTGGGTCAACGACATCTATGAAGACCGCGCCGCCGCGGTGGCGGCCGATCTCGGGGGCGACGCGCACGCGAAACCCGTGAAGGCCGACGTGACGAGTCCGCTCAAGATCACGCGCATGCGCGACGCGACGGGCCCGGTCGACATTCTCGTCAACAACGCGGGCATCCCGACCTCTGGGTTCGGCGACTTGAAGCTCTTCGTCGACACGCATCCCGAAGATTGGGAATCCGCGATGCGACTCAACCTCGGTGCGGTTTTGCACGTCACCCACGCGTACGTGGGTGCGATGGTCGAGGCGGGGTGGGGACGGATCGTCACGATCGTCTCCGACGCCGGCCGGCGCGGTGACCGCTTCCAGGCCATCTACGGCTCGGCCAAGGCGGGTGCGATGGGTTTCGTGCGCGGCCTCGCGGCCGAGGTCGGCGCGCACGGTGTGACTGCGAACTGCGTGGCGCTCGGCACCATGAGGACGGGTCCGACCGAGGAGGCGTTGGCGCAGAACCCCGCGCTCGAGGCCAAGCTCGCCCGCCCCTACACGATTCCCCGGCTCGGGCTCCCGGCCGATCCGGCGCCGCTCGTCGCGCTTTTGTGCAGCGACGCCGGCTCCTGGATAACGGGCCAGGTGTATCCCGTCGACGGCGGCTACGCCTCGGCCCTCTAGCGTCTCGGCCCCGACTCCAGGTCCGCGATGATCCCCTTGGGGCCAGTGTTGCCGGTGTTAGGTTTGCCGTATGGCTTCGCGCCGACAGTCCAAGTCCGCGCGCGCTAAGAAGCGCGCCAAGGCCCGCGTTCGGACCCGAGCCGCCTGGCGGGACGAGCTCACCGAGCAACTCGCAGACCATCGCATCGACGCGCTGGCCATCGGCCTGACCGTCTTCGGCCTCCTGAGCCTGCTCGCGATCTTCTCCGACGTCGTCGGCCCGGTCGGTCGGGGGATCGATGCCGCCGCGGCCGGCCTCCTCGGTCGGGGCAAGGTTCTCGTGCCGCTCGCGTCGCTGGCCGCCGCCGCGTCCGCGGTCGTGCAGCGCCGCAGCGACGAAGACGACGAAGAGGTCGCGAAGCGGGGGCTGCGGTTCGGGCTCGGTCTCGTCTTGGTCTGCGGCGCCGTCGTCGGGGGCCTGCACCTCGGGCGCGCGAGGGCCGCGAGCGGAAGTCTCGAGCCGCTGAAGCTCGCGGGTGGCGTGATCGGCGCCGCCATCGGCGCGCCGCTGCGCGCGGGCCTCGGTAGCGCGGGCGCGGTCATCGTGCTCGTTGCCGTCGGCGTGCTCGGCGTATTACTGGTCGTGGGAACGGGCGTCCGCCAGATTGTGCAATCGGTCGCGACGGGCGGCCGGTTCGTCGCGCGGCACGCTGCCTCGATCCTGACCTTGCCGTCGGAGCGCGCCGATGGTGCGACGACCCCGATCGACGCCGCCACGACGGCTCCCGCTCGCCGGGCGGTGCTCTTCGACCAACTCGACGAAGAGCCTGTGCTCGATCTGGTCAGCGCGGAGGAAGAGCTCGAAGACGAGTACGAGTACGAGGACGAAGTCGAGGAATACGAGGAAGAAGAGTACGAAGAAGAAGAAGAAGAAGAGGAAGAAGGCGACGAAGAAGAGGAAGACGGCGAGTACGCGGAGGAAGACCTCGAGGAATACGACGAGGAAGAAGAAGACGAAGAAGCCGAAGACGAAGGCGAAGAGGAGTCCGAGGAGGAAGAAGACGAGGAAGAGGGCGCGGAGGAAGCCGGCGTCCGCCCGGTCCCCAAGGTCGCCTGGAAGCTTCCCGCGACCAGCCTGCTCAAGAAGAGCGAGAAGCGCGAGATCGACACCCGCATGGTCAAACAGGGTGGCGACGTGCTCGAAGCGACAATGCGCGAGTTTGGTGTCGACGCCCGGCTGATCGACGCGACCGTCGGGCCCACCGTGACGCGCTACGAGCTCGAGCTCGCGGCCGGCGTCAAGGTGAGCAAAGTCACCAGTCTCTCCAAAGAGATCGCGTACGCGATGGCGAGCCACGACGTCCGCATCCTCGCCCCGATCCCCGGCCGGAGCGCGATCGGCGTCGAGGTGCCGAACAAGATGCGCCCGATCGTGACGCTGGGCGACATCCTCAGCAGTCCCGAGGCGAAGAAGACGAAACACCCGCTCGAGGTGAGCATGGGCCGCGACATCGCGGGTCGTGCCGTGTTCGCGAACCTCGCCACCTTCCCGCACGTGCTCATCGCGGGCCAGACGGGCGCGGGCAAGTCGAGCTGTATCAACACGATCGTCACGTCGATCCTCATGCGCACGACCCCCGACGAGGTGCGCTTGATCCTCGTCGACCCCAAGCGCGTCGAGATGGGTCAGTACAACAACGTGCCGCACCTCCTCACCGAGGTCGTGACGAATCCGAAGAAGGCCGCCAACGCGCTCGATTGGGCCGTGCGCGAGATGGAGATGCGCTACGACCTCCTCGCCGACATCGGCGTGCGCGACATAACCGGTTACAACGCGATGTACGACAAGGGCGACATCCCGACCGCCGACGATCCCGATCCCGACACGGGCAAGGCATACGAGCGGCTTCCGTTCATTGTCGTGGTCGTCGACGAGCTCGCCGACCTCATGATGGTCGCGGCGCGCGACGTCGAGACGAGCATCTGCCGCCTCGCGCAGATGGCGCGCGCGGTCGGCATCCATCTCGTGATCGCGACGCAACGCCCGTCGGTCGACGTGATCACCGGTGTCATCAAGGCGAACATCCCGAGCCGCATCGCGTTCAGCGTGAGCACGCTCGCCGACTCCCGCGTCATCCTCGACCAACAGGGTGCGGAGAAGCTGATCGGCAAAGGCGACATGTTGTTGTTGAACGCGTCGTCGAGCCGGGCCGACCGTATCCAGGGCGCGTGGGTCGACGAAGACTGTGTGCGCAAGGTCGTCGCGCACTGGAAGCGCCAGGTCGTCGCGCCTCAGTACGTGGAGGGGATCCAGGGCGCCGAGGGTGCGGCTGGTCAGCGTCGCTCGGACTCCGACGAGACCGACGACCTGCTCGCCGAAGCGATGGAGCTCGTCGTCAGCAGTGGTCTCGGCTCGACGAGCATGCTGCAGCGCAAGCTGCGAGTCGGGTTCGCCCGGGCCGGGCGACTCATGGATCTACTCGAACGCCGGGGTGTGGTCGGTCCTTCCGAGGGATCGAAGGCCCGCTCGGTGCTCATGAGCATGGACGAGCTGGAAGAGCTCAAAGAACGAAGCTGAGGGCGACGCTTCGTTGCGCCGCCCTCAGCTCGTCATCAATGCCGTGCCGGTATCTACGCGGCGCGGACCCGCGGTGTGTGCTCGCCGAGCGTCTCGTCAGCGGTGGCACGGTCGTGAGTCAGGTACCCGAACAGTGCCCGCCACGGCACGGTCATGCCGGCGACGACGAAGCCGGTGACCCACACGCCGACGGTGTCATTGCGGATGCCGACGCCGAAGCCGCGGAAGACCGAGTAGTCGATCAACACGGTGGCGCCGACGCCGATGACGAACGTCGCCAGCGAGCGCATGTTGCGCAGCTGCGGGATCGCGTCCGACAAGAAGTCGACGAGCTTCAAAGTTGCGAGTGCGAGCAACGCGACAATCGCGAAGTCGTACATCTGCCACCTCCTGGTGACTCCAGGACTGCCTCATGCGGTCCTCGAGGGCTCAGACCGGAGTGCCCACAAAATGGTTACGCGTTTCCCGGCGAGTAGCGAGGGCGACAGAGAGAAGATGTGACACTTCTTTGTTCGTGAGGGGTCTAGACAGGTAATGGGGGCGATGTCGGAGACCGGGACTGCGGAGGAGCGGTTCTCCCGCTTTGTCTCGGATGTCGAGCCGCGCCTGCGGCGGGCTCTGGTGGCCTTCTACGGAGTCGAGGTCGGGTGCGAGGTGACGGCCGACGCGCTCGAGGTGGCGTGGCAGCGTTGGGACTCGCTCGAGGTGATGGCGAATCCCGTCGGATACCTCTTCCGCGTCGCGCAATCGCGAAGCCGCCGTTACCGGCGACGGATGCCGGTGCTCCCGTCCGTGCCGGTCGCCGAGTTCCCCGACATCGACCCGCGCCTGCCGCGAGCGCTCGCCCGGCTCTCGAACCAGCAGCGCGCGGCGGTGGTGCTCGTGCACGCGCACGACTGGACGTTGGCCGAGACCGCCGAAGCGCTCGGCTGCGGCGTGTCGACCGTGCGGAACCACCTCGACCGCGGGATGCGCCGTCTGCGCGTGTCTCTGGGAGGCGACGATGCGTGACATCGAACTGCAACTGCGCGCGTACGGCTCGATCCTCGACCGCGCCGATGCGTCGTTGACGGATGTCGTCGAGGCCGCGCCTCGCCGCATGCGGCGGTCGTACATCGTGGCGATTGCGGCCGCGATCATCGTGGCGATCGTCGCGTCGACAATCGTCGTCGGCACGACGCGTACGGGTCACGATCGACCTCCCCGCATCGTGACGCCGCCCTCGACGACGCGGCGACTATCGGCCGGCGTCCTCGCGATCGGCGACTCCGTGATGCTGGGCGCGCGGGATGCGCTGAGGGCGACGGTGCCGGGCATCACGGTCGACGCCACTCTCTCCCGCCAACCTTCTCAGGCGGCGGCGATCATCACCGTTTACAAGGCGAGCGGAAACCTGCCCGGGAGAATTGTCATCGCCCTGGGCACGAACGGGCTCACCACCGCCGACCAACTCGACGCGATCATGCGCGCCGCCGGAGACCGAGAAGTGTGGTTCGTCACGGTGCGCGTCCCTCGGGCCTGGGAGTCGGAAGTCAACGCGGCGATACGCGCGGTGCCGAACCGTTGGTCGAACGCGCACGTCATCGACTGGCAGGCCTACGCACAAACGCGCGACGACTGGTTCGTCATTGACGGCTTCCACCTCACTACTACCGGACAAAGGGCCTACAGCCTGCTTGTCGCCGGCGCGCTCGGCTTTCCCGGAACGCAGCCGCCGACCACCGTGCCGTCGCCGACCCTCGGTCCCGTGCCGCAGGTCGTCGCCGTCCTCGCCGACTCGCAGCCCGTGTGGAAGCCGCTCGCGGTCGCGGGCGGCGAGGTATGGGTCGCGTCCGAGGCAACCGCGGCGTCGACCCCGATCGTCCACCTCGCAGGACACGACCCGACCACCGGCAAGGTGGTCTCGACGATCGACGTCCCCCAAGAGGCCGCGTTCGGCCTCGCGGGCTACGGCGACACGCTCTGGGTCGCCGGTGGCGGCGACGGCGGTGTGCCCGACACGACCGTGTCACGCGTCGACGTGCGAACCGGGGTGGTCGTGTTCACCAAGACGCTGACGGGCACCCCGTGTTCGTGCCCGATCTTCGCAGGCCGCGCGGGCGTGTGGCTCACGGGCAACAGCGCGAACTACGCACTACATCTGTCCGAGACGGATGGCCGCGTCAGTGCGAACGTCGCGCTCCCGAGGCGAGTCCTCTCGAGCGCGGCGATGGAGGCGCGCGGACGCCTTCTCGTCGGTCTCGAGCGCGGCACCGTTGCGGTCGTCGATCCCTCGACGAATCGCGTCGAGCGGTTCGTCGACATCCGCGGTCTTGCGTCCGGCGAGAGCATGGTCTCGATGAGCCAAGCCGCCGTGCCCGCGATCGGCTCGGATCCGGCGATCGACGGCTTCATGGCGTCGAGTCTCGGAAATGTCTTCGCGCTGCTCGCCGATCGCTGGCAGGCGAATCAGTTCGTCCAGGCCGACGTCGTTCCCCAGGCGCTCGCGCCGGCGACGAGTCGCGCGGTGGTTGCGGGGGGAGACTGGGTCAACGTCGTGCCTACCCACGCAGGATCGAGGAGCGAGTTCCAATACCTGCCGAAGGAACAGCGTTTGGTTCGCGTCGCCGAGGGCCCGGCGTCGTCGCAGGCGGGGTTCCGCGACGCGGTCGCCGTCGGCAACATGTTCTGGACCGTCTACGACCCGGGCGCACCAAGTTCACCGACGATCGTTGTCATGCGAATACCTTGAGCACGAGTCAACGACAACGAGTCAAAGCTTCCCGTCGGACTCGAGCTCGTCGAGGCGGGTGCGGAGCTCGTCGAGGAGTCCCGCGACGGCGGAGAGGTGCTCGTCGATACGTGCGACGTAGGCATGCGGAGAGTCGTCGCTGACCTCGTCGTCGACGTCGATCTCGTTCACGACGGCAGCGGCGAACTCGCCCTGCGCTTCGGGCACGAGGATCACGCCGCGGCGATCGTCGGCGGATCCGGTCCACTCGATCATCACGGGCACGCTGGCGGTCTCGAGGCGGCGCCGCAGCACCTGGGCCTGGATCTTCGGCCATTCGCCGATCTCGACGAGGCTGTCGCCGTCGCCGTCGTCATCATCGACGTCGTTGCCGCCCGTGAGATGCGTCGGTTCCTCCGTCACGAGCGCGACGCGACAGTCGGCACAGCGACTGGCCCCCGGTCGGTATTCGGATCCGCACGACGGGCACCACAGGCTCGGTTCGTCCACGGGCGGGGAGTGTAAGGGGGTGCGTCGGTACGATGACTGGAATGGCGGCCGACGAAGCGACAGGAAAGCGATTTCACGTCGAGACGTTGGGTTGTCCGAAGAACGCGGTCGACTCCGACAAGGTGGTCGCCTCGCTCCTGGCCGATGGTCTGACTCCGGCCGATTCGGCGGCCGACGCCGACCTGGTCGTGGTGAACACGTGCGCCTTCATCGAGGCCGCGCGCCAGGAGTCGATCGACGTGGCGCTCGCGCTCTCCGACGGGCGCAAACCCGGTGCCCGTCTCGTGGTGACCGGCTGTATGGCCGAGCGCTACGGCGAGGAACTGGCGTCGGCGCTTCCGGAAGCCGACGCGGTCGTGGGCTTCGCGGGTGAGGGTTCGCTCGTCGACGTGGTGATGCGCGGGCGAAAGCCCGCGGGCGTGCGCGACCTCCTCGAGCTGCCGCGGCCCGCGCCGAGCGCACCATGGGCGTACGTCAAGGTCGCCGAGGGCTGCGACCGCGCGTGCGCGTTCTGCGCCATCCCGTCGTTTCGCGGGAAGCAGCGTTCGCGCGCACCCGAGGCGATCGAAGCCGAGGTGCGCGGACTCGTCGACCAAGGTGTCGCCGAAGTCGTGCTCGTCGCGCAGGACCTCGCCTGGTACGGCCGCGACGCGGGGGAGCCGGGATCCTTGGCGCCCTTGCTGCAACGCCTCGACGCGCTGCGCGCGCAGGGCCTTGCCCGCGTCCGTCTGCTCTACCTCTACCCGTCCGAGGTCAAGGACCCGCTCGTCTCCACGATGCTCGAGCTGGAGTCGGTCGTTCCCTACTTCGACCTTTCGCTCCAGCACGCCGCGCCGGCCCTTCTGCGCAGCATGAAGCGGTGGGGAAGCGGCGAGCGGTTCGCGCAGATCATCGCCGGCATCCGCGCCGAGGAGCCCGAAGCCGCGTTCCGCTCGTCGTTCATCGTCGGGTTCCCCGGGGAGACGGAACCCGACCACGAGGCCTTGCTCGGGTTCCTCGACGAGGTTCGCCTCGATTGGGCGGGCTTCTTCGCATTCTCTCGGGAGGACGGCACCGCGGCCGCGGGCATGAGCGGCGGGGTCGCCGACTCGCTCGTGCACGAACGGCTGCGCGAGTGTTCCGAGGTGCAGGAGCCGATCACCGCGGCCGCGCGGGCCGCGCTCGTCGGTCGCGACATCGACGTGCTGATCGACGGCGTCGACGACGACGACGTCCTGGTCGGGCGCACTCATCGCGAAGCACCCGAGATCGACGGTGTCGTGCGGATCGTGAGTACCGGAGCCATGTTCGCCCGGCCCGGCGCGATCGTGCGCGCAACGGTATGCGGGGTCGAGGGTCCCGACCTCGACGCGAAGGTTTGCCCGTGACGGCCGCGGCCGCGCCACGGCCGAGTCGCGCCCGGAAGCGATTCGGGCAGAACGCGCTGGCAACTCCGGCCAACTTCATGACGCTCAGCCGGATCCTCATCGCGGTCCCCACGCTCGCGCTCGTGCGTCACCGCGGCGCGGGCTGGCTCACGGTCGGGCTCTGGTTCACGATCACCGCGAGCGACAGCCTCGACGGTTGGTTGGCGCGGCGCGACGGCGCCACGCGTTCCGGCGCGTTCCTCGACCCGGTCGCCGACAAGCTCATCGTGCTCGGCGGCCTCGCCGTGCTCGCCGATCGCGGTGTGTTCCCGTGGTGGGCGGTGCTGCTCGTGGTCGCGCGCGAGCTCGGCATCAGCGCGTACCGATCGGTCGCGGGTCGCCGCGGCGTCGTCCTCCCTGCGCAGCGGCTCGGTAAGTACAAGGCGTTCGCGCAATACGTCGCGGTCGGGTTCGTGCTGCTGCCCCCGACCGCCGACTACGTCGGGTTCCAACAACTCGTGTTCGCCGTTGCCGTCGTGCTCACGCTGGTGTCCGGCCTCGAGATCGTTCGCCGCGGCTACATCGACTGGCAGAGGGAAGAGAATGCGGTGTGAGATTCTCGCGATCGGGACCGAGCTGCTGCTCGGCCAGATCGTCGACACGAATAGCGCGTGGATCGGCGAGCAGCTTGCGGCGTCGGGGATCGACTCGTACGAGCACCGCGCCGTAGGCGACAACCAGGCGCGCATCGTCGCCGCGCTCCGCGATCAGCTCTCGCGTTCGGACGCGGTGCTCATCTGTGGCGGGCTCGGACCGACACAAGACGATCTCACGCGCGACGCGATCGCGGAGCTGATGGGCGTTCCTCTCGTCCGCCACGACGAGCTCGCGGAGACGATCGCACAGATGTTCCGCGCGCGCGTGCGCGACATGCCACAGAACAACCTCCGCCAGGCCGACATCCCCGAGGGCGGCGAGGCGATCCCGAACCCCATCGGCACGGCGCCGGGCCTGCGCTGCGAGCTCCCCGACGCGAAGATCGTCTACGCGGTTCCGGGCGTGCCGTACGAGATGAAACAGATGGTGACCGAACATGTCATCCCCGACCTGCTGCGCCGGTCGGGTGAGGCGGCGGCGATCGTGTCGACGTCGTTGAAGACGTGGGGGACCTCCGAGTCGGCGCTCGCGGAGATGGTCGCGCACCGGCTCGATGCGCTCGATGCCCAGGGGGGCAACCCCACGATTGCGTTCCTCGCCCGTGGCATCGAGGGTCTGGTCGTGCGCGTCACTGCGAAGGCCGCGACCGAAGCGCAAGCGCGCGCATTGGTGGAGCAAGAGGAGAAGGAGTTGCGGCTCATCCTCGGCGACCTCGTCTTCGGCGTCGACGACGAGACGATGGAGTACGCGGTGCTCGAGCGCCTGCGCGGACGCGGCTGGACACTCGGTGTCGCGGAGTCGTTGACGGGAGGCTTGATCGGCGCGCGCATCGTCAACGTCGAAGGCGCGAGCGACACGTTCCGCGGCTCCGTCGCTTCGTACGCGACCGACGTGAAGCGCTCGGTGCTCGGTGTGACCGCGGAGTCGGTGGTGAGCGAGCAGGCGGCGAAGGAGATGGCCGAAGGCGCGCAGCGCGTGCTCGGCGCCGACGTGGGGATCGCGGCAACCGGGGTCGCCGGACCGACCGAGCAGGACGGCGTGGCGGTCGGCACCGTGTACTTCGGCATCGCGATCCCGGGATTGCCGACGGAGGTCGTGAGCACGCGACTCCCCGGCGATCGTGAGCGCCTGCGGCAGTTCTCGACGATCTCCTTGCTCAACCTTTTGCGTCAGCGACTGGACGCCTTGAGCAGGTGAGCAGGATCGCACGCCGATCAACGACCGCGCCGGCCGTCGATGGCCTCGCGGATGATGTCGGCGTGGCCGGCGTGCCGGGCCGTCTCCTCGATCATGTGGAGCGCAACCCACCTCAGGTTCCGGTTGGCCATCTCCGCCAACGCACACGGAGCATCGAGATCGAACGTGCTCAAGATCTCCCGGGAAGCGGCGATCTGTTTCCGGTAGTCGGCGACGACCGCCGCGACCGTGGCGTCGTCGGTCAACCGAAACGTCGGGTCTTCCTGCTCTGACTGCTCCTCGGCCCACTCATGCGGAAACGTACGGCCGGCGACGATGATCTGGAACCATCTCCGCTCCCAGATCGCCGAGTGCTTTATCAAGCTCAAGAGCGACAGCGAGCTCGCGGTTGGGGTCATCCGCGCCTGCTCATCGGTGAGGCCTTGGAGCTTGTCGATCAGAGCCTCGCGCTGGTAGTCGAGGAACTCGATCAGGCTGGTTCGTTCCGTCCCGGTTGACATCTCGGGACTCGACATGGCGCGTGACGATAGGCGTCTTGCCGCCGGATTTCTACGGTCCAACCGCTGCCCCGCGTACGGCGTTGCCCAGGACGCGCATACTGCGGCCATGCGATGCGAAGCGCCCGATTGCCCTGCCGCGGACGCGGACGCAGTGGCTCTCGTCCGGGTACCCGGAGAACGAGACATCGCGCGCCTCTGCGCGCACTGCGTCAAGCCGTACGCCACCCGGCAGGCGGCCGGCGAGCTGATCGACGTCTTCTGGCTCTAGCCGGGGTCGGTCCGGAAGGTCCCGGGGCCGGTCGGGCACGACGGGTCCTTGAATCGAACGCCTGTTCGCTCTATGGTGACTCACACGCATGTGATTCACCGAAGCCGTAGCTGTCACACCCCATCCTTAGGGTCACCAGCACGACGCTTCCCTTTGACCGAATGGAGTTAGGCGTGGTGGCAGACAGGGGTTCACAGGTGGACCGGGCGAAAGCACTCGAGATGGCGCTCGGCCAGATCGACAAGCAGTTCGGTAAGGGCTCGATCATGAAGCTCGGAGAGCGGGGACATGTGGGGATCGAAGCGATTCCCACGGGTGCGCTCGCGCTCGACCTCGCGCTCGGGATCGGCGGCTTGCCTCGGGGCAGGATCGTCGAGATCTTCGGGCCGGAGTCGTCGGGTAAGTCGACGCTCGCGACGCACGTGGTCGCGGAGGCGCAGCGCAACGGTGGCGTGTGTGCATACATCGACGCCGAGCACGCAATGGACCCGGTGTACGCGGCGGCGATCGGCGTCAACGTCGACGAGCTGTTGATCAGCCAACCCGACACGGGAGAGCAAGCGCTCGAGATCGCCGACATGCTCATCCGCTCGGGCGCGCTCGACGTGCTCGTGATCGACTCGGTCGCGGCGCTCGTGCCGCGCGCCGAGATCGAAGGCGAGATGGGCGACACGCACATGGGCCTGCAGGCCCGGCTCATGAGCCAGGCGTTGCGCAAGCTGACCGGCAACCTCAACAAGTCCCGCACGATCGCGGTCTTCATCAACCAGCTGCGAGAGAAGATCGGTGTGATGTTCGGTTCGCCCGAGACCACACCTGGCGGCCGTGCGCTGAAGTTCTATTCGTCGGTGCGACTCGACATCCGCCGGATCGAATCGATCAAGGACGGTCCGGAGGTCGTCGGCAACCGGGTGCGGGTGAAGGTGGTCAAGAACAAGACCGCCCCGCCCTTCAAGCAGGCCGAGTTCGACATCATGTACGGCAAGGGCATCAGCCGAGAAGGCTCGCTGCTCGACGTCGGAGTCGAGCTCGGCATCATCAAGAAATCGGGTGCGTGGTTCACGTACGAAGGTGAACAGCTCGGCCAGGGCCGCGAGAACGTGAAGACGTTCTTGGCCGAGAACGTGGATCTCATGGTCGAGATCAGCGAGAAGATCAAGGACGCGTCGGGTCTCAACGACGAAGTCGACCTCACGGATGAGGCGGAAACCTCAGGCGTAGAACAACAGGACGTCGACGCCTGAGGCTTCTTGGCCGCGACGACCGAGAAGTGGCCCCCTCCACGGGACGCTTCTCGGTCTGCGGCCGCGCAGCACATCAGTGAATTTCTGAGGAAATGCTGTGTAGGGTTTCGCGGTGGCCCGAACCAAGTCGAAGAACGTCGAGGCCGACGAGGCGCTTGCTGCTCTCGAGCGATTGGCGGCCGTCACGCAAGAAGTGTTGGCCACGCTCGATCTTGTTGCGGACCGAGCTGCGTTCATCGGCGACCGCCGGCGTGCGGGCTTGGCGTACGGCGAGATCATTCCGCTGGAGCAGCGTCCGCTGATCGTCGAGCTCACCGCCGATGCGATCATGCGGCTGGCGGAAGTGAGTGGTGATTTCCGCCGAAGTGAGGCGAAGGCTCTGTATGCCGAGGGCCATACGATGGAAGCCATCGCGACGATGTTCGGCGTGACCCGACAACGCGTGTCGTCGCTCTTGCGCGACGAATAGGCACACCGGCCCGACTGTCGTTCTTCAGCAACACCTATTGCCGCAACGGGGATTGCCGCAACCCGCATTGCGGCGATAGCCTGCACACTGCAAAAGGCTGGCCGGCCTGGACGTCGGCGCCTTAATTCGGGCTGAGTTGCAGGGAGTGCGGGCGAAGTGAGAAGGGCGGTTTGGCGGTCGGCGATCGCATTTCTGGTTGCGATGGTCGGGGCCACT
>DASYJT010000306.1:0-3841 GCA_035996165.1 Acidimicrobiia bacterium
GACGACGTGCTCGTCTGCTCGACCGGCCTCATCGGCATCCCGATGCCGATCGACGTGCTCGAGGTCGGAATCCCGAAGCTCTGTGGCGAGCTCGCGGCCGACGGCGGCGGCCGCGCGGCGCGGGCGATGATGACGACCGACTCCAAGGTGAAGGAAGCTGTGGCGCGGGCTGCCAACGCGACCGTCGGCGGTATGGCCAAGGGAGCGGCGATGCTGTCGCCCGCCATGGCGACAATGCTCGCGGTGATCACGACCGATGCCGACGCCGACCACCGCACGTTGCAACGCGTGCTCGCCCGCGCGGTGAGCGAGACCTTCGACTGCCTGTCGGTCGACGGGTGCCGTTCGACAAACGACACCGTGCTCGTGCTCGCCAACGGTCGGGCCGGCGCCGTCGACCCCGACGCGCTCACCCGCGCGCTGACCGAGGTGTGCGGTTCGCTCGCCGAGCAGATGGCGCGCGACGCCGAGGGCGCGACGAAGTTCGTTCGCGTGAAGGTCGTAGGGGCCCGCAACACGGCCGAGGCTCGGATCGCGGCGCGCGCGGTTGCCAACAGCCAACTGGTGCAGTGTTCGCTGAACGGTAACGATCCCTACTGGGGCCGGGTCCTCTCCGAGCTCGGCGCGAGCGGCGCGCACATCGACCCCGAAGCGGTCGACATCTCCTACAACGGCGTCACGGTGTGTCGCGACGGGATCGCGTCCGCGCACGACGCGACCGCGATCACCCGCGCCCTCGCGGCGACCGACATCGAGATCCTGTGCGACCTGCGCCTGGAGCACGGCGAAGCGACCGTCCTGACCACCGACCTGTCGCACGCGTACATCGACGAGAACCGGCGCACGTCGTGACCGACATCGCCGACATGACCGACTTCGTGTCGCGGATGAAGGACGCGGGCGAGAAGGCGCACATCCTCGCCGACGCGCTCCCGTACATCCGCGAGTTCTCGGGCAAGACCGTCGTGATCAAGTACGGCGGTCACGCGATGGAAAACGACGAGCTCGCAGAGCTGTTCGCCACCGATGTCGTGCTGATGCGCCTGGTTGGCATGAACCCGGTCGTGGTGCACGGCGGTGGACCGCAGATCACCGACCTCATGCGCCGTCTCGGCAAGGAACCCGAGTTCGTCGACGGCCGGCGCGTCACCGACGCGGAGACCATCGACATCGTGCGCATGGCGCTCGTCGGCAAGGTGAACCGCGAGATCGTCGCCATGGTGAACCGCCTCGGCTCGTACGCGGTCGGGATGTCGGGCGAAGACGCGGGACTCATCCGGGTCGACCAGCGCGATCCGCGCCTCGGCTTCGTCGGCGACGTCCGCTCCATCGATCCGACGATGGTGGTACGCCTCCTGCGCGAGGAGTTGATCCCCGTGATCGCCACCATCGGAGTCGACGACGACGGCCAGGCGTACAACGTCAATGCCGACTCGGTGGCCGGTGCGATCGCGGAAGCGCTCGGGGCCGAGAAGCTCGTCTACCTCACCGATGTCGCGGGCGTGTACGGCGACTGGCCCGACGAGTCGACGCTGATCTCGCGCATCGACGTCGACGGCCTCGAGAAGCTGATCGCCGACGGCAAGGCGACCGAAGGCATGATCCCCAAGCTCGAGTCGTGCGTGTCGGCGCTCCGGAACGGCGTGCGCCGCGCGCACATCCTCGACGGCCGGCTGCCGCACGCGTTGCTGCTCGAGTTCTTCACCCGGGAGGGCGTCGGAACGATGGTCGACTCATGAGCGCGTTCGCGGAGCTGCAGCAGCTCGACGCCGAGAACGTGATGCAGACGTACGGCCGCGTGCCCGTTGCGTTCGTGCGGGGCGAGGGGACGACGCTCTGGGACAGCGAGGGCAACCAGTACCTCGACTTCCTGAGCGGCCTCGCAGTCACGTCTCTCGGTCACGCACACCCGGAGGTCGCCGCCGCGATCGCCGACCAGGCGCGCACGCTCTTGCACGTGTCGAACCTCTACTACAACGACGTGCAGCCCAAGGTGGCGGCGCGATTGAACGCGTTGCTCGGCGGCGACGGCCGGGTGTTCTTCTGCAACTCCGGTGCGGAAGCGAACGAGTGCGCGATCAAGCTCGCCCGGCGCCACGGCCAGCGCAACGGCGGGCCCGGGCGTTTCCACGTACTGAGCGCGTACGGCTCGTTCCACGGGCGCACACTCACCACGCTCGCCGCGACCGGTCAACCGCAGAAGCAGGAGACGTTCCAGCCCCTGCCCGAAGGTTTTCGCCAGGTCGCGTTCGACGATCTCGACGCGCTGGCCGGGGCAATGGACGAGCGCGTCGCGGCGGTCCTGCTCGAGCCGGTGCAGGGGGAGGGCGGCGTGAATCCGGCGTCGACCGAGTACCTGCACGGTGTACGCGAGTTGTGCGACGAACGAGAAGCACTGCTGATCATCGACGAGGTGCAGACGGGGCTGGGTCGCACCGGCCGCTGGTTCGGGTTCGAGCACTCCGGCGTCCGCCCCGACGTCGTGACGATGGCGAAGGCGTTGGGTAACGGGGTCCCGATCGGCGCGTGCTGGGCGCGTGCCGACGTCGCGGCGGCGTTCGCGCCGGGCGACCACGCCACGACCTTCGGCGGTCAACCTCTCGCAGCTCGGGCCGCGCTCGCGGTACTCGAAGTCATGGAGCGCGAGCGCGTCCCCGAACGGGCCGCCCGCGCCGGCACCCGGCTCGTCGAGTCGCTCGGCAAGCTCGAAGGTGTGGCCGAGGTGCGGGGCGCCGGGCTCTTGATCGCGGCCGAGCTCGCGCCCGGCCTCGACGCGAGGGACGTGGCGCAGAAGTGCCTCGAGCGAGGCCTCGTCGTCAACGCGGTGACCCCGACCGCGTTGCGGTTCGCGCCCCCCTTGCTGGTCTCCGACGCCGAGATCGACGAAGCGGTCGCCCGAGTCGCGGAGGCGTTGCGATGACGCGCCACTTCCTCGAAGTCGACGATCTCGAGCCGATCCGGCTGCGGAAGATCCTCGACGACGCCGTCGCCTGGAAGGCCGAGCCGAGCTCCCTGCCACTCGCGCTCGCGGGCATGGGCGCGGCTGCACTGTTCCAGAAGCCGTCGGCGCGCACGCGCATCTCGGTGGAGATGGCGATCGCGACCCTCGGCGGTCATCCGATCTACGTGCGCGACGAGGAGGTCAACCTCGACGTGCGCGAGTCGGTCGAAGACGTTGCCCGCACGATGGCGTCGATGTGCGCGCTCATCGCGGCGCGCGTGTTCGACCACCACACGCTCGAGCGCATGGCCGCGGTCGTCGACGTGCCGGTGGTCAACCTGTTGTCCGACACCGCGCATCCCTGCCAGGCGCTGTGCGACCTCTTGACGATGCGCGAGCACTTCGGTGAGATCGAGGGACGCCGTGTCGCGTACGTGGGCGACGGGAACAACGTCACCGCGTCGCTGGCGTACGCGGCCGCACTGTCGGGCGTCGAGCTCGCGATCGCGTCGCCCGAGGGCTACGAGCTCGACCCGCACGTCGTCGACCGGGCCCGGAACCTCGGTGGGACGATCGAGCTCGTTGGTGACGCGTACGACGCGGTGCGCGGCGCCGACGTGGTGTACGCCGACGTGTGGACGTCGATGGGCCAAGAGGCCGAGCGCGAACAGCGACTGCGCGCGTTCGCGGGCTGGACGATCGACGCCGCGCTCATGAAGGCCGCCAACGAACCTGTCATCTTCATGCACTGCCTCCCGGCCCATCGCGGCGAAGAGGTGAGCGCGGACGTGATCGACGGCCCCCAGTCGGTTGTGTGGCGCCAGGCGGGCAACCGCATGCACGCCGCGCGCGCCCTGCTCGTCGACCTGCTCTCGGAGCCCAACTCATGACGACCCTCGG
>DASYJT010000307.1:0-4814 GCA_035996165.1 Acidimicrobiia bacterium
GTACCCGCGAGCACCGGACCGATGATCGGGATGTCGACGGTGCCGGACGCACCGAACGGCGCGCCGGAAGCGGCGATGCCGTCGGGCGACGCGTTGACGTTGAGCCCGATGAGGAAGGGTGCAACCACGCCGGCCGACAGCGAGTTCGTGCAGTCGGCCTCGTAGAACACATCGCCCGTAGGCGACGCACCCGGCGCGTTCGTCGACGCAGTCGCCGGACCACTCGCCATGCTCAGCATCGCGAGACCGATTGCGGCGACCCCACCGTAAACGCCGAAGCGCCGCTTCAAGTCGAGATTCACTAGCCCCCCATTTCCCCCCGGTTCACGACGGATATCCCGTCGCCCCCGGCCCTCCGGCCACCACTCATCGTGAGACTGCCTCATCCTGGCAGCAATTGGCAAGTCATTGCAACGACTCCCCCATCAGCAGGCGGGCGGAAGTGCGGTGCCACCGGTCGCGACGGCCGCCAGGGCGGCGATCTTCACGTTGGTGGCGATGATGGCGAAGTCGGTCCCCCGTACTGCGGCCACGCCGTGCCCGCACAAGAGCTTGGTCTCGCCCGAGATGAACGCGGCCGGCTGCACCGTTCGAGCGTTGAAGGCGGCGATGTAGATCACCGTTCCGGCCGGGCCGGCACATTGCGCAAATGCCGCGGGCAGCCGATTCTTGTACCGAGGGTCATGCGCGTACTGGACCCGGTCGAGGAGCTGCTGACCGCGGCACTTGATCGCCGGGCGCGCCGCGAGCTCGGCGCCGAGGCGCGCGACCCGCAGCTCGGCGGCGGCGTCCCATACCACGTCGGATTGCCCCGGGCACGCGACGACCCGGTAGATCGCGCTCAGGGCGCTCGCGGCGCGCCGCGCCGCACCTTCGCCCGCGAACTGGATCGCGTAGTCGGAGCCCGTCGCCCAGTGCAGCGCCGCGAGTTTGGCCTTTGCGTTCTTCGCCACCGTGCAGAGCGCGGCGGTGCGGCGATCGACGTAGGCGTCGCGCGCCGCGGCCGACGCGAAGACATTGAGCTCGGCGGTGTCGCCGTAGACCTGGCAGTCGACTGCCGCGAGCGGCGGGTCGAGATGGAGTCGCCGGGCGGCCGCGAGGTACGCGTCGTGCGGGAGGAGCAGGACGTCGGGGCATTGGCCCGGGGCGACGTGTTGAACACGTAACGCCAGCGCTTTCATCGCCGACACGCCGCCGGACGTCCATCCCTGGCTCACGCCGGGCGAGGTCGTCGAGCCGGCGACGGGGTTCCCGCCGGTCTTGCCCTTCCCGCTGCTGCACGCGCTCACGAGAACCAGCACGAGCGCGAACACGAGCGGAACCATGCCTCGCCGAATCACGACACCTCCCGAAGACGAGCCGACATGCTATTGCCCGGGACCACGCGCGCACCCTCGGCGCAAAGGGCCGTATGTCAACATGTCCGGATGACCCTGCACATCTTCCAACGGCCCGCGCGCGCGCTGATCGGCTTGGTGCTCGTGACCGCGACGATCACGAGTTGCTCGGGCTCGTCCGGCAGTGTCTCGCTCGGCACGGACCCGCTCGCCGCCATCGCGACCGCGATGCGGGCCGCCAAGTCGGGACGCATCGCCGGCACGACGCACGGCCCCAATGGGACGAACCCGACCGCACTCGACGGCGCCTTCGACGGCGACTTGAGCGGCAAGGGAGTGGCGCACGCGCAGTTCGTCAGCGCGAAGGGAACGAAGCTCCCCACCGAATTGCGCTGGATCAACAACACCCTGTACTTCACCCGCACACCCGCGGCGGTGCCCACGACCGAGACCGTCTCGTTGTTCACCCGGCCCGCGAAGTCCCGACCCTGGCGCAAGCTTGTGCTGACCCGGCAGATCATCGCCCTGCTGCCTTCGGCGTTCTCGCCGCCCGCGCTGGTCGCGTGGCTGCAGGGACGGAAGGTGAAGGTGACGACACACACCGGTGAGACCGTCGGGTCGGTCAAGGCGACGCGCATCACGACGGCCGCACCGCTCGCCGTCGGTCTCTGGCTGGCCGCCACCGTCGACCTCTGGGTCGACAAGGACGCACGAATCGTGCGCGTGCGCATCACGGCGCGCGAGGGCGGCTTGCAATACGACGTGCGCGACTACGGCGCGACGGTGCCCGTCGCCGCTCCGCCGGCCGACCAGATCGCGACCCAGAGCGAACTCAAGACCCCGGCGCCCACCGGCCCGTACGCGACGGTGAAGTCGGGAACGACCGCGGGCGTGACGTGGAGCGTCCAGCGGGCCCCGGGCACGCTGAACACCGTGTGCTGGCGGTGGCAGGCCACCCCACCGCTGCACCAGTCCCCGCTCGCC
Source organism: Acidimicrobiia bacterium (assembly GCA_035996165.1). Lineage (GTDB taxonomy): Bacteria > Actinomycetota > Acidimicrobiia > IMCC26256 > PALSA-610 > PALSA-610. The sequence goes on from DASYJT010000307.1 coordinate 2,322, forward strand.
AAGCCCAATCGGCCGCAGTGCCAGGTGCCGCCCCCCGCGCACTCCATCGACGCCTCGGATTACGTGCAGTTCGCGATCTCCAGCGACGGCGGCGGGTCGTACGACGCGCTCGTCGTGTTGATGCCGGCGGGTGTGAAGCATCTCACCTTCGGGTTCGTCGGGGGCACAACGCAGTCGCTTCCACCCGAGCCGCTCCTCGTGTGGGTCGGGCCCTCCACGCCGCTTCCGGCGTACCTCGGCGTCACCCTCGCCGACGGAACCCAACTCGATTGCGGCGCCGGCGCCGTCACGGCCGTCGGCGACCTGACCGACCCGGCACTGCCGGGCCGGCTCGAGGCCAACAGCGCCGCGTCGGTGTGGGCCTGCCTGCCCACGGGCTGAGCGCGACATCGGAACGCGCTGAGCGCGCGCTTCGGGTGACGCGTTACGGACGACCAGGGTCCGGGTTCCGAGGTCGGGGTCGAGGCAGGCACACCGATGACCTCGGGAGACCGAACGTGACCCCGGAGAGCGAACGAACCTGCGCCGGTCGGGGCGCCGTCGCACCGGGCGACTCCGGCGCCGGACGCGAAGGGGCCCGCCCTTTCGGGCGGGCCCGTCGCATTTCTCACCGCACTCTGGGAGTGCGGCTTAACGGTGTTGCTACTCGCCGGTCTTGAAGGTCAGACCGTTCGCCGTCGAGCCGAGCAGCGACGTCGACGAGGCGCCGCCACCACCACTCAGCACGATGAGGATGTTGGCGTTGTTCGGTGTGCCGTCAGCACAGCCGGCCGCGCTGGCAAGGTCCAGCTCGTAGCCGGTGTTGTAGCCGGACGCACCGCCGGTCTTGGCGACCGGGTCTTCCCAGATGTTGCCGCTGACGTTCGCGCCAGCGTTCACACCCGTAGCAACGAGACCGCCGATGTCGATGACATCCGGACCGGCCACCGTGTTGAAGCCGAGCAGGGTGATCGCAGCCTGCATCCCGTAGTTCTTCGGGCCGCCACTGAGAAGGTCAGTGTAGGTCTGGGTGAACTTCCAGGTGACCTTGCCGTTGAGCGGGTAGGCGTCGTTGGCGGTCGCGTCAACCGCAACCGCGCCGGCACCGCTGGCGCAGCCCGAGTTCCCCAACAGGGAAGTCGCCTGAGCTGACGCCGTCAACGTGGACAGGATCGTGTTGCCACTGCCGACCGGCGGAGCCGGGACGTGCTTGTCGCCCGCGCGGTAGATACCCGAGCAGCTCCCGCCACCGTTGACGAGCACGTGGCTGAGGTCCTTGGCGAGCGCACCCGACGCCTGAATGCTCCGCTGGGTCTGGTCGGTGAGGCCCTGGCCCTTGACGGGGCTCGAGAGCTTGACCAACGAAACCGAACCCGCGCACGAGCCGACGGTCGTCACTACGGCGTGGGCCGCCGGAGCAGCCATCGCCATCATGCTGGTCGCCATCGCCAGCGAACCGGCGCCGGCGATCAGCTTTGTCTTGAGTTTCAAAATTTTCTCCCTTGTCGTTTGCTTGGTCCAAGCGGGCCGACCGTAGGCCCTACCAATGACAAAAGGACGCTCGACGAGACAGGCACCAACGCCATCATGGCGATGCCCGACGCATCTTCTCCCCCCAGTGTCGATCCCGGTCGAGTGCGAGTCTTCCGGCAACTGGCAGAATTTGTCAAGCACATCCGGGCGATCAAATGCCTATACCGCACAAAGTCGGCCCGAACGACCTTGCCAAGTTCTGCCATGAACGGCATGCTGTTTTCTTCGAGTGAGCACGCTCGGGCGGGCCGTGCTTACGCAGTGTGGTCGGGAGCGCGCCAAGCGAACCCGACCTCTCGGGGGAGGAACATCAGTGGCGCACGGTTCCACGGACGGACGGGGCGCGCGCGGCGCGTCCGCGTTCTTCGCAAGTCTCGCTCTGACGTGCGCGATGTTGGTCGTCTCCGCCGCGCCCGCGTCGGCGGCGTTCACGTCGTGCGGCGCGACATCGAACACCTGCCAGGTTGCGGCGACCGACGACACGTACACCGCGGTCTTCAACAAGAAGCTCGTCGTCGCGGCGCCCGGCGTGCTCAACAACGACTCGGGACCCGACAGCACCCGGGTCGACATCCCCGATTCCGACACGCAAAGCGTGGGGGGTGCGACCATCACCTGGACGCCGGTTGCGGGTAACCCGAACCTCGGGACCGGCGCGTTCACGTACACACCCGACCCGGCGAGTCCGTGGAGCGGCGTCGACACGTTCGACTACTGGATCCAAAACGCCGCCGGCGACAGCACCGACTTCAACACCGTCACGATCAACATTCCCGCGACCGTCGCGAACGACTCGTACACAGTGCTCGTGAACCACCACCTCACGGTGGCCGCGCCCGGCGTGTTGAAAAACGACGTCGGCATCGACCCGAGCAGCACGATCTTCGACATTCAATCCGCGCAGAACGGGACCGTGAACGACGACGTCAACGGCGCCTTCGACTACATCCCGCCGCAGAACTTCAAGGGCACCGACATCTT
>DASYJT010000308.1:0-3958 GCA_035996165.1 Acidimicrobiia bacterium
GTTTGCCGCGACCGCCGCGTTCGGGTTCCTCACGGCTCGGCACGGCAACCGCTTCGGAATGTTGGTCGCGGGTGGCGCGGCCGGCGCGAACGGCGCGAGTGCCGGCGGCCTGCGGCTCGGACCGTCGTCGACGCGCGCCCAGCTGCTGGCGTCGTTGTCGAAGTTGTACGACCTCCCGCGGCGAGTACAGCGCGCCGACGGCGACACCGATCTCCTGTCGGTGTTGCACTCACTGGAGCGGGCGCGGCCCCGGCGCGGGCAGGTCATCGTGATTTCCGATTTCCTCGACGACACCGAATGGTCGCCGGCCGTTGCCCGCCTCGCGCAGGCTCACCAGGTTCTGTGCGTCCAGATCGTCGATCCGCGCGAGCTCGCCATCCCGGCGGCGGGGATGCTCACGCTGGTCGACACCGAAACCGGCCGCGACATCCACGTGCAGTCGAACTCGTCGGCGTTGCGGGATCGGTATGCGGCGGCGGCCAAGGCGCGCCACGAGATGATCTCCCGCCGGATCCGCGACGCGGGCAGTGAGCACCTCGTGTTGTCCACCGACTCCGACTGGCTGATCGAGATCGTTCGTTTCGTCGCCGGTCGAAAGACCCTTCGCCGTCATGCATCGCGGTCGCAACACCAGCGCGACCGCGCCCGTCGTTTGAGGAGTGTCCCGTGAGCTTCGACGAACCATGGCGCCTGGCGATCCTCCTCGCGCCGCTCGCACTGCTGGCTGCATACGTGGTCGCGCAACGATCTCGGCGCAAGTACGCGCTGCGCTTCACGAGCGTCGACCTGCTCGCGTCGGTGGCGCCCCGCCGGCCGGGATGGCAGCGGCACGTGTCGGCGGTGCTCATGCTCGGAGCGCTCTCGGCGCTCGTTCTCGGCTTCGCAAAGCCCGCCGGTACGAAGAAGGTTGCCCGCCAGCGGGGAACGGTCATGCTCGCGATCGACACGTCGGGTTCGATGGCCGCGACCGACGTCGCGCCGCGCCGGCTCGTCGCGGCTCAGGACGCGGCGCGGCGATTCATCGCGGGCCTGCCCGCCGGTCTCAAGATCGGGCTGCTGTCGTTCGACTCGACCGCGCGCGTGCTCGTCGCGCCGACGTCTGATCACGTGCCGGTCCTTGCCGCGGTGAACGCTCTGACGATCGGAGGCGGCACCGCGACCGGCGCGGCGATCGAGAGTGCGCTCGCGTCGGTGGCCGCGCTCCCGCCGGGCGCGAACGGCCAGAAAGCCCCCGCCGCGATCGTGCTGATGAGCGACGGGTCACCGACGATCGGTAAGGACGGCCAGTCGCCCGGGCAGACCGTCGCCGACGCGGCCGCGCAGGCCAAGGCGGCGCAGGTTCCGATCGACACGATCGCCTTCGGCACGACGTCGGGAACCGTCACGGTCCAAGGAGAGAACGTGCCGGTTCCGGCGGACCCGCAGGCGATGGCCGCGATCGCGTCGGCGAGTGGCGGCAAGTCGTTCACGGCCAAGAACGGGAGCGAGCTCAACTCCGTGTACGACCAGATTCGCAAGGTCGTCGGGTTCGACTCCGTTCCGACCGATCTCACGGAGTGGTTCGTCGGACTCTCGCTCGTGCTGGCGGTACTGACCGCGGCGGCCGCCCTCGTGTGGATGCAGCGCATCCCGTAGGGCCACAGTGGTCGGCGCGGGCTGCTAGAAAACCGCGCATGTTCACGGATCCGTTGCAACCGTTCACGCTCGTCTTCGTCGGTCACGCAACCGCGGACTCCGCGGCGCGGGCGGGAGCGTACGAGGACGCGGTGGTGACGCTGTACGCCGACCACGGTGCACAGCTCCTGTACCGGGGGCGCCGAAGCGACGACCAGGACCCGTCGCTCCCGTTCGAGGTGCACGTCACGTGGTTCCCGCACCGGGCGGCGCTCGACGCGTACCTGACCGACGCCCGGCGGGTCGCGCTGCTGGATCAGTTCGGCGAAGTCTTCACTTCGAAGCAGGTCGTCGAGATGCAGACGATCTCGGGACTCAGTACATGAAGGAGTCGGCGAGATCCGATCTGCCCATCGTCGTACGCGACTGCGAGATCGACGACCTCCCGGCGACGCTCGACATCTACAACGAGTTGATCGGATCGACGACGATCGCGTGGAGCGAGCAACCACAAACCCTCGAGGAACGACGCGAGTGGTTCTCCGAACAGCGCCGGCGGGGCTTTGTCTCACTTGTCGCGGTCGACGGTCGCGACGTGGTCGGAATGTCGGCGTTCGGCGACTTCCGAGACAGCATCCATTGGCCGGGTTACCGATTCACGGCCGAGCTCTCCATCCACGTGCGCGGGGATCGGCGCGGTCGCGGTATAGGTCGACAACTGATGGACGAGTTGGTGAAGCGCGCGCGGGCGGCGAACCTGCACGTGCTCGTCGCGGGGATCGACGCCGACAACGTGGAATCGATTCGCTTCCACCAACAACTTGGTTTCATCGAGACGGCTCGGATGCCGGAGACCGGATACAAGTTCGGACGCCGGCTCGATCTCGTCCTGATGCAACGGATTCTCGGTCCGGTCGCGGAGGGTGACTGACTTCGTGCGCTCGTGAATTTGTAATTCCGTACTCCTCCGGCGGCGCGCTCCGTAGTTGGCCGATGTGTTTGCACGCGTCCTGCGGGTCCGTTCGGATTTTGGGTCTGGTGTGGCCAGAGTGTCCTTGCGGGGCAGGTGTGGTTGGTGAGTACTCTGCCAGGGCATTCGCGGGCGGAGTCCTAGGAGTGCAATCGAGGTAACCCCGTGCGATCTCGTCCGTCCCTGCGTCTCGTGTCCGTGCGTCCGCTGTCTCTCCCGCTCGCGGCCGTCGTCGCGTTGTCGCTCGTGGTGTCGGCGGTGAACGCGGCCTCCGCGGTAGCCGAGAATGTGGGTGGCGCGAGTGGCGCAGTCCGGTCGCAGCAGATCGGTCCGCATTCGGCGGCTCTGCGCGACGCACCGGGCGTCGTCGTCGCGCGTGACGTGAGCTTCCCGCAGTGCGGGGGTTCGCTGCCCGCCGAAGCCGTCTCCGACTTCGGCGTGCTCGGTACGAACAACGGCATCTCGTTCACGCGCAATCCGTGCCTCCTGCACCAGCTCGCGTGGGCGAAGAGCCTCTCGATGCCTCCTGCGTTCTACGCCAACACAGGTAATCCCGGTCCGGTGCGGGCAAAGCACTGGCCGTTGGGGCAGACCTCGCCGTTCGCATGCGCGGCTTCCGATCCGAATTCCGTTGGCTGTTCGTACGACTACGGCTGGAACGCGGCGTGGCAGTCGTACTCAACCGCGGTCGATGCTGCGCAACGGTTGCACCAAGTCGACCGTTTCGACGCACGGCGCCGCGCGGCGAACGTCGCGTGGTGGCTCGACGTCGAGACGATGAACAGTTGGCAGACGATCGACGGTCCGCCGACGCGGGCGGCGCAGCGCCGCGACGTCGCAACGATCCAGGGCGAGCTCGACGCGCTGCGGTTTGCCGGTGTCATTCAGGTCGGGATCTATTCGACTCGGTTTCAATGGGGTCAGATCACCGGGGGCGCGAGCCTGACGCAGGGCAAGTTCGCCGGGGTCCCGCAATGGTTGGCGGGCTACGAATCGCAGTCGGGCGCCGTGGCCGGTTGTGGTGATGCGGGCTTCACCGGCGGCACTGTTCGCATGACGCAGTATCTCGGCGCCGACGGCTTCGACGCGAATGTCGTGTGCGGTGGGGCGGGCGTCTGACGCTCGCGTGGGCGCGTCCGCGGGCGCGGCGGTGCGATGTCGTCGTTGCTTGCCCGCCGGGTTGCGCTCGTTGGTGAGGTGTGTTGTTGCCTGTTCGTGGCTATCGTGACAGCCACAGCTCGTCGGCGCGCTGCGAGGGCCGACCTCCCGGAAATGCAAGCAGGGAGGTCCGATGTCGATATCGATGCGTATCGGGGAGACAGTTCCAGGCGGCGACTCTCTGCGGGAGGCCGTTATCGAGGCCGGGGCGCGTTG
>DASYJT010000309.1:0-4131 GCA_035996165.1 Acidimicrobiia bacterium
GGCCAACTTCAGGTCGGTTTCGCCTCGCAGCGGTGAATCTCTTTGCGGCCGATGCTGAGGACCCGGACGTTCGGCTGTCCGGATGCGGCCTTGATCGTGACTTTCGGGGTTGCGTCGAACGGAACGTCGAGCTCCGCGCCGCACAAGGCGCACTCGTACCGGTCGCCGCGCCGTCGCATCGATCGTCTCCCCGACCCCAGGTGCCCCGTCCCGCCTGGATCTTACGCACGCGGGTTACGTAGATGCCCGCAACCGCCGGCCCCCACGCAGGTGAGTAGGGCCCGGTTGCCGTGGGTATGAGTCGACACATGGCAAGCGAGACGTTTGTACGGGTGCAATGCGACGACTGCGGTGCCGTGCGGGTGGCGTGGTCGGAGCTGCGGCTGCGAATGTGCGCCGACACCGGCGAATGGTCGTACTGCTTCCGTTGCCCCGGTTGTGGGCTGGCGACGAACCAGGCCACATTGGACTTCGCGGCGATCGACCTGCTGCTTGCAATGGGTACGCCGACGCAAACGTGGCAGCTGCCCGACGAGTTGACGGGCCCCCGGGTATTGGCCGCGCCTCTCACGCTCGACGACCTGCTCGACTTCCACCTGCTCTTGGAAGAACCCGACTGGTTCGCGTCCTTGGCGTCGTCGACGGCCGCCGAAGTTCGCTGACGCCCCGCCGCGCCACGCGGCGCGGCCCCGGCGGTCGAGCCGGAAGCAGCCTTAGGATTTCGCGGTGGAACCGATCCTGCACCTGTCGATACCCGTGCGCGATCTGGCGGAGAGCATCGACTTCTACGTCGGCGCGCTCGGGTGCCGACTGGGTCGCGTCCGCGACCACTTCGTCGATGTCTGGTTCTTCGGGATGCAGGTCACGCTGCACGAGCGTCCGGACGAGGTCGCGGCCGCTTCGCCGCGCACCGTCCGTCATTTCGGTGTGACGCTCGGGGCGGGCGAGATGGACGCGTTGATGACGCGCGTCGAGTCCCACGGTGCGGTGTTCGCGAGCGGGGTCGTCACCGACTACGCCGGGACGGCACAGGAGCAGACCAAGGCCAAGGTCTTCGATCCGAGCGGCAACGTGATCGAGCTGAAGACCTACGTCGATCCGAGCGCGGCGCTGGGTTCCGGCTAGCGAAGTACGCGCAACGCGGAGCCGGCGGCGTACCAACCGCTCATTCCGTGCGCGCCCGCGCCCGGCGGGGTGGAGCTCGAGCACAAGTACACGCCGTCGATATTCGTCGCGTACGGCGATCGTCCCGGCCGGGCGCCGAAGAGCATTTGCCGTATCGACATCAATCCACCCGAGATGTCGCCGCCGACCAGGTTCGGGTTCGTTGCTTCGCTCGCGGCCGCGGTGAGTACCTGCCGGGCAACGACGAGATCGCGCCACCCCGGCGCGAAGCGGTCGAGCTGCGCCTCGATTGCACTGCTCGCGTCGACGTCGGCCCCGTTGGGCACGTGGCAATACGTCCACAGCGGGATGGCGTCCGGCCGGCCGCGGGTGGGGTCGGCGAGTTGCGGTTGCACGACGATCGTGTACGGCCGCGGGTGTACGCGCCCGCGCGCGACTTCGCGCTCGGAGTCCAGGATCTCGTGCGCGGTCCCTCCGAGGTGCACGGTTGCCGCGCCGCGGCACGCCTCGGCGGTCCACGGCACCGGGCCCGACAACACGTAGTCGACCTTGCAGACGCCCGGGCCGTATTTCCAACGCCGGAACGCACCCGAGGCGCCGGGCGCGATCGTCGCGAGCTGGCGCGGCGTTACGTCGAGCAACGTGACGCGCGCGGCCGGTAGCTCGTCGAGCGACCGCACCTCGTGATCGACGATGATCTCGCCGCCCTCGGCGCGCACGATCGCGCCCAACTGCTCGGCGAGCACCTGGGTGCCGCCCTCGATCATCGGCCAGCCGACGGCATGCGCGGCGACGAGCAGGGTGAGGCCGACTCCCGCGGTGAGCGGACGATCGGCGGGAACGGTCGCATGACTCGCGAGTCCCACGATCACCGCTTTCGCTTCCTCGGTGCCGAACAGGCCCGCGAACATCGTCCCGGGAAGCAGCGCGAGCGGGCCGAACCGCGCCGCAACCAGCGGATGGCGCGCTTGGCGGATCGCGGGAGCGAGCGTGGAGTCGGCGAACGCGTCGAAGTGACGAACGATCGGTGCGATCAGCCGGCGGTACCGAGACGCGTCCGCACCGAGCATCTCCGCGGTCGCGCCGAGTTGTCGGTCGATGACGACCGCGCGGCCGCCGTCGAGCGGGTGCGCGAGCGCGAACTGCGAATGACGATAAGGGAGGTCGAGTCCCAGCGCGGCGAATGCCGGTGAGGCGGCCGCGAACGGAACGACGGTCGCGCCCAGATCGTGCACAACGCCCGGCACCATGAGCTCACGCGTGCGCGTGTTGCCGCCGATCGTGTCGGCGCCTTCGTAGACCACGACGCGATAGCCCGCGCGCGCGATACGTGCCGCGGCCGTGAGCCCGTTGGGCCCGGCACCCACGACGACGGCGTCGATACTCATGGGTGCCATCTTGACCCGCGACTCGGGTAGTAGCGGGACTCGAGCGGTCCGCGGCCCTGCGGCCCTGGCCTGCTGCGGCCCGGCGTCGTACGGTAAGCGCAATCTCTCGAACGCCCACTCGCAGCGCTCAATTCGAAATGGAGCCGACGTGCGTATCGAACACACCTTCACGACGCTCTCCTGGATCCCGTCCGAAGCTGTCACCGGAATGAACAAGGCCGTGTTCGAGTCGGGCGTGACGCACTACGACGACCCGCCGCCCGACGTCTTGTACGACCTCGACGAGATGGCGAGCGACGACCGGTTCCGCTTCGCGAACCGTCTGCACGCCTGGATCGACGTCGCCGAAGGAACCATCCGCGACGCCGGATACGGCGGCGGCAGCGTCATGGGCGCGACCACGGTGCGGCTCGGGAAGATCGATCTGGCGCGCTTCGCCGCAGTCGAGTTCGCCGAGCTGCGCGCCGAGCCCGAAGTCGGCGACACCGCGGCGCGCTTCGTGCAGACATTCGGCGGTCATGTCGCGCTGCCGGCCCCCCGCCGGGTCAATCGTCCGCCGTTCGTGAAGTTCGAGGCCCCGACCGTGTGGACGACGATTGCGGTCACGCTCCACGCCGACGGGCGCGCCGAAACCGAGCTGATCGGCGCGAGCGTGTTCCCGCGCCACTGGGCCTACGACAACGAGGGCAAGCTGAGCGCCAAGGCCGGGCTCGCCGATTTCAAGGAATGGTGGCGCACCTCGTTCGGCAAGCACACGCCGTGGGGCGACTCGGAATCACCCGCGTTCGTCACCGCGGTCGAGACGGCTCTCGAACGCGAACTCTCGAATCGCATCATGCGAAAAGGGGAGAAGCGCAACATCCGCAAGTTGAAGGAAGGTCAGGTTCTCGTCGAGCAGGGCCAACCGGGCGACGAGCTGTACCTGTTGCTCGACGGCGTGCTGGCGGCCGAAGTCGACGGTCAACCCGTCGGGGAGCTCGGACCCGGTGCGATCCTCGGCGAGCGCGCGATCATCGAGGGCGGAGTTCGCACGGCGACGCTGCGCGCACTCACGAAGGTGCGGGTGGCGGTGGCCCGCGCTGATCAGGTCGACCGAGAGGCACTCGCGACCGTCAGTGAAGGACACCGGCGCCGGCCGACGAGCGAGGTGTAGGGAAGGAGGCGTGAGGTAGCGACGAACTCAGTTGCCGCCACCGCCACCGCCACCGCCACCGCCACCGCCGCCCCCGTCGCCGTGCCGGTCGTGCTTGCCCTTGGAGGGTTTGGGCGGTGTCGTGACGGTGGTCGGTGCGAGTGTTGGCGGTGTCGTCGATGCCGTTGTCGTCGATACCGTCGTCGTCGACTCGAGCGCGAGGCGATTGTCGACCTGGCTCGCGGCGGCGAGGATCTTGGCTCCCAATGCCCCGCTCATCTTGTGGCCGTTGATGTCGGTCAACACGATCCGCTGCAGTTCCGCCAACCAGCGTTGCGCGCCCTGACGGTCGAACGATTCGGCGGCGAGGCGCACCTGCTGCACGAGCGGCGTCAGCCGGGCGCGCTCGGGCGCGGAAAGAGTGTCGTGACTCGAGCCGCCGCACGCGCCGAACACTCCGACGAACGCGACGGCACCGGCCGCGGC
>DASYJT010000310.1:0-9198 GCA_035996165.1 Acidimicrobiia bacterium
TCTGCTTCTCGTAGACGATGATCCACGTCGGCGACGTGATCGGATACGCGTCGGCTCCGGTCGCGTTCAGCGGGCTGTAGGTCAGGTCGTTGGCGATCTTCGTCGCGGCTACCGCCGCGGCCGCGCCGGCCACGCTCGGAGCGACGAAGGAACCGGCCGCGTTCTTGATGGAAGCGAACTTGAGCCCGGCGGCCTTGGCGTCGCTGAAGTCGACGTAGCCGATCGCACCGTCGGTGCTGGAGACGATCTGCGCGACGCCGGCGTTGCCTTGACCGGCTTGGACGTTCACCGAGCCGGAGCCGGAGCCGGAACCGCTCGGCTTCGAGCTACTGCCGCAGGCGGCGAGGAAGAGGGCGGGGGCGACGAGCAGGACGACGCCGTGCCGTAAGCGTGAGGATCGCATCGTTGCAATCAATGTGGTGTCCTTGTTCGAGGTCATTCGTCGGTGTCGAGATTAAGAACGAAGGATGGATACGCGGTCGCGCCGAGGTGAACGACAGGTGAATCGAAACCGAACAATGGAGGCCGTCCAGGCGCGACGCGTGCCCCAGCGTCTCTATACGGGTTCCACGTCGCCCGGCAGTTGGCCGGTGATCATGAACTCCACCCAGCGCCCGATCATCACCGCGTGGTCGGCCGCGCGTTCGAAGTCGCGCCCGACGAAGGCGAGCTGCACCGCCATCTGGAGCGCGGCCTCGTCGGTCGACTCGCCGGAGAAGCCCGCGAAGATGGCGCGGAACAGCTCCTTTTGCAGGTCGTCCATCACGTCGTCCATGTCGGGCAGCGCCGAGGCGATGGCCTCGTCGCCGTCGGCGAACGCGTCGACGGCCAGATGCGTCTGCACGCTCGCTTGCGCACCCATCCGCTCGATGATCCCGCGGATCCTCGGCGGGAGCTCGCGCGGGTAGAGGCGCCGGGTGGCTCGGGCGACGTTGCGCATGAGCCCGCCCGTGAGCTCGATCTCGTGGAGGATCCGCAGCACCGCGAGCATCGCCCGGAGGTCGGATGCCATCGGCTGCTGCAGCGCGAAGAGTTGGTAGACGCGGTGCTCGATCTGGAGGACCCGCTCCTTGATCTCGCGGTGGGCGTCGTAGATCTCGTCGACGACCGTGAGATCGGCGTCGAGCAGGGCCTGGGTGGCCGCGCCGATCTGCTCGCAGGTCTTGACCGCCAGTTTCACGACCTCGCCGCGAACCTCCTGCAGCTGGTCGTCGAACGTCCGCCGGGTCTCGACCACGATTTCCTCCGAATTTCGTCCGGACGGCGTGAGTTTGCCCAACGAGGCGGGTGGTGCGCGCGCGCCTCCGACCGACTCACTGCCTGTTCACTTCTGGTTCACCTTTCGGCCATCCGTACCATACGGTTCGGTCAGGCGGCGTCCGTACCATGGCCATATCGCGGGCGCTTGGCGAGGCCCCGGTCCAGCCGCGAAGCTGGGTCGGTCGCTCATCACTCGCGGAAGGTCGAACGTGTCCTCAGCCGAACAGGGTGAAGCAATGGCGATGCCGACGGTGACTATCCGTCCTCCGGGCGCGAGGTCGCCGAACGACGCCACTTCGGGGAACGACGCCCCGAACCGCGACGACGAGTCCGCGGAGCTTCCGGCCCGACCCGAGGTTGTGTTCGAGTTGCGCGACGTGAGCGTCGGCTACTTCGACTCGGTGGCGGTCGCGGGCGTGACCCTCGATGTCCACCGCCACGAGATCACCGCCTTGATCGGCCCGTCGGGCTGCGGCAAGAGCACGCTGCTCCGTTCGTTCAACCGGATGAACGACCTGATCCCCGGGGCCAAGGTGTCGGGTTGCATCTCGTACCACGGACACGATCTCTACGGTCCCGGCGTCGACCCGGTCGAGGTGCGGCGCCGCATCGGCATGGTGTTCCAGCGGCCGAACCCGTTCCCCAAGTCGATCTTCGACAATGTCGCCTTCGGCCCGCGCATCATGGGCCGGCGCAAAGGTCTCGACGAGATCGTCGAAGAGGCACTCGTCAACGCGGCGCTCTGGGACGAGGTGAAGGGAAAGCTCAAGCAGTCGGCCTTCGCGTTGTCGGGCGGCCAACAGCAGCGGCTCTGCATCGCGCGCTGTCTCGCGGTGCAACCCGACGTGATCCTCATGGACGAGCCGTGCTCGGCACTCGACCCGATCGCCACTTCGCGCATCGAAGACCTCATGGCCGATCTCAAGCGCGATTACACGATCGTCATCGTGACCCACAACATGCAACAGGCGGCGCGCGTCTCCGACATGACGGCCTTCATGACGGCGGAGATCGACGAGCAGGAACATCGCGTCGGCCGGCTCGTCGAGTACGACGCCACCGATCGCATCTTCACGAATCCCTCCGACCCTCGCACCGAGGGCTACATCACCGGTCGATTCGGATGACTCGGCGCGCCTGGCCGCGATCGTGACGACAGTCCTCGTCGTTCTCGGTCTGGTCGGGTGGGCGGTCGCCGTGTTGGTGGCCCGAGAACTGTTGTCCGCCCGGCGGGAGCTCGCCCGCGTCGGCGCGGCCGTCGAGATCCCGGAGGGCTTTTCGCTCCTCGACGCGATCGCCGAAGAGCACCGGCTGGCCGAGGACCGCGTCTTGCAATCGGAGGCGGTCCAACACTGGTTGATCGCGGCCCTCGACGAGTCGAGCGATGCCATCGTCGTCGTCGATCGCATCGGACGCGAGGTGATGCGCAACTCGGTCGCGCGCCGCTTCGCCGGCGCGCGCACCGGTGAGGTGCTGGCCGAAGAGGCGATCGCCGAGCTCGTCCAAGAAGCGCTCACCGGTCACAGCTCCGAACGCGAACTGCAGTTGTACGGCCCGCCCCGGCAGGTGCTGCAGCTGCGCGCGTTCCCGCTTCGACGCGACGGCGAGATCGTCGGTGCGGTCGCCTTCACCCGCGACATCTCGGAGTCGCGCCGCGTCGAAAGTGTCCGGCGCGATTTCGTCGCCAACGTGAGTCACGAGCTCAAGACGCCGATCGGTGCGCTCGGTCTGCTCGCCGAGACCATGGTGGCAACCGACGACACCGCAGTCGTGCAGCGGTTGTCCGAACGCGTCGTACGAGAGGCCGACCGCCTCGCCCGCATCGTCGACGACCTGCTCGACCTCAGCACGATCGAAGCGCAGGAAGCGCCGACGCGGGGTCCGATGCCGGTCCGCCTGCTGCTCTCCGACTCCGTCGACGTCGTGCAGGCCGCGGCGGACGCGGGCGCCGTTCCGATCATGGTCGGACCGGAGCCGCCCGACATCGAGATCTTCTGCGACCCGCGCCAGATGCGCAGCGCGCTGGCGAACCTCCTCGACAACGCCATCAAATATTCCGGTCCGGACCAGCCGGTCGAGATCGGCGCGTGCGTCGTCGACGATCGCATCGCGTTCGTGGTGCGCGACCACGGGATCGGCATTCCCACGCGCGACCTCGAACGCATCTGGGAGCGTTTCTATCGAGTCGACCGCGCCCGCAGCCGCGATACGGGTGGCACCGGGCTCGGGCTCGCGATCGTGCGTCACGTTGCGCAGGCTCACGGTGGCGAGGTCACTGTGCAGTCACGCGAGGGCGAAGGCTCGACGTTCACCTTGTACATACCGCTCTCGAACGGCGCCGCACGAGGCATCGCCGAACCCACAACGACGGAGGAACAATGGCCGACCCGCCCCTGATTCTGGTGGTCGACGACGAGCAGTCGTATCGCGACGCGCTTGCCGTTGCACTGCAACGCGAGGGCTTCCTCGTGGAGACGGCGGCCGACGGCCCGGAGGCGATCGAGCGATTCGACGCTTCGCGGCCGGCGCTCGTGTTGCTCGACGTGATGCTGCCGAAGATCTCGGGGATCGACGTGTGCCGGGAGCTCCGGTCGCGGTCGCGGGTCCCGATCATCATGGTCACCGCCCGCAACGCCGAGATCGACGCGGTCGTGGGGCTCGAGGTGGGCGCCGATGACTACGTCACCAAGCCGTTCCGCCTGCGTGAGCTCATCGCCCGGGTGCGGGCGGCGCTCCGGCGCATCCCCGCGTCCGAGCTCGAGGCCGACCCCGCCGACGTGATCGAGATCGCCGACGTCCGCCTCGACACCGGCCGCCACGAGGTGTTCGTCCGCGGGGCGGCGTTGGCCTTCCCGCTCAAGGAGTTCGAGCTGCTCGAACTGCTGATGACGAACGCCGGCCGCGTGCTCACGCGCGATCTGTTGATCGACCGGGTCTGGGGCCCGAACTACTTCGGTGACACGAAGACGCTCGACGTCCACGTGAAGCGATTGCGTTCGAAGATCGAGACGGATCCGACGAATCCGAGTCGGATCATCACGGTGCGCGGTGTGGGGTACCGATACGAGCGCGCGGCTGCGGCGGCGGCCGCGGCTTCCTGACGACTCGTCAGTGACACGCTTGTTCTAACGGCACCTCGCGCGTCACTCGTCGTCAATCTCTCGTTCACCTCGCTCTCGTACTGTTCGACGCGGACGAAGACCGCTCTGACGATCGCCCGACGAGGACTGGATGACCACCGGAGACGGCGCGCTCGGCACGACGGACGTCGCTGACGTTCCGACAACGCCGGAGTTCCATCCCACGACCGGCGACCGGGTGTTCCGGACCGTCGCTACCGCGGCGGCGTCGGTGAGCCTCGTGATCGTCGGCGCGACGTTGTGGTTCCTCGTCGACAAGTCGCGCCCGGCGTTCAAGGCGAGTGGAGTCTGGAACTTCTTCACGACCAGCGCCTGGAATCCGGGCGTCGGTCGTTTCGGGGTCTTGGGCCTGCTCTACGGGACGATGATCGTCGCCACGATCGCCATGGTGGTAGCGGTCCCCCTGGGCGTCGCGATGGCGCTGTTCATCAACGAGTACGCGCCCGCGCGACTGCGGGCGCCGCTCACGACGGTGATCGATCTCCTCGCCGCCCTCCCGAGCCTCATCTTCGGGATGTGGGGACTCTTCTTGTTGAAGCGCCACCTCGTCCCGGTGTCGCGCTTCCTCTCGCACCATCTCTCGGTCCTGCCGTTCCTCAAGCTCGACAGCAGTGACGCGCTCGTGGGTTCGAGCTTCGTCGCGGGCGTCGTCGTGGCGCTCATGATCACGCCCATCATCACCTCGGTCTCGCGCGATGTGATGGCGCAGGTGCCGCGTGAGCAGTGCGAAGGTGCGCTCGCGCTGGGCGGAACCCGCTGGGGCATGATCCGCGACGTCGTCCTGCCCTACGCCCGGGGCGGGATCGTCGGGAGCGCGCTGCTCGGATTCGGGCGCGCGCTCGGCGAGACCATCGCCGTGGCGCTGTTGATCGTGCCGCAGGTGCAGGTGAACACGCACGTGCTGAAGGGCGGCGCGTCGTCGATCGCGGCGTGGATCGCGATCCACTTCGGTGAGGCGAACTCGTTGGAACGCAGCGGGTTGGTTGGCGCGGGTCTGGCGCTGTTCCTGCTCACGCTCGTCGTCAACCTCGTCGCCCGCGTCATCGTCCGGCGGTCGGCGGTATGAGCACGCTCACCCAGCCCCCGAAGTCCGACCGACCGTTCGCGCCCGGGCGCGGACCGCGCCCGGCGCCGGGGCGGTCGCCCCGTCGCCGGCTCGCGACGCTCGAGATCACCGCGTCTCTCGTCGTCGCCGTCGGGGTCGCCACGACCGCGAACGCGCTCGGGATCTCGGGCGCGATCGCGATCGTCGCGATCGGCTACGCGGCGTTCGTGGCCGTCGTCGCCCTCATCGAGCTCACCGGTACCGGCGCGCGCGCGGGTCGGGTTCGGGCCCGCGGTCGCGCCGCACGCCGCACCGGCGAGATGCACGTCGATCTGACGCTCGAGGAGCACCGGCCCGCGCGCGTCGAGACGCGCTTCGCGCAACCCGAAGCGCCCGCGCTGCACACGGTGCCTCCGCCCGACGATCTCCCTGACGTCCCGATCCGGCGCCGCAAGGTCGGCCCGGACCAGGTCGTGGAAGCGGGCGTCGCCGCGCTCGCGGCCGCGGGTGTCGCCGAGGTCGTGCGCGTCGCGCTGCACATGCAGAGCCTCGTGGGGCTGACCATCTGGTGGTACGTCGCGTTCATCGCGATCTACTTCCTCTTGACCCGCGATCACGCCGACGCCGAGGCCGCGCTCGACCGGATCGTCACAGTGCTCGTGTGGTCGGTCGGGATCCTCCTGATCGCGGTGCTCGCGTGGCTCGTCACCACCGTCGTGACCAAGGGCCTGCCTCAGCTCAGTTGGGGATTTCTCACGCACGACCTCGCCAAGACCGGGCCGCTCGACAAGGGCGGCGGCGCGGTGCACGCCATCATCGGTACCTTCGAACAGGTCGGTATCGCGACACTGATCGTCGTCCCCCTCGGCATCCTCACGGCCGTGTACCTGCACGAGATCCGCGGGCGGATCGCGGCGCCGATCCGGTTCATCGTCGATGCGATGAGCGGGCTGCCGAGCATCGTCGCCGGACTCCTCATCTACACCGTGTGGGTCAGCGGCCACGGTTTCTCGGGCGCGGCGGGCTCTGCGGCCCTCGTCGTACTGATGCTGCCGACCATGACCCGAGCGACGGAGGAGATCCTCCGGACGGTGCCCGACACCCTGCGAGAAGGAGCGCTGGCGCTCGGCGCGCCGCAGTGGCGACTCGTGCAGAGCGTGGTGCTGCCCACCGCGCTCGCGGGGATCGTGACCGCGTCGTTGCTCGCGGTGGCGCGCGCGATCGGTGAGACAGCTCCCATGCTCCTCACCGCGTTCGGCGCCGACGCGACGAACCTCAACCCGATGAGCGGGCCGCAAGGCGACCTGCCGCTGTTCGTCTACAAGCTGCTCTTCCTTCCCAACAAGACCCAGATCGACCGGGCATGGACGGGTGCGTTGGTGCTCGTCCTGCTCGTTTTGATCCTGTTCGTCAGCGCTCGATTGGTCGCGCGTCGCGGCCTCAAGAGGATCGGAGGAACCCGATGACCACAATGCTCTCGGAGGCCGGCTCGAATGCGGTGCGCGAGATGTATCCCGACACCCATCCGGCCGAGCTGCGCGCGACCAACGTCAGCGCCTGGTTCGGCAAGCGCAAGGTGCTCGAGCGCTGCTCGTTGCACATGGAGGCGCGGCGCGTCACCGCGTTGATCGGGCCGTCGGGGTGCGGGAAGTCGACCTTCATCCGCATCCTCAACCGGATGCACGAGGTGATCCCGGGCGCGCAGATCGCGGGGCGGGTCGAGCTCGACGGCACCGACGTCTACGGCGGTGAGATGAGTGCCACGCAGGTGCGCACGCGCATCGGCATGGTGTTCCAGAAGCCCAACCCCTTCCCGGCGATGACGATCGGCGAGAACGTGCTCGCCGGGCTGAAGCTGTCGCGCACGCACTCCTCCGACCGCGACGCGCTCATCGAGGAGTCGTTGACGCGGGCCGGGTTGTGGAACGAGGTGAAGGACCGCCTCAACGAAGGCGGAATGTCGCTTTCCGGCGGCCAGCAGCAACGGCTCTGCATCGCCCGCGCGCTCGCGGTCCGGCCGCAGGTGCTGTTGATGGACGAGCCGTGCTCGGCGCTCGATCCGATCTCGACCCGCGTGGTCGAAGAGACCATCACCGAGCTCGGTCCGCAGATCACGATCGTCATCGTGACGCACAACATGCAGCAGGCCGCGCGCGTCTCGCACCAGTGCGCCTTCTTTCTCGTGGAGGAGTTCGGCGAGCCGGGTCGGATCGTCGAAGTGAACGAGACCAAGAAGATGTTCGAGTCGCCCGACGACCCGCGCACTCTCGACTACGTCAGCGGCCGTTTCGGATGACGACGGGTCTGCTTCGCGCGATCGCGGCGATCGCGTTGGTTTTCACGACGATCGGCGTCGGCGCGCCCGCGGCGTCCGCCGCCGGCGCGCCCGTCCTCGGCGGCGGATCCGGTTTCGCCGCGCTCGAGATCGACCAATGGCGTGCCGACACGGCGCGCGCGCCGTACAACCTCACGGTGAACTACGTCGCGCAGGGTTCCACCTTCGGGCGCAACCAGTTCAACACCGGAACGTTCGACTACGCCGCCTCCGACATCCAGTACCCGCAGCAGGAGATCGGGCAACTGCAGAGCGGACGCTGCCGGGGCAAGCCGATCAGCGATCAATGCTTCGTCTACGTACCGGTGAGCGCGGGTGGGCTCGCGTTCATGTACAACCTCACCGACGGCTCTGGGAGCCGCGTCGCCAACCTGCGCCTGACCCGCGCCGCGGTGTGCAAGATCTTCACGGGCGCGATCCGGAAATGGAACGACCCCGAGATCGTCGCCGCCAATCCGTCGCTGGCTTCCTACGACCACAACATCAAGGCCGTCGTGCGCTCCGACGGCGCAGGCGAGAGCTTCGTGCTCTCGGAGTACTGCATCGCAATCGAACACCAGGTGTGGACCGACTTCATCGCCCAGCAACACGGCAGTGGTCCGCAGGGCGACAACGTGCCGGAGTTCGCGGCGGGCCAACCGGTGTCGAACTGGCCGCAGAACGGATGGGGCAGCAACTACAACGCGCCGTCGGCCGACGGCACCGCGAATTACGTGGCTGATCCGGTCGGCGGCCCCGACACGATCACCTACGTCGCGGCCGGTTACGCCAAGGTCCGCAGTTTCCCGACCGCGTCCGTGCAAAACGCCTCCGGCTTCTTCACCCAGCCCGACGAGGACAACGTCACCGTGGCCCTGCAGTACGCCAGCGGGCGCCCGAACGGCACGTTCCAGCTCGCGTTCAACGGGCCCGACCGCAGGGCCTACTTCCCGTCGACCTATTCGTACGTGCTCGCCCAGACGACCGGCTTCGATCCGTCCAAGGGCGCCACGTTGACGCGCTATCTCTGTTACGCGGTCTCCAAGGGCCAGGCCGTGGCGCCCCAGCTGCGGTATGCACGGCTCTCGAGCCAACTGGTGACCATCGCGATCTCGGCGATCGTCAAGATCCCCGGCGCGCCTTCGGCGCTCTCGTGTCCGGTTGCGGGCGCGCCACCGCCGCCACCGCCACCCAGTGTCTGTACCTCGAACTGCGGCGGTCCGGGAACGACGGTTTCGGGCCCGGGCGGTCCGGCGGGCCCCGGCGGACCAACCTCTGGACCCAACGCGCAGAATCCGAACGCCAAGAATGCGATGTCCGGGAGCGCCGGATCCGGAAACTGCGCGACAACGACAACGACAACGTCAACGTCAACGCGCGCCACGACCACGACGACCGTGTGCGTCCCGACCGCCGGCAGCGGACCGGGTAGGAACGGC
>DASYJT010000311.1:0-4630 GCA_035996165.1 Acidimicrobiia bacterium
ACACGCAATCCGGTCGTCAGCTTCGTCCACGACGACGAGGGCGCCCCGCGTGAGTGAACCGGCGGCGTCAGCCAAACGAGACAGATCCGCGGCTTCCTCGAGGAGGCCGGCGCCGACCACGAGGACGAACGCGTCGTTTCGATGAGCCGCGACCAGGGCACCCCGCAGGTCCGAGACGTCATCCACGAGCAGCTCCTGGCCGACGAGAACGCGACGAATGCGCGCTCGCACCCCGTCGTCATGGTGCGCGATGAGCACCGGAATGCGAAAGTCGTTCGCGTCCGCACCGGAAGCGACGATGGCGGGGGCCGCCGCTTGCGGCGGGAACACACCGACGGTGAACTGGCGTGACCGTCCGATGGCGATCGCGCGTCCGTACGCGATCGCGCGACGCCGGGAATCGTCATCCCCATGGAGCCAACAGGAATACCTCCACTCGGCGAGATGGCCCTCGAGGATCAACGAGTGAAGTCGAAGGCACGCATCCGGGTCACTCGCCACGTCGACGAGGTCCAACGTCGAAAGGTCGGCGTCCTTGAAGCCGAGCGCGGTGTGCCCACTCGGGCTCGCCGCCACGAGCCGCCGTTTCGCCACATCGAAAATCGCGACCGGAAGCTGGCTCGAGGTGATGTCCTCGACGAGCGTGTCCTCATCATCCGCTCGGCACCAAGCCCCGAGATGTTGGTGTACCCAAGCACGATCCTCATGAATGAGAGCCACGGCCGGAAGTGTGGCACGCGCCGCGTCGATGCGAGTGACGCGAACACCCGTCCGGGCCGCGCCACCGGCTTACAGCGCGGATCGGCGGCAAGGGCTGCTGCCGTTCGAACGTGCGAGAATGCCGCAACCCATTGCGGTGCCGCCGCACGGAATCCCGCTTTGTAACGGGGATTTTTCGACGCGGTCTCTTGGTCACGATCCGAATCTGCGCGTGCACCGAATGCGCGCGATCGAGTTCGTTGCGTCGTGGACGAAACACCTCTACGTCGCTACGAAACAACAAGCGCACAACGGAGATGGCTGACGGACGCAGCCGCGACGCGCGGATTGCTCGCGTGACGGCGGACACAGTCCGGCGTGACGCTTCAGCACCAGTTCCGAGTTGCCGAATATCTGGTCATGGCTTCTCCACGGGCCGGACGGATCGAGTCCCCGCGATGAACACGACGCTTGCGCAGTGTCGCATCTTGATAGTCGACGACGACGCAACGAACGTGCGCTTGATGACGCGCATATTGCAAAGCGCGGGGTACGTGCAGATCAAAGGACTTTCCGACGCGCGACTCGTCGAACAGACCCGACACAGTTGGTCGCCGGACCTGATCCTCCTCGATCTCCACATGCCCCACATCGACGGAATATCACTGCTGCACATGTTTCAAGCGCAATCAGCTCGGTCGGAATTCGTGCCGGTGTTGGTGCTCACCGCAGACGTCAGTCGCGACACGCTCAAGCAAGCATTGCTCGCCGGCGCGAACGACTTTCTCACCAAGCCGGTCGACGTCGACGAGGTCATCCTGCGGGTGCGGAACCTGCTCGCCATCCGGCTGTCCCACGAAGGCCTCAAGAACAACAACGCTGCGTTGGCGGAAGAGCTCCGCAAGCGCATGCGCTGCGAAGAGCGCGTCGCGGAGAATCGGCGCGCTCGTATTGACGCGATGCGGGCCGTCATCGAACGCAGACCGAACATGGTGTTCCAGCCTGTGATCGAGCTGGCTACGAGCCGGGTGCTCGGGTTCGAGGCGCTCGCCCGGTTCGAAGCCGGCACGACACCCGATGTGTGGTTTGCCGAAGCCGAAACGCTGGGCATGGGTACCGAACTCGAACTCGCAGCGGTGAAGGCGGCGTTGCAACAGCTCGATCGGATCAAACCGACACAGTTCATGGCCGTGAACGCGTCACCGACGGTCGTACTCGACCGGCGCTTGCATGACCTGCTTCGCAAGCATGGTCAGGGGCGGGTCGTGGTCGAAATCACCGAACACCAGCCTGTCGAGAGTTACGACGAGCTCAACGTGGTGCGTAGCCGGTTCCGCCGAGACGGCATCCGCGTCGCCATCGACGACGCGGGCGCCGGCTATGCGAGCTTGCATCACATCCTCAAGCTTGCGCCGGACATCATCAAGCTCGACATCGGACTTACCCGTGACATCGATCACGATCCGATCCGACGCGCGCTCGCGGCATCGCTCGTGATGTTCGCGAGCGAGAGCAGCGCGATCGTTACTGCCGAGGGAATCGAGACGTCCGGCGAATTCGCGACTCTGCACGATCTCGGCGTGCCGTGGGGGCAGGGGTTCTTCATCGGACGCCCCGAGCCGCTGGTGGAAGCCGACATTCGCATGTCCCGTACACCGTGAGCGCGGTCGACGTCAGGAATGCCTGGACCTCGGTCCGAATCGACCGATACGACCCAGAGAACCACTTCCGCCGTCGACTGATGATGAGGGCGACTGGAATATGACCACGACACGGGTCAAGCCGCTGTACCGGTATGCCGCGCTGCTCGTCTTGGTCGCGCTGTCATCGTTGACGTTGGGCGCCTTTGCCGTGACGCGACGTTCGGCGAAGACGGCGGAGAAGCGCCTGCTTCATGAACGCGCGTCCGAGCTCGGTGGTGTTCTGACCGACTCGATTCGTAGTTTCAAGACGTCACTGTCGCTGCTCGGAGAGATCTATGCCGCCGGTCATGTCGACGACGCGGCGTTTCGCGCCGGCGAGCGGTCGTTGGTTGCAGGCGGTCAGACGACGGTCGGCGTCGCGGAGGTGAAGGGGACGCGCATCGAGGTGCGTTCAGCTGCGGGTCGTCCGCTTGCGGACGGCGCGCGCATGACGGGTCAACGCGCCGCGCTCGTGCGCCGCGCGATAGCGCGCAAGGACCTCGTCTCGGCTTTGCTGCCCGATCCGGGATCGAGCCGGAAGATCCTCATGGTCGCCTTGGGTCGCGCGGATGGCGTGGTGGTCTTCGAAGATGTCGCCGTTGACCCGGCGCGTGTCGTTCCATCCACGGCGAATACTCCGTACCACGAGCTCAATCTCGTGCTCTTCGTGTCACCTACGGCCGACCCGGCCACGGTGCTCTTCACGACGACGTCCAACCTGACGGTCTCCGGATCGCACGACTCCCAGACGTTGGCGGTCGGTGCCGATCGCTGGCTACTCGTCACGTCTGCGCGGGGCTCGCTCGGCGGATCCCTTGCTCAGTCCGTGGCTTGGATCATCCTTGTCGGCGGCCTCGGCGCCGCGTTGAGCGTCGCCGGCGTGGTCGCGCTCCTGATTCGTCGGCGCGAATATGCGATGGCGCTCGTAGACGAACGAACTGCGGAACTGCGGGGGACGTTCGAAGCTCTGGAAGCGGCGCGCACTGCCGCCGACGTCGCGAACCACTCGAAGAGCGCGTTCCTGTCTCGGATGAGTCACGAGCTCCGAACTCCGCTCAACGCCGTCCTGGGCTTCGCGCAAATCCTCGATCTCGAAGAGCTCGACGAGGGTCAGCAAGAAGCCGTCGACCAGATCATGCGCGGCGGAAAGCACCTCCTGGGTCTGATCAACGAGGTGCTCGACATCTCACGCATCGAAAGCGGCGATCTCGCGCTGTCACCCGAACCGGTGCAAGTCAGCGATGTCGTCACGGAGACCATCGACCTGATCCGGCCGCTCGCCGACCAGCGGGGCATACAACTCGACGGGGAGCAACGCGACTGCTGGGGCAACCATGTTTTCGCCGACCGCCAACGGCTGAAGCAGATCCTCCTCAACCTGTTGTCGAACGCGGTCAAGTACAACCGGCTGCAGGGAACCGTCAGCATCTTCTGCGAACACCCGGACCCGTCCCGCATGCGCATCAAGGTCGGCGACACCGGACCCGGTATCCGCGCCGAGCAGCTCAGCCAACTGTTCGTCCCCTTCGAACGGCTCGGTGCCGAACGGACCGACATCGAAGGCACGGGTATCGGGCTCGCGCTCTCGCGGCGACTCGCGGAAGCCATGGGCGGCTCCATCGGCGTCGAGTCCGTCCCCGGTGAGGGCAGCACGTTCTGGGTCGAACTCCCCGTTGTCGAGG
The DNA here is from genome assembly GCA_035996165.1 of Acidimicrobiia bacterium. GTDB lineage: Bacteria > Actinomycetota > Acidimicrobiia > IMCC26256 > PALSA-610 > PALSA-610. The sequence goes on from DASYJT010000311.1 coordinate 4,064, forward strand.
GCCCCGTCGAACGCTACGAACGGCTCATCGGCGACAGTTCGCAACCCGAACCAACCGTCCCACGGCCCGACGAGCGCCGCCAGACACTTCTTTACATCGAGGACAATCTCGCCAACCTCAAATTGGTCCAACGCGTCGTCGCGCACCGACCCGAAGTCGAAATCATCCCCGCCATGCAAGGCAGCCTCGGACTCGACCTCGCCCGCGAACACCATCCCGCTCTGATCCTGCTCGACCTCCATCTCCCCGACATCTCCGGGGCGGAGGTCCTGAACCAACTCCGCGCGAACCCGGCGACCGCACCGATACCCGTCGTCGTCGTCAGCGCCGACGCGACACCAGGCCAACGCCAACGGCTACTCACCGCCGGCGCAACCGAGTACCTCACCAAACCCTTCGAAGTACAAGAACTGCTTCGGATCATCGACGACACGCTCGCGCAGGCAGACGGCGGCGCAGGCGAACCCCGCGTCGCCTGATTCTTGCCGGGGTCACGAAAACGTGACGCTTGTGTGTTCGACTTCGAGGCTGCATGGATGACCCCGTCGCCGTCGTACAGGCAATGTG
>DASYJT010000312.1:0-12127 GCA_035996165.1 Acidimicrobiia bacterium
GCCCACGCCGGCGCGCGGTCGAAGAACGTGCGGTGTTGCAGACCGAACAACAAGCCGATCCCGCGGGCGGTCGTCTGCGGACGGAGCTCACCTCCGAGCGCGGCCTCCTCGTCGACGAGCTCGAGGATCTTGCGGAACAACTCGGGCCCGGCGTTGCTCTGCGCGAGACCGAACGTGACCGGCCGCCCCGTTCTCCGATTGACCTCGGCCATCCAGTGCACTTCGGCGCGCGTGCCTTCGTAGTTCGCGCCCGGACGTTCGAATCGCGGCGCGACCTCGTACACGCCGTGGCCGCGCCGGCCGAGCACGTCGGCGATCGCGAGGAGCTCGCGCTCATCGGCCCACGTTCCCGGGACCGGCCGGCCGTCGGGCACGCGGTGCAGCAGTGTGCGAGAAGTGGAGAACCCGAGCGCGCCCGCGCCCATCGCCTCGTCGACGAGATCGCACATCGCGGCGATGTCGTCGTCGGTCGCGGGCGTCTCGTCGAGACTGCGTTCGCCCATGGCGAAGTGGCGCACCGCGCAGTGGCCGACCATGCCGCCGACGTTGACGCCCTTCGGCAGCGCGTCGATCGCACCGAGGTAGTCGCCGTACGTCTCCCAGTCCCAGGCGAGCCCGCCGAGGATGGATTCGGCCGGGATGTCCTCGACCGACTCCATGAGCTCGGCGAGCCACCGCTCCTGGCCCTTGCGCACGGGCGCGAACGTGACCCCGCAGTTGCCGAGCACGACCGAAGTGACCCCGTGCCAGCACGACGACGTCGCATCGGGGTCCCAGGCGATCTGCGCGTCGAGGTGGGTGTGCACGTCGACGAATCCCGGAGTGACGAATGCCCCGCGCGCGTCGATCTCGGTGCGCCCCTTCTCGGTCACCTCCCCGACGGCAGTGATGCGGTCGCCGTCGACCGAGACATCCGCGGCCACGGGCGCGGCGCCCGTCCCGTCGACGACTGTTCCGCCCCGGATCACGAGATCATGCATGGCCGGAGGATAAGGCCACCTGCCTCGGCTCGGTAGCCTTGGCCCCGTGGCACCGCTGGTTCCCGACACGGTCGCCGAGGTCTCGAAGGGCCTCGCCGACCACGAGTATCTCGCCGACGACGGTCTCGCCACCTCGATCTTCCTCGCGTTGCGGTTGCAACGGCCGCTCCTGCTCGAGGGTGAAGCGGGCGTCGGCAAGACGGAGGTCGCCAAGGTGCTCGCCCGCTGGACCGGTGGCGAGCTGGTGCGGCTGCAGTGTTACGAGGGCATCGACTCGTCGCAGGCGGTCTACGAGTGGGACTACTCGCGCCAGCTCCTGCACCTGCGCGCGGTCGAGGCGAGTCACGAGCGGGTCGACGAAGACGAGCTGTACTCCGAGCGGTTCCTCGTGAAGCGCCCGCTCTTGCGGGCACTCGCGTACGAGGGCACGGTCCCGCCGGTGTTGTTGATCGACGAGATCGACCGCGCCGACGACGAGTTCGAGGCGTTCCTGCTCGAGATCCTCTCGGACTGGTCCATCTCGGTTCCCGAGATCGGCGTCGTGCGCGCCGAGGTGCCACCGGTCGTGGTACTCACATCGAACCGCACGCGCGACGTGCACGACGCGTTGAAGCGCCGCTGCCTCTACCACTGGATCGCGCACCCCGACTTCGAACGGGAGCTGGCGATCGTGCGGTTGCGCGCGCCTCGCGTTCCCGAGCTGCTCGCGCGCGACGTCGCCGCCGCGGCCGAAGCGCTGCGCGGGCTCGAGCTCTACAAGCCACCGGGTGTCGCGGAGACGATCGACTGGGCGGTGGCGCTCACGACGCTCGGCCGCGCTCGCCTGGACGAAGCCGCGGTAGACGCCACGCTCGGAACGATCCTCAAGTACCGCGAGGACCAGGAGCGCGTCCGGGCGCACGGTCTCACCGATCTCGTCCGCGACGCGATGGCGCGCGGTGCCTGAGGTCGCACTCGACCCCGCCCCCGAGCGGATGGCGGTCGCGTTCGCACGAGTGTTGCGGCGCTCCGGGCTCGAGGTCCCCGTCGGCGCCACTCTGATGTTCGCGGAGGCTCTCGGTTGCGTCGGCCTCGCGGGCCGGTCGGGCGTGTACTGGGCGGCGCGGGCCACGATGGTCAACCGCCCGGAGAGCATTGCCCTGTTCGACCGCGCGTTCGCGGTGTTCTGGGACCAACGGGCCGCGACCGGACCCGACGTCGTCGAGATGGCGCCCGAAGAGGTGATCATCGCCCTCGACGTTCCCGGCGCCGACGATCCGGGCGAAGCCGACACCGACACGACCGCCGACGCGCCCGTCGTGACCTTGCGCTGGAGCGCGCGCGAGATCCTGCGCCACCGCGACTTCGCCCTGTACACGCCGGCGGAATTCGCCGAGGCGCGCCGCCTGATGGACGACCTCCGCCTGGTAGGCGCGTCGCGGCCTTCGCGGCGGCGCAAGCAGTCGCGCGTCCACCGCGGCACGCCCGACCTCCGACGAACCGTTCGCCGGTCTCTGCGCGCCGGCGGCGAGCCGGTCGAGCGAGCGTTCCTGACGACCGGCGAGCGGACGCGGCGACTCGTGCTGCTCCTCGACGTGAGTGGTTCGATGGAGCCGTACGCGCGGGCGTTCGTCCGGTTCCTGCACGCGGCGGTCATCAGCCGGTCGCGCGTCGAAGCGTTCGCGCTGGGCACGCGCCTCACGCGCGTGACGCGCGAGCTCGCATCGCGCGACCCCGACGCCGCCGTACTCGCGGCGGCGCGGCGCGTCGTCGACTGGTCAGGCGGCACGCGTCTCGGCGACGGTGTGCGCCGATTCAACGACGAGTGGGGGATCCGGGGCCTGGCCCGCGGCGCTGTCGTGGTGATCTTCTCCGACGGCTGGGACCGCGGCGCGCCCGAGGTGCTCGCCGAGCAGATGGCGCGCCTCAGCCGGGTCGCGCACCGCATTGTCTGGGTCAACCCACTGAAGGCGAGTCCCGGCTACGCGCCGCTGGCGCAAGGAATGGCGGCGGCGTTGCCGTACGTTGACGCATTCGTCGAAGGGCATTCTCTGGCTGCGCTGGAGGAGCTCGCCCGCGTGATCGCCGAGTGAGGGACCGATGAAGGAAGTTCTGGACGACATCGAACGCTGGCAGGCCGCCGGCCATCGCGTCGCGGTTGCACGCGTGGTGGGTACCGAAGGCTCGAGCCCGCGCGATCCCGGCGCGACGATGGCCGTGAACGACGCCGGAGAGGTCGCCGGCTCCGTATCGGGCGGTTGCGTCGAGGGTGCGGTGGTGCAAGAAGCGCTCGCCATCCTCTCGGGCGACAAGCCGCGCGGCATCGTGAGCTTCGGTTTCTCCGACGACGAGGCGTTTGCGGTCGGCCTCACGTGCGGCGGAACGATCCGTCTCTTCGTGGAGCCCTTGGACTGGTGAGCCGGTACGAAGAATTGCGAGACGCGCTGCGCGCGGGTGAACCGGTCGCGCTCGCGACTGTGATCGAGGGGCCGAATCTCGGCGCCAAGCTCCTGGTGCGGCCCGACGATCGGGCGACGGGTTCGCTCGGCGACGAGAACCTGGATCGGGTCGTGGCGCGCGACGCCCGAGGCGAGCTCGGCGCCGGGTTGACCTCCACCCGGCACTACGGGGTTCACGGCGAGGCGCGCGAACGCGAGGTCAGCGTGTTCATCGAGTCGTTCGCGCTGCCGCCCCGCATGATCATCTTCGGCGCCGTCGACTTCACCGCGGCGCTGGCCAAGGTCGCGAAGATCCTCGGCTACCGCGTCACCGTGTGCGATGCCCGCGCGGTCTTCGCCACCGTGTTGCGATTTCCCATGGCCGACGAGGTGGTCAACGACTGGCCCGACCGCTACCTGGCGAAGGTCGGCGACGAGCTGGGCCCGCGCGACGCGGTCTGCGTCCTCACCCACGACCACAAGTTCGACGTTCCCGCGATCGCGGGTGCGGTCAAGACCGCGGTCGGCTACCTCGGCGCGATGGGTTCTCGGCGCACTCACGAACAGCGCAAGGAGCGGCTGCGCGACGCCGGCCTGACCGACGTGGAGATCGAGCGCGTGATGTCACCGATCGGCCTCGACATCGGTGCGCGCACCCCGGAGGAGACGGCGGTCGCGATCTGTGCCGAGGTGATCGCACTGCGAACCGGGCGGAGGGCGCAGTCGCTGCGCGACACTGCTGGTCCTATTCACTGACCGTCGGTACTCCCGGCACACACGGGGAGGAGCTATTCGTGGATCTGGGCATTTCCGGAAAGCGCGCCGCGGTCGCCGCCGCGTCCCGGGGCTTGGGGCTCGGTTTCGCGCAGGCGCTCGCCGCGGAAGGCGTGCAGGTCGCGATCTGTGGCCGGAGCCGGGAGACCATCGAAGCGGCCGCCGCCGGCATCGGTCCCGACGCGATACCGATCGTCGCCGACGTCTCGCAGGTCGACGGTGCCGAAGGATTCGTGCGCGACGCCCGTGCCGCGCTCGGCGGTATCGACATCCTCGTGCTGAACGCGGGCGGCCCGCCCGCGGGCGACTTCGCCCACACGACGGTCGACCAGTACCTCGCGGCGTTCGAGCTGAACTGCCGCGGCGCGATCGCGATGTGTTACGACGCGGTGCCCGAGATGCGCGAACGCAAGTGGGGGAGAGTGGTCGCGATCACGTCGATCGCGGTTCGCCAGCCCATCCCGAATCTCATCCTCTCGAACACAGCCCGGGCCGGTCTCACCGGCTTCCTGCGCACGCTGGCGCGCGAGGTTGCGCACGACGGTGTCACGGTCAATTCTCTGCTGCCGGGCCTCCATGCGACTGCCCGGGTGACGGAGCTCGGCGGCGCGAACGCCGATCGCGCGGCCGGCATCCCGGCCGGGTTCCTCGGTGATCCGGGCGACTTCGGGCGGATCGGCGCGTTCGTGTGCTCGGAGCATTCGCGGTATCTCACCGGAACCGCGATTCAGGTCGACGGCGGCGCGTACGGAGGACTGCTGTGATTCGCCACATCGTCTTGCTCACCTTCGTGGAGGAAGCGACCGACGCGCAGATTCAGGCCGTCGGCGACGCACTCTCGCAATTGCCGGCCCGGCTTCCCGAGGTTCGCGCGTACGTGATCGGGCGCGACCTCGGCATCAACCCGGGGAACGCGAGCTTCGCGGTCGCGGCCGACTTCGAAGACGCCGACGGGTACATCGCGTATCGCGACGACGCCGAGCACAAACGCATCATCGCCGAGCTGATCACACCGATCCTGGCCGCACGCACCGCCGTGCAGTACGAGATCTAGAGGTCTCGCGCGATGCGCTGGGTGGTACTGCGCTTGATCAACGAAACTGCGCGTCACGCCGGTCCTGCGGACGCGACGCGCGAGTTGCTCGACGGGACGACCGGCGAGTGACCCAGGGCGAAGAGGTATTGCCGGGCGGGGTCGCGAACGCGGGAAGTGTGACGCGAGCCGGCGACTACGTCCTCCGACCGGCCAACGCGCACACGCCGTCGGTCCACCGCTTTCTGCGCGCAGTCCGCGAGTCGGGCTTCTTCGGCGCATCCCAACCGGTCGGCGTCGATTCCGACGGTCGCGAGCGGCTCGTGTTCATCGAGGGTGAGGTCGCGATCCCGCCCTATCCGCCGTGGGCGCAACTCGACTCGGCGCTGGCGTCGATCGCGGCATTGCTGCGTGGCTTTCACGCGGCGTCGACTTCGTTCGACCCGGCCGGATCGACGTGGAGCGACGAAATGGCCGATCCGGTCGGCGGCGCCATCGTGTGTCACAACGACGTGTGCCTGGAAAATGTCGTGTTCGACCACGGGGTTGCGATCGGTCTGGTCGACTTCGACTTCGCCGCACCCGGACGCCCGATCTACGACCTGGCCCAGATGGCGCGCATGGGTGTTCCGATCGACGACGACGCCAGCGCGGCTCGCGTCGGTTGGGAACCGGCCGATCGGGCCGAACGTCTGCGTCTGGTCGCCGACGCCTACGGTCTCGGCCCCGCCGCGCGCCACGACATGCTGGCGATCCTGTCGGCGTCGATCGCGCGCGGGGGCGCGTTCGTACGGGCTCGGGTCGACGCCGGCGATCCCAACTTCGTCCGGATGTGGGACGAGATGGGCGGCCAGGAGCGCTTCGATCGGCGCGCGCGTTGGTGGGCCGAGAGCCAGGACCGGTTCGTGCGGGCGCTCGAATAACGTGCCACACCATGGAACTCGAACGCGCAGTCGATTTCGCCCGCCAGAACAACCACTCGGTCCTCGTGACGATCCGGCGCGACGGTCGGCCTCAGTTGTCGAACGTCCTGCATCACGTCTACGCCGACGGATTGATCCGCATCTCGATCACGGCTGATCGAGCCAAATACAAGAACCTGGTGCGGGATCCGTGGGCCGCGTTGCACGTCACCCGCCCCGACTTCTACGCCTATGCCGTGCTCGAAGCCGAGGTGGAGCTCACGCCGGTCGCCGCCGCGCCCGACGACGCGACCGTCGACGAGCTCGTCGCGTACTACCGCGACGCGGTGGGCGAGCACGCGAACTGGGACGAGTACCGCGCCTCGATGGTGACCGACCGGCGCGTCATCGTCCGGTTCAAGCCGAACCGTGCCTACGGGATGCTCTAACTACGAGGCTTCGACTGCGGTGGTCTTCGCCCAGCGATAGTTGGGTTTACCGGCGGGAGTGCGTTCAACCGTGTCGACCACAACGATCCGCCGCGGCACCTTGTAACCCGCGAGCGCGGTGCGACAGTGTTCGCTCATCGCCGCGAGCGTGACCGAGTGACCTGCTCGCGGCGCGATCACAGCCGCAACCGTTTCGCCCCAGCGTTCGTCGGGAACGCCGACGACGACCGCGTCGAACACGTCGGGATGGCTCTTCAGGACCGCTTCAACTTCCTCGGGAAACACCTTCTCGCCGCCGGTGTTGATGCACTGCGAGCCTCGCCCGAGCACGTTGATCTTGCCGTCGTCCTCGATGACCGCGCGGTCGCCGGGGATCGCCCAGCGCACGCCGCGCATTTCGACGAACGTCGCCGCGGTCTTCTCCGCGTCCTTGTAATAGCCCACGGGTACGTGCCCGCGGCGGGCGAGCAGGCCGACCTCGCCGATTGCCGCGACGTCGCCCTCATCGGTGATCACTGTCGTCCACTCGTTCATCTGGAACCGCGGACCCTTGTCGGTGACGTCGACCGCGCCGTTGGCGCCCGTCTCCGACGCGCCGAACGCGTCGATGATCGCGACGTTCGGCGCCCGTTCGTTGAGCTCCTGCTTGATCGACGGCGACAGGATCGCGCCGCCCGACACCAGCGCGAACAGCGACGGCGGCGCGCTGCGGTGCGCGAGCGCGTCGACCAGCGGGCGCGCCATGGCATCGCCCACCAGCGAGATCACGCCCACGCCCTCTCGCTCGACGAGGTCCCAGATCTCGTCGGCGTCGAATCGCCGGCTCGCGTTGAGCGTCACCGCGTTGCCGCCGAACAACGCGACGAAGACGGACCATTGGGCATTGCCGTGCATCAGCGGCGCCAACGCGAAGCTGACGCCGGGAGTGGCGCTGAGACTCTTCGCGATGTCGGCGGGATGTTCGATACCCGGCCCGCCGTAGTTCCCGCCGCCCATCGCTGCGAAGAAGATGTCTTCCGATCGCCACATCACGCCCTTGGGCATGCCGGTGGTGCCGCCTGTGTAGAGGATGTACAGGTCGTCGGGTGAGCGGGGGAGCAGGTCGTCGCGCGTCGCGGGCGCCACCGCGAGGGCGTGCTCGTAGTCGACCGCGTCGAGCCCTTCGGTGACCGTTCCGGTGCCGTCGTCGAGCTGGACGAGGTGCGTCAGCTTCGGGACGCCGGGAAGGACCGATGCCACATGCGGTCCGAACTCGGCTTCGAAGATCAGCGCGACCAGGTCGGCGTTGTCGAAGAGGTACCGCAGTTCCTCGACGACATAGCGATAGTTGACGTTGATCGGCACGGCCCGGGCCTTGAAGCAGCCGAGCATCGACTCGACCCACTCGGCGCGGTTGAACGAGTAGATGCCGACGTGTTGGCCCGGGACGACACCGACGTCCCTCAGGTAGTGGGCCACGCGGTTCGCGCGCTCGTCGAGCTCGTGGTAGGTGAGACGGCGATCGCCGGCGATCAACGCGACGCGATCAGGTACCGCATCCGCGACCGCTTCGAACAGATCGGCAAGGTTGAATTCCATGCGGGCGACACTATCGACCCAATAGGTATTGTCGGCGAGTGAGCGTGTGGCTGGAAGAGGCACGGGCGTATCCGAACGGCGTCGTCTGTACGCCGCACTATCTGGCATCGGCGGCCGGCGCCGCGATGCTGGCCGACGGAGGTAACGCGGTCGACGCCGCGTTCGCGGCGAACTTCGTGCTCGGCGTCGTTACGCCGTACATGTGTGGCTTCGGTGGCGACCTCCTGACGATGATCTGGGACGGCGAGGTGCACGCGTACCGAGGGGTCGGCCGCGCGCCCGCCGGCGCGACCGCCGAGTTCGTCCGCACCCAATCGGGCGCCACGGAGATGCCGGTGTTCGGACCACATCCGGTCACCGTGCCCGGCGCGGTCGAGGCCTGGTTCACGCTCATCGAGAAGTTCGGGACGCGTTCGTTCGGCGATATCGCGCAGCGGGCGCTGCACTACGCGGAGGAGGGCTTCCCGCTGACCAAGCGGGGTGCGTGGTTCTTCGAGAACAGCGCCATCCTCTACGACCACTTCGGGCTCTCCGACTTCCGCGACGCGTACGGCGATCTGAAGGCGGGCGACTGGGTCCGCCAGCCTGAGCTCGCGCGCACGATCCGGACGCTCGCGACCGACGGGCCCGACACGTACTACCGCGGGCCGATCGGCGCCGCGATCGCGGAAAGGATCCTGCGCGCGGGCGGATGCATGACCGCGGCCGACGTTGCCGCGCACTCGGGCGCGTGGGTCGACCCGCTGCGCGCAACGTTCCGCGGCGCCGAGATCCTCGAGATGCCGCCACCGACTCAGGGACTCACGGCGCTCGAGGCGTTGCGCATCGTCGACGGTCTCGAGCTCGGGCCCGACGGTCCCGACCGCGAGCACCTGCTGATCGAGGCGGTCAAGCTCGCGCTCGCCGACCGGCGTCAGTACCTCGGCGATCCCGACGCGATGACCATCGCTCCCGAGCGTCTCCTGCGCGACGACTGGATCGACGCTCGCCGCGCCGCCATCGATCCGCAGCGGGCAGGGGTCGCGGCTGCGCACTCGGAGCCCGACGGCGGAACGATCTACATGTGCGCGGCCGACCGCGACGGCATGCTTGTCAGTCTCATCCAGTCGAACTTCGGCGGTGCGGGATCCGGGCTGCGCGTGGGGGAGTGGGGCCTCAACCTGCACAACCGCGGTTCGGCGTTCCTGCTCGACGACGCGCACCCGAACGGCATCGGTCCGAACAAGATGCCGTTGCACACGCTGATCCCGGCCATGTCGTTGCGCGACGGACGTCCGTGGCTCGTATTCGGCACCGAGGGTGGGCACGGGCAGGCCCAGACGCACACGCAGCTGATGGTCCGCATGCTCGTCGACGGCGACGATCCGCAGCGCGCGATCAGTGCGCCGAGGTTCACGATCGACCCGACGAACGGTCGCATCGCGGTGGAGGACCACTTCGATCACTCGTGGATCGACGAGCTCCGGCGGCGCGGGCACGAGATCGACGTCGTGAGGGGCTATCGCCATGGTCCCGGCATCGCGCACGCGATCGAGTGCACCTTCCCCGGCTACCGCGCCGGCTCCGATCCGCGCGCGGAGGGCGGCAGCGCCGGTCTTTAGCCCCCGGGTCGCGCGGCACGCCGTACGCTGGCCCCGATGGGTCCCGCTCGGTCACGGGTTCTGACGATTCCGAATCTCATCTCGGTGGCCCGGTTGCTGTGCGTCCCGGTGTTCTTGTGGATGCTGTGGGAGCCGCACCCGGCCCGGCGGGGAGCCGCGATCCTGCTCGCGGTCCTCGGCGCGACCGACTGGATCGACGGGTGGATCGCGCGGCACTTCGACCAGGGCAGCGAGCTCGGCAAGATCCTCGATCCGACCGCCGACCGTGTCCTGTTGGTCGCCGCCGCGGTGGCCCTCCTCGGCGAGGGGCTCCCCGTCGGAGTGAACGTCATCCTCTGGATCGTGCTGGCGCGCGAAGTGCTCATCGCGATCGGCACCGTCGCGCTCGCGCTCGCCGGCGCGCGGCGCATCGACGTCGTGTGGGCGGGGAAGGCGGGCACCCTCGCGCTCATGTTCGCGCTGCCGATGTTCCTCATCGCCGACGCCGCCCGGTCAGTACGCGGAGTGTTCGACTTCACGGGGTGGGGCTTCGCGATCGGCGGCATAATCCTCGGGTACTTCGCCGCGGCGAAGTACGTCCCCGCGGCACGCACTGCGCTGCGCGAAGGCCGCACCGTTCACGATCCCGCGGAGGTTGCGTCATGAAGGCTGTGATCCTGGCCGGCGGCGAGGGAACGCGACTGCGTCCTTTGACGAGCAACCAGCCCAAGCCGATGATGCCGATCGCGAACGCGCCGATGATGGAGCACATCGTCCGCTTGCTCGCCAAGCACGGATTCGACGACATCGTCGTCACCGTCGCGTTCCTCGCGAACCACATCCGGAACTACTTCGGCGACGGCTCCGAGTTCGGCGTGCGGATGCGCTACGCAACCGAGGAGTCGCCCCTCGGTACGGCCGGCTCGGTGCGCAACGCGATGGACGAGCTCGACGAGACGTTCCTCGTAGTCGCGGGCGATGCGCTGACCGACGTCGACCTCGGTGGCGTGATGAAGGCGCACCGGGCGGCCGACGCCTTCGCCACGATCGCGTTGAAGCGGGTCGAGAACCCCGTCGAGTTCGGCATCGTCATCACGCGTGACGACGGCACCATCGAGCGATTCTTGGAGAAGCCCACCTGGGGCGAGGTGTTCTCCGACACGATCAACACCAACATCTACGTGCTCGAGCCCGAGATCTTCGACTTCATCCCGCCCGGTGAGGTCGTCGACTTCTCGAGCGACGTGTTTCCGGCAGTGCTCGAGCGCAAGGAGAAATTGATCGGGCACGTGATCGACGGCTACTGGGAAGACGTGGGCACGCTCGAGGCGTACCGGCGCGCGCACGAGGACATCCTCGACGGCCGCATGCATCTCGAGCTGCCCGGCTTCGAGGTGCGAGAAGGAGTGTGGCTGGGGGAGGGCGCCGACCTCTCGCCCGACGCCGAGGTGCACGGGCCGGTGTTGATCGGCGACAACTCGCGCGTCGAAGCCGGCGCCATGCTGCGCCCGTACACGGTGCTCGGCACCGACGTGGTCGTGAAGGCCGACGCGGAGCTGGAGCGGTGCGTGGTGCACGACCACGTGTACATCGGTCCGGGCGCGCGCCTGCGCGGCGCGGTCGTCGGCCGGGCCAGCGACATCCGCGACGGCGCCCGCGTCGAGGAGAACGTCGTCATCGGCGACGAGTGCTTCATCGGCGCGCACGCGATCATCAACCCGTCGGTGAAGGTGTACCCCTTCAAGATGGTGGAGCCGGGCGCGCTCGTCACCTCCTCCATCGTCTGGGAGAGCAAGGGCGCGCGCACGCTGTTCGGCCGGCGCGGTGTGCGCGGCCTCGCGAACGTCGACATCACCTCCGAGGTCGCGGTGCGGCTCGCGATGGCGTATGGCACCGCGCTCAAGAAGGGCGCGGTCGTGTGCACCAGTCGCGACACGAGCCGGTCGGCCCGCGCCCTCAAACGGGCGTTGATCGCGGGTCTCAACTTGAGTGGCGTGCATGTCATGGACCTCGAACTCTCGACGGTTCCACTGACGCGTTTCCAGGTGCGCACCCAGCAGGCGCAGGGCGGGATCTCGGTGCGGCTCGCGTCGGGCGACGCCGACAGCGTCGAGATCCGCTTCATGGACGAGTATGGCGCCGACATCGACGAGGGCGCGCAGCGCAAGATCGAGCGCCTGCTCTATCGCGAAGACTTCCGGCGTGCGTTCGCGGGCGACATCGGCGACATCGTCTTCCCGCCCAGAGCGATCGAGTTCTACACGGCCGCGCTCGAGTCGAGCGTCCAGCCCGAGCGGCTGCGCCGGCGCGCGTTCAAGGTCGTCCTCGACTACTCGTACGGGGCTACGTCGATCCTGATGCCCAACGTGCTGGCGAAGCTCGGCGCGAGCGTGCTTGCCGTCAACCCCTTCGCC
>DASYJT010000313.1:0-5042 GCA_035996165.1 Acidimicrobiia bacterium
CGGCGGATGCCGGAGCGGAAGAGGAGCAGCCGTCGGTAGTCGTCGTCATCGAGATCCTGAACCTCGGGCACTGATATATCGTACTACGACATGTCTTCCAGAGCGATGCTTCGCCGACCGCTTCAGGGTTGGTTCGCAGACGGCATCGTCGGCGTGTCGCCGGGGCTGTTGGGCGCGTCGGTGGTGGTGGGCATCGTGAGCGGCGGGATCGGCGCCGCCTACTTGCTTGCCCTGCACCTGTTGCAACACGCGCTCTGGCCTGATCGATGGAACGCAGTCGCCAGTTTCGGCGTGCTCGGCGCGACCGGCGCCCTCGTCGTGGTGATCGGTTGGCTGCTCGGCCGGCCGGGCGACGTCGAGCTCCTCGTCGACAACATTCACGTCTCCGGGACCGCGCCCGGCGTGCGCGCGTTGCGATCGTTGATCCCGATGTCGCTGTTGACGATCGCGGCCGGTGGCGCAGCCGGACCCGAGGCGCCGCTCGTCACCACCTGCGGCACGCTGGCCGGTTGGCTCGCCCGGCGCCGTCGCCTCTCGGTCGAAGAGGCGCGCTGCGTCACGATTGCCGGTATGGCGGCGGCCTTCGCGGTGTTGTTCGCGGCGCCGCTCGGGTCCGCGCTGTTCGCGCTCGAGATCCTGCACCGCCGCGGTATGCAGTATTACGAAGCGCTGGTGCCCGCGATCGTCGGCTCACTCTCGGGCTACGCGTGCTATTTCGTGATCACCGGCGGGGGCGCGGCGCCGGTGTGGCGCATCCCGGGCGTCGACGCGCTCCACCGCGCCGACTTGTTGTGGGCCGCGGGGGCGGGGGTGGTGGGCGGGGGCATCGCGATCGCGTTCACGTACCTGATCCTCGGCCTGCGCCGCGCGCTGCAGAAGGTGCCGGCGCGTCTGCGACCGGTGCTCGGTGGCCTCGGGCTCGCGTTGCTCGCATTGTGGTCGCCGTACGCGTTGACCTTCGGCGAGGTGCAGACCGGAAACGTCCTCGTGGCCCGCCTCGGCATCGGTGTGCTCGTCGCGGCATTCGTCGCGAAGCTGCTTGCGACATCACTGACCGTCTCGTCGGGGTGGCCCGGCGGTTTCATCATCCCGCTGTTCTTCCTGGGCGCGACGATGGGGCAGATCACGCACTACGCGTTCGCGGATGCGCGCCTCGGCGTGGTGTGTGCCGCGCTGATGGTCGCCGCGAACGTCGGTGTGACGAAGACGCTGCTGGGTTCGACGCTCGTGGTGACGGAGATGGGTGGCGTACACCTGCTGCCGACGACGCTGCTCGCCGGGGTGATCGCGTTCATGCTCACGAGCCGGACCGGGCTGATCCACTCACAGCGCGAACGCGCGACGACGGGCTGACGGGCTGACGGGAAGTGTCAGGCCACCAGTCCGTTCCACGCCGGGCGGTGCTCGTCGTCGATGACCCCGATCTCGGCGAGGAACGTCGTGAGCTTCGAGAGCCCGGCGACGACGGTCGCTTGGTGATGGGGGTTGGCGCGCGCCGACTCGTCACCGCCCGCGATGCCGAGGTGTTCGTACAGGGCCGGGTCGATGCTGAGGTCGGCGACAACGGCGACGAGCGCGGGTGCGGCATCCGCGACGAGATGCCGATCGGATTCGTCGAGGGTGGGCATGAGCTCCGCGAGGTACGTCTTGGCGAAGCTGACGTGCCGGGCTTCCTCGAGGACGTGCAAGCGGGCCATCGAACGCGAGATCGGGTGAAGGCGCTCGTCGCGCATCGTCGCGCGGTTGATGTAGTCGAGCAGCTCCTCGACCGCGAGGATCAGGAGGTACGACACCGCGCGGTCGGCGGGTCCGTCGCCGACGGAGAGCAACTGCGCGGGCAGCGCGGGGCTATAGGTCGGCGTGGCGGCGCGCCGGATGTACTCGCCGAACATCATCGAGTGCCGGCACTCGTCGGCCACCTCCACGAGGAGGTAACGGTGCAGCGGGTCGGTGACCGGGATCTCGGCCAGGTGACGCAGCAGCACCTGCATCAACACGTTTTCGAACCAGATCCCGGCGCCACACAGTGCCGCCGTCTCGTGGCGGCTGTACGAGATGCGCTCGGTGTCGGTCATCGCGTCCCACTCGGCGGTGCCGTAGAGAGGAAGGAGCTCGGGCGGCAGGTGGAACGCGGAGTCGTCGACCGGTTGTGACCAGTCGATCTCGCGGAACGGGTCGAGGGTCGTGCGCTCCGAAGCAGCAATGAGCTGCCGGGCGCGGCTCGCGGTGACGGGCATCGGGGTGGGGGACATCTGAACCTCGGGGGAGGCAGTTGTGGTGGTCATGACTCCAGGGGAACACTTGCAGTCCCGACTGTCAACGATGTTCTGACAGTTTGTACTGCAAATGTTCCGCCTCGTGTGGTTGACTGCGATGTATGGCGTCCGACGAGGCCGAACAACCGTCCCCTCCGTCCGGCGAGCCGCGTTACTCCCTGGCTGAGCTGGTCGAAAGGACCGCGCTCCCGGCCCGGACGATCCGTTGGTACCAGTCGGAAGGGCTTGTGCCGAAGCCCGCCAAGAACGGGCGCGATGCGGTGTACGGCCCGGAGCACGTGGAGCGGCTCCGCCTGATCGCGGAGCTCCGCGATCGCGGACTCACCCTCGTGGCCATCCGCGACCTGCTGAAGGGCGAACGTCCGTCGAGCACGGTCGCCGAATGGCTGGGCATCGACGCGACGCTCACCGCGCCCTGGTCGGACGACCGACCGCGTGTTGTCGATCGCGACGAGCTGGCGGCGATGACGAAGGAGCGCCGCCCCGGACTCCTCGCCGAGCTGCAGGACGCCGGGTATGTGCAACCGGCCGATCCCGAAACGTGGCTCGTGCCGAGTCCGGCCCTCCTCGGTCTCGCGCTGCAACTGCACGATGCGGGCATCGAAGTGGAACTCTCGGCGCAGCTCCGTGACCTTCTACGCCGGCGTCTATCGAAGGTCGTCGACGACGCGGTGAAGCTCCTCGTCGAGCGGGCCGGCGCCGGCTTCGCCGGCAACGCGACCGCGGCCGAGCTCGCCACCGCGGTCGGCGCGCTCCGGCCGGTGGCCCGGGAGACGACCAGCTTGATCATGGCGCAAGAGGTCGAACGGGCTCTCCGGCAACTCGTCGACCGTGGACCCGCCGCGATCGAGCGGGCCCGGCGTCACTGATCAACCGTTCGACGGCTCAGGGGGCGCTGGTATCGACCAGACGCTCGCGCGCGAACGTGACTGCGCGGCAGCCTCCGGCGCGCTTGGCTTGGTACTGCGCGGTGTCGGCCTCGTGGAGGAGCGATGCCGCGTCGCTCTCGTCGCTGATGACGCTGCCGCCGATACTCGCGCTGACGGTCGAGCCGTCGGCGCCGATGTCGAAGGGTTCCTCGAGGGACGCGATGATCCGCTGGGCGATCTCGCCGATGTCACGATCGGCGTCGAGACCACGAGCCACTACCGCGAACTCGTCGCCGCCGAGACGTCCCGCGCTGTCTCCGGTCCGCAGGGATCGACGCAGTCTCTCCGCCAGCTCGACGAGCGCACGGTCGCCCGCGTCGTGGCCGAACTCGTCGTTGATCGCCTTGAAGTGATTGACGTCGAGATAGAGCACGCCGATCAGTTCTCCGGAGCGCCGCGCTTGCGCCACCGCCCCGTCGAGCGCACTCGAGAACGCTCGCCGGTTGAGGAGGCCGGTGAGCGGATCGTTCATTGCCGCGTCGCGCAGCTCGTGCTTGAGGCGCATGTTCGTCGTGACGATCTCGTGGATCCGTGCGTGCAACACCGCCATCACGACGCAGTACACCGGGATCGCCATCCCGAGCATCCGGGTCGCATGGTCGTCACTGCCGATGTAGACGAACGCGAGCGTGCCGAACATCGGCGCGTTGAATGCGGCGAACCGTCGGCGCGACGGCGCCGTCGACAGCAATGAGACCGACGAAACGCCGAGCATGATCACGAGGATCAATGCACGCGTCGCACCGTGGTCGGCCGACGGGAACGCGATCAGTACTAGTGCCGCCCACCCTGTCCCTGCGCAGGCGCCCGCCACGATGCCCCAATGCCAGCGCAGTACCGGAGCGTCGCGTCGGCGTCGTTCGTACGCGATGGCGACTCCGACGCCGAAGACCACGACCGTGAGCATCAGTGCCGCCCACGTCAAACGGCGTGCCCACGAAACACTGTTACCCAGTACCAGCACGACGAGGGCGACCGCGAGCAGGTTGAAGGGCATCGCGACGCGCAGCATGTGGTTGGTCGCGTCGAGCGCGTCGACGGCGAGCGCTTCCTCGAGTTCGCGGGCGTCGGACATCACCCTCGGTATCGGTCACTGCATAGGCCGTCATGATCCGATTCACGAGAGAGGGCCAAACGGCACAAATGACAGGGCCGAGGGTTCCGTACGCATAGTGCATAACGCGGGTCGAGCTGACGGGTCGTTGCTGCAAGCGCGACGTCTCGGTCCGTTTGCGGTCGAATTGCCCGAGACTGCGATGTCGCTGGCCCGTCGCGAGTCAACGATCGCCACCTACGGTCCGAACAGGTAGCCCGTTCCTCGGATTGTCTGCAGCCAGGTCCGTGTGCCGTCGGGTTGGAGTTTTTCGCGGATCCGCCGCACGTGCTCGGTGACAGTTGCCAGGCCTTGTGAGTCCGGAGACGATCGCCAGACTTGGCGCAGCAGCTCCTCGCGTGAGAACGCAACCCGCGGTGCGGACGCAAGGAAGGCGAGGAGATCGAACTCGCGGGCGGTGAGCGCGATCGAGGCGCCGCGGACGCGGACCTCGCGGGCGGCGACATCGATGACGAGGTCGCCAAAGTAGAGCGTCGCAGGGGGCTTGGATGCTGCGCGACGTACGAGCGACCTCACGCGAGCAGCGAGGTCGCGCTCGATGGCGGTGTCGCGGACGTAGTCGAGCCCGGCATCCAGTGCTTCACACGCAATCCGGTCGTCAGCTTCGTCCACGACGACGAGGGCGCCCCGCGTGAGTGAACCGGCGGCGTCAGCCAAACGAGACAGATCCGCGGCTTCCTCGAGGAGGCCGGCGCCGACCACGAGGACGAACGCGTCGTTTCG
>DASYJT010000314.1:0-5299 GCA_035996165.1 Acidimicrobiia bacterium
CGAGGCCAAGGCCATCTGCGCGGCGTGCCCGGTGCGCGACGAGTGCCTCGAATACGCACTCGAGATCCGGCCCGGCGACGGGGTGTGGGGCGGCCTCACCGCCGCCGAACGCCACCGCCTGATCCGCAGACGCCAAAAGGCTGCCCGAAAGAGCCGCGCGGCTTAATTTCTGGTCGCAGGCTTACTTTCCGGGCTCGCTGCGCTCGCGATGTGAGTGCGCCTGACTCCGGCGGGCTTCCTTCGCTCGTGCTTCGCCCATCGCTTTGGGCGCCGCGGGGGGCACGTGCGGCTGACTCGGGGGGGTTGGACGTGCGGCTGACACTCCGGCGCTCGCCCTCGCTTTGGGCGCGGCAACGATGGGATCAGGCGGCGTTGCTGTCGACTTCGGCGATGGGTTCGGGCAACGGGACGTCTTCTTGGCGACGGGCGGGGCGGGACGCGGGATCTGTCGGCGGGGGTGAGAGCGGGATGCGGGGCTTGCTCGCGTACATCGCTACCAGCGAGCTGATGCCGAAGACACCGGCCCAGGCGATCGCGAGCGCGAGGAAGTAGCGGATGCCGGCATCGGTGATCTCGATGTCGCCGTTCATCGTCTCGCGCAGGGTCGGGAACCACAGCACGAGCGAGATCGCGAGGCTCACCCCGAAGGTGAACGCGGGATCGACGCTCGGTCGTTGCATGAGGTCGTCGCCCTACCGCTCGAGACGTTCCATCAACAGGTCGGCCCACACCGCGGGCGTCGCGGGGTTCGAGCCGATGCGGCCGATCGGGATGTTGAGGCCGAGGATCGCGGCGGGGCTGACGGTGTCGGCGATGCCGGTGAGCGCGATCACGTCGACCCCGCCGAGCAGCGTGATGCGGTGACCGACGTCTTCGGCCTTGACCGATGCGTCGACGACGGCCCACGTGATCGTGGGTTCGAGGCGATCGAGGATGCGGTGGGCCCAGCCGAGTTGCGCGCGGCCGGAGCCGATGCTGCACGCGACGATGGTCGGCTCGGCGCGGCGGCGGCAGCTGCGCCGGAACGCTTCCGCTTCCTCGGGGTGCGAGACGTCGCTCATCGCTTCGGGAGTGGCGAGCAGCACGTGCTGCGGATCGATGTCGAGCTCGTCGGCCAGCCGGCGGGCCAACGCGATCGGCGCGGTACCGATGCCGACGATCGCGATCACGACTCCGGTCGTGCGGGGCAGGACCGGCGGCGGGGGGAGTTGGGCAAGCCGCTGGCAGAGCGCGGTCCGCAGATCGCCGGTGACCGCCGTCGACGGCGCGAGCTCCATCGGCAGGCCGAGCGCGAGCAATCGCGCGTCGGCTTGCGGCAACAAGCTCGGTGCGGCCGTTGCCGCGGGCATCGGGGCAATGGCGGAGTGCACGGCTGCGGCTGCAGGCGCTGGTTGCGGAGCGGCCGCCGCCGGGTCGTTCGTGACGCGGCGGTAGTGCGCGCTCGGCGAAATGGGTCCGTCGGTGACGGTGGGCATGGAGGCCTCCTCCTCGTCGAGCTCACGGGTGAGATTGGCGAGCATCTCCCCGAAGTCGCGGCGCTCGGTCGACAGCGTCGGCATAGGTGCTTCGGCGAGATCGATGACCTGATCCCGTTCGATCTCGTTCACCTCTTCGACGAGATCGAGCACCGACGTCGAGTTCCGCGCGCTCGCGCGTTCGGGCTCGGGTGCGGCGGCCGGTTCGGTCGGCGCGTCGGCGCGACCGCGGCGGCGTCCGCGCGGCGGCCGGTTGCCGCCGTTCGGGTTCGCCCGGTCGGCATCGACGACGACCTCGTATCCCTCGCGCGCGAAGAATCCTGCGATGCCGCCTTGGCGGATCCGGTTCGCCGCGACGATGCGCGCTTCGGGTCCGACTTCCGTGCGGACGCGCTCGAGAAGCTCGTCGAGCTCACCGCCTTCAAACCGCAGCTGGCTGGCCAAGGTTCACCACTCCGATCGTGTCGAGCTCGAGCTGCGCGCCGAGCTCCGTGTACGCAAGAACTGGAAGGCGAGGCGCGGCCGCGTGCAGCAACCGTCGAACCGACGGTCGGAGCTGGGTCGCGCACACGAACACCGGCTCGATCCCCTTCATCTCCGCGGCTTCTGCTTCGCGCGCCACTGCGAGCGCAAGCTGTTCCGCGGTCTGGGGATCGAGTGCGAGGTAGCTACCGCTGTCGCCGGTACGCAGCGTCTCCGCCAGCGCGTGCTCGACGAGCGGATCGAGCGTGATCACCGGGAGCTTGCCGTCCTTCGCGTACGACGCCGAGATCGCCGGACCGAGCGCGGTGCGCACGGCTTCGACGATCTGCTCGGGATCCTTCGTTACGCGGGAGCGCTCCGACACAACCTCGAAGATGCGAATGAGATCGCGGATGCCGACGCTTTCGTCGAGAAGCAGTTGCAGGACACGCTGGATCTCTCCGGTCGTGACGTTTGCGCCGTTCAGCTCGTCGACCACCACGGGATCGCTCTGCTTGACGACGTCGACGAGCATCTTGACGTCTTGGCGGCTGAGCAGCCGACCGGCGTTGCGGCGTACGACCTCGGCGAGGTGCGTGGTGATGACCGACGCGCGGTCGACGACTGTCGCGCCCGTGATCTCCGCCTGGTGGCGGAACTCGATCGGGACCCAGGTCGCCGGAAGCCCGAACACGGGCTCGCGAGTGGGGATGCCCGGGAGGGCGCCGGCGTCGTCGCCGAGGACGAGAACGTGTCCGGCCGGAGCCTCGCCCCGCCCGACGTCGACGCCGTTCACGCGCACCGCGTACGTGCTCGCGGGAAGTTCGAGGTTGTCGCGGGTGCGCACCAGGGGAATGACGACACCGAGCTCGAGCGCGAGCTTGCGGCGCAGCGCCCGCACGCGGTCGAGCAGGTCGCCGCCCTTGGCTGCGTCGACGAGGTCGATGAGGTCGTACGCGATCTCGAGCTCGAGCGGTTCGACGCGCATCTCACCCACGAGATGCTCGGGCGAGTCGGGCGAAAGCTCGACGGGTGCGACCTCGACGTCCTTCGCGGCCGCCGCTTGGGCCAGAACCTCGTCGTCGCTGGGCAGCCGGGTCGCCAGGATCAGCAGCGCGCCGCCGACGATGAAGAACGGGAGCTTGGGGAGTCCGGGGACGATCGCGACGGCGCAGATCGAGCCGCCACCGAGCTGCAGCGTCCGCTTGTGCCGCGTGAATTGGTGCAACAGGTCGGTACCGAGGTCCATCTCGGTCGCGGCGCGGGTGACGATGAGGCCGGACGAGAGCGAGATGAGGAGTGCGGGGATCTGGGCAACCAGGCCGTCGCCGACGGTGAGCAGGCTGTAGGTCTTGATCGCCTCACCGAACGACAGGTGTTGCTGCAGGACGCCGACCGCGAACCCGCCGATCAGGTTGATCGCGACGATCACGATGGCGGCGATCGCGTCGCCCTTCACGAACTTCGAAGCACCGTCCATCGCTCCGTAGAAGTCGGCTTCCTCGGCGACCTCGCGGCGGCGGCGCTTCGCCTCTTCGTCGTTGATGATCCCGGAGTTCAGGTCGGCGTCGATCGCCATCTGCTTGCCGGGCATCGCGTCGAGGGTGAAACGCGCGGCGACCTCGGCAACGCGTCCGGCACCGTTCGTGATGACGATGAACTGAATGACGATCAGGATCAAGAAGATCACGAGACCGACGATCACCGAACCGCCGACCACGAAGTGGCCGAACGACTCGATCACCTTTCCGGCGTAACCGTGCAACAGCACGAGCCGGGTGACCGACACGTTCAGCGCGAGGCGGAACAGCGTGGCGATCAGCAGGTACGAGGGGAAGATCGAGAAGTCGAGGACGCGGGTCGTGAACATGCTCGCGAGGAGTGCGAGCAGTGCGAGCGCGATGTTCGTGACGAGCAGCAGGTCGAGGAGCGCGGTCGGCAACGGCACGACCATCATGACCACGATGCCGACGATCGCGGCGGGGATTGCGATCTGCCCGATGCGGTTGGTCTTCACGATGCTCCGGTGCGTCTGTTGCGCGCCGTCCGTGGCCGCTTCGTCCGTTCCCTGATCGGTCGCCCCGACCCCGAGTTGACGATTTCGCCCGATTTACAAGAGAACCGGTTTGGGCATCTCGTGGAAGCCCTCGGCTCGTCCCTTTGCCCGCAACCCGAAGACGAAGGCCAGGAGGTGGGCGACGGCTTCGTAGAGGTTCGGCGGGATGAACTGGCCGATGTCGCAGGCCGCGTACAGGGTGCGGGTGAGGACCGCTTCGTGGACGATCGGGATGCCGTTGCGCTCGGCCCGGGTCCGGATGGCGGCCGCGATGGAACCGGCGCCCTTGGCGACCACCTGGGGCGCGCCCTTGGCGGAGTCGTACTTGATCGCGACCGCGTAGTGGGTCGGGTTGACGACCACGACGTCGGCGAGGCTGACGGCCCGGATCATCTGATTGCGGCTCACTGCCATCGCGCGCGTCCGGATCGAGCGCTTCATCTCCGGGTTTCCCTCTTGCTGCTTCATCTCCTCGCGGAGCTCCTGGCGCGTCATCCGCAGTTGCTTCGTCGTCCGGCGCTTCTGGTACGCGTAGTCGGCGGCCGCGACGATCAGACCGGCGGCCGACACGTTGCGCAACACGGTGAGCGCGGTCTTCGCGGTGAAGCCGGCGATACCGAACGCGCTCGACGTGTTGCCACCCGTCAGCGTGTGCATCGCACCCGTGAACGCGGGCCACGCCACGACGATCAGCAGCGCGGTCTTCGCCAATGCCTTCCCCAGCTCCCACCAGGTCTGGGGCCCGACCATCTTCTTGATGCCCTTGAACGGGTTGAGGCGGCCGAAGTCGGGCTTGAGCTTCTTCGACGTCGGCTTGAACCCGACCTGGGCGACGTTGACCAGCAACCCGATGACCATCATCCCGAGGAGCATGGGCGCGACCAGCCCGACCGTCTGCCACATCGCGTTCGCTGCGTACTTGTTGGCCGCGCCGAGGTCGGGGTGCGAGATGACGAGCGCCATCTTCTGTAGAAGGTCGGGGAGCACGCTCGCGGCGCGGTGGAAGGAGAGCTGCAACAAGGTCGTGGTCGCGAGCAGTCCGACCCAGGTCACGAGGTCGGGGGTCTTGGCGACCTGCCCCTTCTCGCGCGCTTCCTTCAGGCGTTTTGGGGTGGGTTTCTCGGTCTTGTCGCTGCTGTCACCGGCCGCCATGTCGCTCCTGTTACCGGTCGGTCAGCCGACGCCGAGCGGCGCCATCGCGTCGTGGACGAGGTTCGAGACGGCGGGCGAGATCAGCGGTACCGCGAGCGCGACGACGACGAGCGCGACGATGACGCGCAGCGGGAACGCCAGCGCGAACACGTTG
>DASYJT010000315.1:0-3705 GCA_035996165.1 Acidimicrobiia bacterium
GCGATGTTCGCGATGTGCTCGCCCGGCTACGGCAAGAAGTACGGCCTCGACGACGCGCAGATGCGCGAAGTGCTCGCCCGCATCGCGTGGAAGAACCACTACAACGGCGCGCGCAACCCGAGAGCGCAGTTCAAAAAAGAGGTCTCCATGGAGACGATCTGCAACGCGCCGCTCATGGCGGGCGGGCTCGGCGTGTACGACTGCTCGGGCGTGGCCGACGGTTCCGCGGCGGCCATCGTCGTGCGGGCCGAGGACGCACTGAAGTACACCGACAAGCCGATCTACATCAAGGCGCTCTCGCTCGTCGCCGGCAACTGCTCGGGCAACGCGGATCCCGACTACGACTACACCACCTTCCCCGAGATCGCGGCCACCGGCCGCGACGCGTACGCGCAGGCGGGCATCACCAATCCGCGTGAGCAACTCGCGATGGCGGAAGTGCACGACTGCTTCACGCCGGCCGAGCTGTTGATCTACGAAGACCTGCAGTTCGCCGAGCGCGGCACCGCGTGGAAGGAAGTGCTCGACGGCACGTTCGACCTCGCCGGAGCACTGCCGGTCAACCCCGACGGCGGGCTCAAGAGCTTCGGTCACCCGGTCGGGGCTTCCGGCCTGCGCATGGTGTTCGAGGCGTGGCTGCAGCTGCGCGGCGAAGCACCGGCCGAGCGCACCATCGCGCACGCCGACCGCGGCCTCGCGCTCACGCACAACCTCGGCGGGTACCCGGGCGAGATGGTGTCGTTCGTGTCGATCGTGGGCAACGAGCTCGGCTGAGTCGGCCTGTCTCACCGCTCGGGCATGATGCGGCCCATGGCCGACCTTCCCAGCGCGGGAGTCATCACCCGCCTCGGGCGGGGCGTGATCGTGGATGCGGGCGCTCCCGCGCCCGAGCACTGGAGCACCGCCGATCGGATCGTGCTCGACGACGCCGCGGTTCGCGAGCCCGCGGAAGCTCTCGCCACGCTCCACCGCCACTGGTCGCAGCGAATCCCGGTGGTGGTCGAGCTGCAGTGCTCGGCCGACGAATTGCGCGCGCCGGAGACCGACGGCGCAACCCCGCCGTACGCGCTCTCGCCCCGCTTCGAGTTCACGCGCGAACGGCTCTACTTCCTCGCCCGCGCCAACAACTACGACGACCGCGCGGGGCGGATGGTGTGGGGTCCGACCGTAGAGGCGCAGCGGCTCGGCGCCGCCCCCTCCGACGTTGCCGACGTGTCGATCGGCAGCGGCACGCCCGCCTGGTGCGACGGTGGGCCCAGGGCCGGCGCCACGGTGGTGCCCGACGGTCACGTTTTGGTGCATCGCAACAATCTCGAGCAACGGATGCTCACCGCCGATCACGCCGTCACCACCGCGGCCGAGCTGGCGGCCGATCAACTCGCCGCCGTCGTCCACGACACGGGCGCCGCGCGCGTGATCGCCCCCGCGGGCTCGGGGAAGACGCGCGTGCTCACCGAGCGGTTCCGGCTGCTCGTCGATCGCGGCTGGGCCCCGCACTCGATCACCGCGGTCGCGTACAACGTCCGCGCCAAGGACACGATGCAGGCGCGGCTCGCCGACATGCCCGAAGGGGCGCAGCGCCGCGTCCGCACGCTGCACGCGCTCGGCAATCACGTGCTCGGGCGCGCGGGCGCGCGCAGCACGCTGATCGACGAGTGGGAGATGCGGCGGCGCATCGAGGCTCTCGTCCCCGTGAAGCCGCGCGCGAACACCGACATGTACGCCCCGTACCTCGACGCGCTGAGCGAGGTACGCCTCGGGCTCGTCGACCCGAAGGTGGTCGAGGCGCAACGCGACGACGTCGCCGGATTCGCCGCCATGTTCGACGAGTACCGCAACAAGCTGCACGCCGACCGGGTCATCGATCACGACGAACAGATCTACGGCGCGATCGAAGTGTTGCTCCGCACCCCCAGCGTTCGCCGCGCTTTCCAGCACGAGGCCCGGCACCTGCTCGTCGACGAGTTCCAGGACCTCACGCCCGCGCAACTCCTCCTCCTGCGCCTGATCGCGGCTCCCGCCTACGACGTGTTTGGTGTCGGCGACGACGACCAGGTGATCTACGGCTATGCGGGCGCCGATCCCGAGTTCCTCATCAATTACGACCGCTACTTCCCCGGCGGAACGCACCACGCACTGGCGACCAACTACCGCTGCCCCGAGCCGGTGGTCGCGGCGACCCGCAATCTCCTGTCGTACAACCGGCGGCGCATCGACAAGGAGATCGTGGCGGCCAAACCGGCGGAGGTCACCGGCCCCGCGGGCGACGCGCTGTCGGTAGTCACCGCCGCGCCGGAGCGCCTCGCGCACGCCGCGGTCGAACGCATCTCCGCGTGGCTCGAAGCCGGCGCGCAGCCGACCGACATCGCCGTGCTGAGCCGCGTCAACTCCGTGCTACTACCCGCGCAACTCCTGCTGGGCGAGGCCGCGGTACCGAGCTGGACGCCCGTGAGCGTCGCGGTGTTGAACCGCACCGGCACGCGCACGGCCCTCGCGTACCTCCGGCTCGCGCTCGCGCTCGGCAACAACACCGGGTTCCACGGCACCGACCTCGCCCTCGCGGCGCGGCGCCCCAGCCGCTCCTTGCGCCGCGAGGTGATGCAACGATTCGAGCGCAAACGGCAGTGGCGCCTCCCGCAACTTCGCCGCGAGGCCGACGCGCTGAACGGCGCGGCCGCCGCGAAGTTCGAGACATTCTGCGACGACCTCGAAGCTCTGGGCGTCGCGTTCGACGGCGGTGCGACCACCGACCAGCTACTCACCCGCATCCGAGATGAGGTCGGGCTGGGTGCCGCGCTCGCAACCCTCGACCTCTCGGGCAAGGCGCCCGACGCGAGTCACCGCGACGATCTCAACGCCCTCATCGCGGTCGCGACCTTCGAACCCGATCCCGCGGCGTTCGAACCGTGGCTGCGGTCCCGGTTGCGGGGGGCCAACGAGGCGGCCAGAAGCGACGGCGTCGCGGTGTCGACCGTGCACCGCGTAAAGGGGATGGAGTGGCCGTACGTCGTCGTCCTGGGGGCGCACGACGGGTTGATGCCGCACGCTCTGGCCGACGACCTCGAAGAGGAACGCCGGATCTTCCACGTCGCGATCACCCGGGGCGACACGGCCGTGCACGTGATCGCCGACGCCACCGCCCGCCGCCCCTTCCTCGACGAGCTGCTTGCCCCGGCCCCGCCCGAATCGGCGCGGCCCGCCCGAGCGGCCGCCGCGGACCAGTCGCGACCGACGGCGCCCGACCGGGCGCGCTCGACGATCGACGCCGAGCTCGGCCTCGAAGTCTCGTTCGCGGGATCGACGGGCTCGATCGTCGAGCTGCGCATCGACGCAGCCGTGCTGGAAGACACGAACGGAACGCGCGTCGTCATCGCGTACGGCGAGCGCGTCGAGCGCGACGGCCGGCGGGCACAGCTGATGCGCGGCCGTTCGCCCGACGTCACCCACGCCTCGCCGGAGCTCGTCGACGCGCTGAAGGCGTGGCGCAAGCAACGCGCGGCGAGCGACCGCGTGCCCGCGTACATCGTGCTCAGCGACGCGCACCTCGAAGGCATCGCCGATCGGCGGCCGGAGTCGCTCGCGGAGCTGGCGCGGTGCGCCGGCATCGGGCCGACCAAGCTGGAGCGCTACGGCGACGAGATCGTCGCCGTGATCGCCGACTCCCCCGCGCCCTAGTCCCCCGCACCGTGTCCCGCCGACTGCTAC
>DASYJT010000316.1:0-2622 GCA_035996165.1 Acidimicrobiia bacterium
GCCAACGCGATGTTGCGCATCCTGTTCAGCCGGCTCGGGAAGCCGCACATCGGCTCGCCGCAGGCGTTCTCCTTCAACGTCGCCTCGATCAGTGGCGCCGGCGCGGTCACGATGCAGCGCGGCGGCCAGACGACGAAGGAGAAGCGAAGTTTCAGCATCCTCGGCGGTATGTGCTCGCGCTGCGAGGGCAGAGGCTCCGTCAACGACGTCGACCTCACCCAGCTGTACGACGAGAACAAGTCGCTCAACGAAGGCGCGCTCACGATCCCCGGCTACAGCATGGACGGCTGGTTCGGCCGGATCTTCACGGGCTGCGGATTCTTCGACCCCGACAAGCCGATCAAGAAGTTCACCAAGCGCGAGCGGGCCGACCTCTTGTACAAAGAGGCGACCAAGATCAAGGTCGACGGCATCAACCTCACCTACGAGGGTCTGATACCGCGGATCCAGAAGTCGATGCTGTCGAAGGACGTCGACGCGCTGCAGGCCCACATCCGCGCGTTCGTGGAGCGGGCGGTGACCTTCACCGTCTGCCCCGACTGCGACGGCACGCGACTCGGCGAAGCGCCTCGTTCGTCGAAGATCGACGGGATCAACATCGCCGACGCGTGCGCGATGCAGATCAGCGACCTCGCGGAATGGGTACGCGGTCTCGACGAACCGTCGGTCGCGCCACTGCTCGCGTCGCTGGGCGACACCCTCGACTCGTTCGCGGAGATCGGGCTCGGCTACCTCTCACTCGACCGGCCGTCGGGCACGCTGTCGGGCGGCGAGGCGCAGCGCGTCAAGATGATTCGCCACCTCGGCTCCGCGCTCACCGACGTGACCTATGTGTTCGACGAGCCTGCGGTCGGGCTGCACCCGCACGACATCCAGCGGATGAACGACCTGCTGCTACGGCTGCGCGACAAGGGCAACACGGTGCTCGTCGTGGAACACAAGCCGTGGTCGGCGATCGCGATCGCGGATCACGTCATCGACCTCGGCCCGGGCGCGGGTACGGCGGGCGGCGAGGTGGTGTTCGAGGGCACGGTCGAAGGTCTGCGCGCCAGCGGCACCCTGACCGGTCGACACCTCGACGACCGGACCGCCCTCAAGAAGACCGTGCGGACTCCTGCCGGAACGCTGGAAGTGCGCGGCGCCGCCACCCACAACCTGCGCGACGTCGACGTCGACATACCGCTCGGCGTGCTGGTGGTGCTGACCGGCGTGGCCGGGTCGGGGAAGAGCTCGCTGATCCACGGCTCGGTAGCGGGACGCGACGGTGTCGTGTCGATCGACCAGACCGCGATTCGCGGTTCGCGCCGGAGCAACCCGGCGACCTACACGGGATTGCTCGACCCGATCCGCAAGGCGTTCGCGAAGGCCAACGGCGTAAAGCCCGCGCTGTTCAGCCCGAACTCCGAGGGCGCCTGCCCCAACTGCAACGGCAACGGCGTCATCTACACCGACCTGGGGATGATGGCCGGCGTCGCCACCATGTGCGAGGAGTGCGAGGGGAAGCGGTTCCACGCATCGGTGCTCGAGCACCACCTCGGTGGCCGCGACATCAGCGAGGTGCTCGCGATGTCGGTAAACGAGGCCGAGAAATTCTTCGGCGCGGGCGAGACGCACACGCCGGCCGCGCACGCCGTCCTCAACCGCCTCGTCGACGTCGGGCTCGGCTACCTCAGCCTCGGCCAGCCGCTCCCCACGCTTTCCGGCGGCGAGCGCCAGCGCCTCAAACTGGCGACCCAGATGGCCGAGAAGGGCCACGTCTACGTCCTCGACGAGCCGACCAGCGGCCTGCACCTCGCCGACGTCGAGCAATTGCTCGGCCTCCTCGACCGGCTCGTCGACTCCGGCAAGTCGGTCATTGTCATCGAGCACCACCAGGCCGTCATGGCGCACGCCGACTGGATCATCGACCTCGGCCCGGGCGCAGGCCACGACGGCGGTCGGATCGTCTTCGAGGGCACGCCCGCCGACCTCGTCGCCGCCGGCTCCACCCTCACCGCCGCACACCTCGCCACCTACGTCGGCGCCTGACCGAGGCGTCGTCGGCCAGGTTTCAGCCGACTTCAAGCGCGGCCTGGAATCGTTCGCCCGGGATCGTGCGGAGGGCACCTCCGGCGATGCCGTCGGGACGAGGGGGCAGCGATGCGTACATCACCGAGTGGTCGGGTCTTCGCCGTAATTGCGGTCGTCGCCATGGCCGGCACAGTCACGGGCGCCGCCCGCGCCGCCGTCGCGACGACGCCCGGTGGTCGCGCCCGGATTTCGGCGCCGATCGTCCCGAGCGCGCGGGCGCGGCTCGACGCCGACCGCGCGTACTCAGGACCCGTGAGCGCCGCCTCGACCCACGCTGTCGTTCGTACCGGCTCGAGCGAACGCCGCAAGGAACAGTCGCGTGTCGCGGCGGCCCCGGGCACGCAGTCACCTCGCTCACCTTCGCCGTTTGCCCCCGCCACGAACACGACGTGGCACCAGCTCGGTCCGACGAACGCGCGGTTCGAGTGGAACGGCAGCTACTACAACGCGATCGACTCCGGTCGCCTCAACACCGTGCGCGTCTCGGCGACCGATCCCGACACCGTCTACCTGGGCGCGGCCGACGGCGGCATCTGGAAGACCACCAACGTC
>DASYJT010000317.1:0-5576 GCA_035996165.1 Acidimicrobiia bacterium
TTGTCGACTGTGCCTTCGCCGCACGCCGGCGCCACGGCACGGGCGAGCGCCTGGGGATCCGGGGGTCGGGCCACGAGCGCCGACGCTAGCGACCCGCTCCGTCGCGAAGATTCTTCCGAAGATTCTTTGCAACGGAGTTGCGGAACACTCTCGCGACGATGAGCGACGACGATCGGGCGGGCCTTCTCGAAGCCGCGCGAGACCGGGCGCTGACGCGGCTCGGCGACCTCAGCCGGACCTTCGACGCGATCGTCGAGTCGTCGGAGTCCGCCAACCTCGACGACGAGCACGATCCCGAAGGGTCGACCGTCGGGTTCGAGCGGGCGCAG
Organism: Acidimicrobiia bacterium; assembly: GCA_035996165.1. Classification (GTDB taxonomy): domain Bacteria; phylum Actinomycetota; class Acidimicrobiia; order IMCC26256; family PALSA-610; genus PALSA-610. Next base: position 330 of record DASYJT010000317.1, read on the forward strand.
ACGTCAGCGTTGCTCGATGCCGCCCGCACTCAGCTGGCCGAGATCGACGCAGCTCGGGATCGGCTCCGGGCCGGTCTGTACGGCCGGTGTGAGCGATGCAGCGCGGCGATCCCGGCCGAACGACTCCAGGCCCAGCCCGCGGCCCGCCTCTGCGTGACCTGCGCAGCGCGCCCGAGGTGACTCCTCGATCTGCACACTTTCTCCACAGGCCCGTGGGGACTCCTCCACCGCAGGTCCGTATCCTCCTGGTGTGACCTCGCTTGCACCTAGAGCGCGCGATGGGCTCGTCCGTACGGTCGTCGTGATCGAGGACGAGCAGCCGATCGCTCAAGCCGTTGCGGCTCGCCTCCGCAGCGAGGGCTACTCGGTCGAGATCGCGGCCGACGGACCGAGCGGCGTGGCGCTCTGCGAACGGACCCAGCCCGATCTCGTGGTGCTCGACCTCATGCTCCCGGGTCTCGACGGGATCGAGGTGTGCAAGCACATCCAGCGCGAGCGACCCGTTCCCGTCCTGATGCTCACCGCTCGAGACGGCGAGAGCGACCTCCTCGTCGGGCTCGCGGTCGGCGCCGACGACTACATGACCAAGCCCTTCAGCATGCGCGAGCTGATCGCCCGGGTGCACGCCCTGATGCGGCGGGCCGAACGCTCCGCCGACGCCGCGCAACAGCCCATCGTGCGGGTCGGCGCCGTGGAGCTCGACTCGACGACTCGTCGCGTGCGCGTCGCCGGCGAGCTCGTGCACTTGACCCCGATCGAATTCGACCTCGTCCACTATCTCGCCGCGCGCCCGGGCCGGGTCTCGACCCGCGAAGAGCTGCTCGCGCAGGTGTGGGGTTACGACGTTCCGTCGGGGGCCCGCACGGTCGATTCGCACATCCGCACCGTTCGCCGCAAGCTCGGCTCGTCGATCGTGCGCACGGTGCACGGCGTCGGGTACGCGATCGAAGAGGCTCGGGCAAATTGCGATTGAAGCGCCCCCGCACCCCGGAGCGGCCGCTCGATCCGCTGCCGACGCTGAAGCTGAAGATCAGCGTCATCATCCTGGTCGCGGTCGCGGTGACGGTCGGCGTCTTCTTCGTCGGCCTCAAGCTGGGGATATGGCCGTCGATCGCGGGCGTGCTTTCGGGCCTCGTGGCACTCGGCGTCGTCTGGGTGCTCGCCCGAGGTCTGACTTCGCCGCTCCGCGAGATGGTCGCCGCCACCGAAGCCATGGCCCGCGGCGACTTCTCGGCCCGGGTCACCGCTGTCTCGCACGACGAGATCGGCACGCTCGCGCGGGCGTTCAACCAGATGGCCGGCGAGCTCGCGGAGACCGACCGCCTCCGCCGCGACCTCGTTGCCAACGTCAGCCACGAGCTGCGCACCCCGATCACCGCGTTGCAGGCGGTGCTCGAGAACCTCGTCGACGGCGTCGGCAAGGCCGATCCGGAGACGATTCGCACGATGCTGGCGCAGGTCGAGCGCCTGGGTCGGCTCGTGCAGCAGCTACTCGACTTGTCGCGGCTGGAGTCGGGGACGCTCCCGCTCGATCGCAACCTCTTCGACGTGCGTCCGATGATCGAGCACGCCATCCGCGAGTCGCAGCTGCACGCCACCGATGTCCACTTCGAGATCGACACTGTTCCGCGCGACTTCCGCGTCGAAGCCGACGCCGAACGCCTGCACCAGGTCGTCGCCAACCTCGTCGAAAACGCCGTCCGGCACTCGCCTCCGAAAGGAACGGTGCTCGTCCGGGCCGTTGCGGCTCCCGACGGCGGCGCCCGCCTCGAGGTGACCGACGACGGTCCGGGTATACCCGACAGTGAGGTCGCTCGAGTGTTCGAGCGTTTCTACCGAGCCGACTCCGCCCGCTCGTCGAGCGACGGTGGCGCCGGACTCGGGCTCGCGATCGCACGCTGGATCGTGGAGCTGCACGGTGGTGACATCCGCGTGAGTCGCAACGAGCCGCACGGATGTCGCATGATCGCAACCATCCCGGGGCGTGTCGAGCTTTCGGCGCTCCCGACTCCCGAACTCATCAACTGAAGGACGGTGCCGGTGTCACTTACCTCGATCGACGACGCGCTTCGACGCATCCGCCGCGGCGAGATGGTGCTCGTGGTCGACGACGAAGACCGCGAGAACGAGGGCGACCTCACGCTCGCGGCCGAATGGGTGACGCCCGAGGCGATCAACTTCATGATGCGCTGGGCGCGCGGCCTCGTATGCATGCCCTGCAGCACGAGCCGGCTCGACGAGCTCGAGATGGGACCCATGGTGCCGCCCGACGTCGCCGGGTGCGACACCGCGTTCACGGTCACGATCGACCACCGCGATGCGGGGAGTGGCATCGGCGCCCACGATCGGGCGTTGACGATCCGCAAGGTGCTCGACCCCGCGTCGCGTCCTGATCACTTCGTCCGCCCCGGTCACGTCTTCCCGTTGCGCGCACGCGAGGACGGCGTGCTCGAGCGGCGCGGTCACACCGAAGCGGCCGTCGATCTCGCCCGGCTCGCCGGGTGTGCCCCGGTCGCGGTCATCTGCGAGGTACTGCACGACGACGGCTCGCCCGCGCGCTTTCCGTACCTCGAGCTCTTCGCCGAGGAGCACCGGATCGCACTCGTGTCGGTGGCGCAGCTCGTCGAGTACCGCGAGAACGCGGACGCGACCGCCGGCGCCCGCCGCACGCTGCTCCTGTAGGTCCGTTCCTAAGACGAGATCGTCTCTTCGGCCGCGCCGACCGGCCGGCCGTCGAGAATCTGGTCGAGGTACTCGGACAGGCCGTAGCCGGTCATGCCGTTGCACGACCATTCCGTCATGCCCTCCGAGATGCGGGTGACGAGCTGCTCGCCTTCGGGCGTCTCGCGCCGGTTGCGCAGCGGGATGAGGTTGAGGACGCGCCCGGTGATCTCGTAGGTGTCGGTGTCGGTGGTCGCGGTGGCGCGCACCTCGGCGTGGTACTCGTCGTCGCCCGTCCATACCGTCTCGATCGTGGCGTGCTTGATGTGCTCGTACACGCCGTCGCGCAACACCATGCCGCCGTAGCGGCGTCCGCCGTCGCGTGAGGCGATGATCGACACGACGAAGCCGAAGTCGGCGCCGAAGTTCGCGGTGAGCCAGCGGTACCACCACGGCGCCTGCCAAAAGCGCGGCCCCCACGAGTGGTCGCGCAGGCCGAAGCCCGAGACCGCCCATTCGTCGTCGCCGACGCGGATCGTCCCGTCGACCGCCATGTGCTGCTCGTAGTGGCCGCGGGCAAAGCCACCGGAGTGATCCTTCTCGAGCGGCGAGCCGTCGTCGTTTACGGGTTCGCCGCCGTACATCGGCGACACGCCGCGGTGTGTCAACGCAACGTGCGCCTCGACCCAGGGGTTTTCGGTGAACGCCTGGCGCGGATTCGCCATCTGCAGCGGCTCGGTCAGCATCGCGACCTTGCCGTCGTACGTCGTGCGCAACTCCTCGAAGGGCGTGACGACCTCGAAGCGGGTGCCGCCCGCGTCGAACGCGTCGTTGTCCGAGATCTTCGGCCGGTTGTAGGTGAACGCGACGCGGCCGTCGGGAAGGTAGATGCACGTCGTGAGCTCGGCGTAGCCCTCGTTGGCCCGGTTGCCGAGACGGAGGAATCCGCCGATCTGCGCCGTCGGGTCGTACACGTTGAAGTACATCGACTCGTTGAAGTTCGATGCTTCCTCCAACGCGTGCATGTACTCGTCCTGGGGCTCCATACGAATGCGCATGTCCGTATCTTGACCGCTCGGGGCCACCGGTGCTCTGCTCGCAAGATGAGCCAGCCTGAGATCACCGAGATCACGTCGGGACTGCGGTTTCCGGAGGGGCCGGTCGCGATGCCGGACGGCAGCGTCATCGTGGTCGAGCTCGGCGGGGGATGCGTCACCCGCGTGCAGCCCGATGGCACCAAGCACGAGGTCGCGACGCCCGGCGGGAGCCCGAACGGCGCGGCGATCGGTCCGGACGGCGCGCTCTACATCTGCAACAGCGGCGGTTGGGCCTTTCACGACTTGATCGGATTGAACATCCCCGACACCGAGATCCCGCCGCACTACAGCGGTGGCCGGATCGAGCGCATCGATCTCGACTCGGGGAAGGTCGAGGTGCTCTACACGGAGTGCGACGGGAACAAGCTCATAGGCCCGAACGACATCGTGTTCGACTCCCACGGTGGCATGTGGTTCACCGATCACGGGCGCCGGCAGGGCCGGGTGCAGCACGTCGGCGCGATCTTCTACGCGCAACCCGACGGTTCTGCGATCCGCGAGGTGATCTTCCCGAGCGACGCACCCAACGGCATCGGGCTCTCACCCGACGGCACGCGGTTGTACGCGGCCGAGACCCACACCGGACGCGTCTACGCGTGGAACGTGACGGGTCCGGGCGAGGTCGAGCGCAATGCCGCGGGCGCGGCCGGCGCGATGATCTGCGGACTGCCCGGGATGCAGCTGTTCGACTCGCTCGGTATCGACGGTGACGGCAACGTGGTCGTCGCGACTTTGGTAACGGGCGCGCTGACGGTCATCTCACCGGCCGGTGACGTGCTCGATCAGGTGGTCACCGGCGATCCGATGACGACCAACGTCTGCTGGGGCGGCGACGACCTACGGACCGCGTATGTCACGTGCTCGGGAACGGGGCGCCTGATCTCGCTGCCCTGGCCGCGGCCCGGTCTGAAGCTGAACTACTGAGCGTTCATCCGCTGCACGCGTCGCGCCGCCGCGCTCGACGAGCCTCCGGTATGCGGCCCCGCGGCCGCCGCGCGTAGGTTGCACGGATGGGACCGCTTGCAGGAGTCAAGATCGTCGAGCTCGCCGGAATCGGACCGGGGCCGTTCGCCGGCATGTTGTTATCCGACATGGGCGCCGACATCATCCGGATCGACCGGGCCCAGCAGGTCAACCCGGCGCAGTTCGACAAGGTGAACCTCGAGCCGTTGTACCGCGGCCGGCGCTCGATCGGCGTCGATCTGAAGAACCCCGAAGGCGTCGAGCTGGTGCTCCGCCTCGTCGAGGGCGCCGACGCGCTGTTCGAGGGCTTCCGCCCCGGCGTGACGGAACGGCTCGGCCTCGGCCCCGATGATTGTCTCGCCCGCAATCCGAAGCTCGTGTACGGACGGATGACCGGATGGGGCCAAGAGGGTCCGATGGCGTTGGCCGCGGGCCACGACATCAACTACATCGCGCTCGCGGGTGCGCTCGCGCATTTCGGTCGGGCCGACAGCAAGCCCACCCCGCCGATCAACCTCGTCGGCGA
>DASYJT010000318.1:0-18865 GCA_035996165.1 Acidimicrobiia bacterium
GACAACGACCGATTGAGGGTCAGTCCACGAACTGACCCGGGGGTCGTCTTGTCCGTGACTGCCAATCTTCGTACGCGTGTTGCCGTCGTTGCGATGGTGCTGTGCACCACCGGCATCGTCGGCGCTCGGATGTTGGGCGGCGCGGCGGCGACCGATCGGCCTTCGGTATCCCAGTTGGGCTTCTACCCCGGCTACGGCACCGTCTCCGGATTTCGTTCGTTGGAAAATTGGTTGGGCCACGACGCGCGCTACGTCGTGCAATTCTCGGATGCCTCGAACGCGGGCGCGTTCGGCGGAAGCATCTGGGGTCAGACGGTCAAGCCGGGCGCGTTCCAGACCATCGCGTCTCGCACCGGCTTCGTCGAGTCGGTTCCGCTGACCATGGGGCTCGGATTCGGCGCCACCACCGCCCAGCGCGCGGCCGCGCTCAACGCGACGCTGGCAGGTGCGCACGACGCCGCGTACCGGCAGGGCGCGCAGTACATCAAGCAAGCCGGATTCACGAGCGTGGTCCTGCGGCTCGGATGGGAGTTCGACGGCGGGTGGATGCCGTGGTCGTCGAACGGCAACGAGGCACTGTGGGCGCGCACGTATCGACACGTCGCCGACGTGTTCCGCTCCGTCCTCCCGAAGGTCCGTCTCGACTGGAACGGCGACCCCGGCTGGATCCAGAACGAGCTCGCCGCGTATCCCGGCGACGGGTACGTCGACATCATCGGTCTCGACGTGTACGACAAAGGACAGGGCGTCGCATGGAATCCGGCGACGCGCTCGTGGTCGGATGCGAACGCGGCCTTCGCCAAGATGCGCGCGCAGCTCGTGTTCCAGCGCGACTTCGCGATGGCGCACGGCAAGCAGGTCAGCTACCCGGAGTGGGCGTTGGCCGGCGGCGGCACGGAGTCGCCGCGCAATGCGGGCAACGATGATCCGACATTCATCCAAGGCATGTTCGACTGGATGAACAGCCTGCCCGCGTCCGGGCCCGGCAGCTTGGCGTACCACTCCTACTTCAACGAGGACGCGACTCACGACGGCTACCACGTCCTCGGTCACTTCCCGAGCTCCCAGGCGCGCTTCCGTTCCCTGTTCGGGGGTTCGGCGGCCGGAGGCGGTCCGGCGGGCGGCGGCGGTCCGGCGGGCGGTGGATCGCCCGGTGTGATCCCGCCGCACGGTCCGGGCTACTCGATGCTCGGCGCCGACGGGAAGGTGTACGCCTTCGGCGGCGCCCGCAACATCGGCAACGCGCCCGGTCCGGCGTTCGCGATCGCGGCACGCGCCGATGGCCGCGGCTACTGGATCACCGACGGGATGGGGAGCGTCAGCCACTTCGGAGTGGCCGGTGGCTTCGGCGGACGGCCGCCGCTCCGCTCCGACGAATGGGTCAGCTCGATCTCGGCCACACCGTCGGGCAACGGTTACTGGCTGTTCACGATCCGCGGACGGGCCTTCGCCTACGGCGACGCGCACCTCTACGGCGACCTCGGCGCCAAGCAGCTCAACCAACCGATCATCGGTTCCGTCGCCACACCGACCGGCCGCGGCTATTACATGGTGGCTTCGGACGGCGGCGTGTTCGGCTTCGGCGACGCGCGCTTTCACGGCTCGATGGGCAACACGCGCTTGAACCAACCGATCGTCGGTCTCTCGCCGACGCCGAACGGCCGGGGCTACTGGCTCGTCGCGTCGGACGGCGGCGTGTTCGCGTTCCACGCGCAGTTCCGCGGTTCGATGGGCAACCGGCCGCTCGCCCGTCCGGTGAACGGACTCGTCAGCTACGGCAACGGCTACGTGATGGTCGCGTCGGACGGCGGGGTCTTTACGTTCTCCGACAGGCGGTTCGCGGGGAGCCTCGGAAGTAACCCTCCGAGCGCGCCGATCGTCGCCATCGCCGCCGTCAAGGGCTGAGCCGATTCAGTGAGCAGTCCGCTCAGGCGGAGGCGGCGACTTCGAGGCGGACGTCGGCACGCGCCAGTGCGGCCTGGGCATCCTCGTCGTCGGCGTTCGCCCGGAGCGCTTCTTCGGCCCGCGTCTTCGCTTCGGTGGCGCGCGCGACGTTGATGTCGGCGGCCGGTTCGGCGACGTCGGAGAGGATGATCACCTGGTTGTGGCTGACCTCGACGAAACCGCCGTGCACGGCGAACCACGCCTGCGAGCCGTCTTCGAACTTCACCCGTGCGGGCCAACTCGCCAACGCGCCGAGAAACGGGGCGTGGTTGTCCTCGAACGCGATGTCGCCGCCGCCGAGCGTGCGCACGACGACCATCTTTCCCTCGCCCTGGTACAGGATCTGCTCGGGTGAGACGAGCTGCACGTCCACGAAGACCCCTTAGCCCTCGAGCGTCTTCGCCTTGGCGAGCACCGACTCGACGCCCCCGACGTTGAAGAACGCCTGCTCGGGAACGTGGTCGAGGTCGCCGTTGACGAGCGCTTCGAAGCTCTCGACCGTCTCGTCGACCGGCACGAAGATCCCCTTCAGACCGGTGAAGACCTCGCCTACGAAGAACGGCTGGCTCAGGTACTTCTGCACCTTGCGGGCCCGGGCGACGGTGACGCGGTCCTCTTCGGAGAGCTCGTCGAGACCGAGGATGGCGATGATGTCCTGCAGCTCTTTGTAGCGCTGCAGCGTCTCCTGGGTCCGGCGGGCGACGTCGTAGTGCCGCTGCCCGACGATCTCGGGGGCGAGGATGTTGCTGGTCGAAGCCAACGGGTCGACGGCCGGGTAGATACCGAGCGCCGCGATCTCACGGGCGAGCTCGGTGGTGGCGTCGAGGTGCGTGAAGGTGGTGAACGGCGCGGGGTCGGTGTAGTCGTCGGCGGGCACGTAGACGGCCTGCAACGACGTGATCGAACGACCCTTGGTGGAGGTGATGCGCTCCTGCAGCTCGCCCATCTCGTCGGCGAGCGTGGGCTGGTAACCCACCGCCGACGGCATGCGGCCGAGCAGGGTCGACACCTCGGAGCCGGCCTGCACGAACCGGAAGATGTTGTCGACGAACAACAACACGTCCTGGTTCTGCACGTCACGGAAGTACTCCGCCATGGTGAGCGCGCTCAGCGCGACCCGGAGCCGCACACCCGGCGGCTCGTCCATCTGGCCGTACACGAGCGCAGCCTTCTCGATGACGCCCGACTCCTGCATTTCCAGCCAGAGGTCGGTGCCTTCGCGCGTGCGCTCGCCGACGCCGGCGAACACCGACACTCCACCGTGTTGGGTGGCGACCCGGTTGATCATCTCCTGGATGAGCACGGTCTTGCCGACACCGGCGCCACCGAACAGGCCGATCTTGCCGCCCTGCACGTAGGGCTCGAGCAGGTCGATGACCTTGATGCCCGTCTCGAACATGAGCGCCTTGGGCTCGAGCTGGTCGAAGGGCGGCGCATCGCGGTGGATGTTCCAGCGGTCGGCGATGTTCGTGACTTCCGACTGCGTGATGTCGAGCGGCTCGCCGATCACGTTCCATACGTGGCCGAGCGTTCCGTCGCCCACCGGCACCTGGATGCCGTGACCGAGGTTGCGCACCGCGGTACCGCGGGTCAGCCCGTCGGTCGGCTTCAGGCAGATCGCCCGGCAGCGGCCCTCGCCGATCTGCTGGGCGACCTCGGCGGTGACGGTGATCTTGTCGCCCTCGAGCTCGATGTCCATCTCGAGCGCGAAGTTGATCTCCGGCAGCGCGTCGGGCGGGAACTCCACGTCGACGACGGGACCGAGGATCGCGACGACCCATCCGTCCTTGAGTTGTGTCTGGGGCTCGGCGGTTGCGGTCATGGCAGCTATAGCTCCCGTTTCAAGCGGTCTTGTCGTAGTACTCGGCGGCGCGCACGTCGTCGTGATCGGCCGCACCCTGGCTCAGCGCCTCGGCGCCGCCGACGATCTCCATGATCTCCGTGGTGATCGAGTCCTGACGGGCCCGGTTCATCCGGCGGCGATACGTGAGGATCAGGTCTTCGGCGTTGTCGGTCGCAGCTTTCATCGCGCGCTGGCGCGCGGCGTGCTCCGAGGCCGCCGCGTTCAACAGCGCGGCGTAGACGCGCGACTCGGTGTAGCGCGGCAACAAGGTCTCGAGGATGGCGTCGGGGCTCGGTTCGAACTCGTAGTCGGCGCTCGGCTCACCCGACGTCTCGGTCGGGGCATCGACGACCGCGGCGGGCTCGAGCGGCAGCAACGGCTCGACCACTACCTCTTGGCGCCCGGCGGAGATGAACCGCGTGTACACGAGCTGCACGCGATCGAGCTCGCCCGCTTCGAAGCGGCCCACGACTGCCGACGCCACCAAGCGGGCGTCTTCGTACGTGGGGCTGTCGCTGAAGCCGGAGTATGCGGCGTCGATCGGGAAGTCGCGGAAGCGGAAGTAGCCCTCGGCCTTGCGACCGACGGTGACGATCGCGTTCTCGCGACCGGCCCGTTCCTGGTCGCGCATGTCGTGCTCGGCGGTGCGGATGACGGTGGTGTTGTAACCACCGCACAAGCCGCGGTCGGCCGCGATGATGATCTCGGCGACCTTGCGGATCTCCGGACGCGGCGTGAGCAGCGGGCTGTTCGATCCGCCACCGGCCGCTTGCAGGTTCCGCACCACGTCGGTGATGCCCTCCGCGTACGGCTGCGCCGCATGCACCCGCGCTTGCGCCTTCACGATCCGCGACGCCGCGATCAGTTCCATGGCGCGCGTGATCTTCTTCGTGGACTCGACGGACTTGATCCGCCGACGAAGAATGCGCTCCTGACCGCCGGCCATCGACTACTCCGCTGCTGCTGCCGTGGGGACGAACTGGGCTTTGAAGTCGGCGACCGCGGTTGCCAACGAGTCGCCTTCAGGCATCGCACCGGAGGTACGGACCTTCGTGACCAGGTCGGCGTGACGGGTGCGGATGAAGTCGAGCAGCTCGGTCTCGAAGCGCTTCACGTCGGAGACCGGGATGTCGTCGAGGTAGCCGTTCGTGCCCGCGAAGATCGAGACGATCTGCTCTTCGACCGGCATCGGCTCGTGCAGGCCCTGCTTCAACAGCTCCACGAGGCGCGCCCCGCGCTCGAGCTGCGCCTTCGACACCGCGTCGAGCTCGGAACCGAACGTGGCGAACGCCTCGAGCTCGCGGAACTGCGCGAGGTCGAGCTTCAGCGTTCCGGAGACCGCCTTCATGGCCTTGATCTGCGCGGCGCTACCCACGCGTGACACCGAGATGCCCACGTCGACGGCCGGGCGCACACCCGACTTGAACAGGTCGTCCTGCAGGTAGATCTGACCGTCGGTGATCGAGATCACGTTGGTCGGGATGTAGGCGGAGACGTCGCCGGCCTTGGTCTCGATGACCGGCAGCGCGGTGAGCGAACCGGCGCCGCGCTCGTCGTTCAGCTTGGCGGCGCGTTCCAGAAGACGCGAGTGGAGGTAGAAGACGTCGCCCGGGTACGCCTCGCGGCCCGGCGGGCGGCGGAGCAGCAACGCCATCTGGCGGTACGCCTCGGCCTGCTTCGACAGGTCGTCGTACACGACGAGCGCGTGCTGACCGTTCTCCATCCAGTGCTGACCCATCGCGCAACCCGTGTAAGGCGCGAGGTACTTGAAGACTGCTTCGTCGGAGGCCGGAGCACTGACGACAACCGTGTACTCGAGCGCACCGTGCACGCGCAGTGTCTCGACGGTCTGGGCGACCGTGGAGCCCTTCTGCCCGATGGCGACGTAGATGCACTTCACGCCCTGACCCTTTTGGTTCAGGATCGTGTCGACGGCAACCGTGGTCTTGCCGGTCTTGCGGTCGCCGATGATCAGCTCTCGCTGCCCACGACCAATCGGGGTCATGGCGTCGATCGCCTTGATACCGGTCTGCAGCGGCTCGTGCACGGGCTTGCGACCGGTGATGCCGGGCGCTTGCACTTCGAGGCGGCGGATCTCGTCTTGGCCGATAGGGCCCTTGCCGTCGATCGCGACTCCGAGCGCGTTCACGACGCGCCCGATGAGCGTGTCGCCCACCGGCACCGAGAGGATCCGGCCGGTCGCGGTGACGAGCTGTCCTTCTTCCACGGCGTCGGCGTGACCGAGGATCACGGCACCGATGGATTCCTCTTCGAGGTTGAGCGCGAGGCCGTGCGCGCCGCCCTCGAACTCGAGCAGCTCGTTGACCGCGGCGTTGGGAAGACCCGCGACGCGCGCGATGCCGTCGCCGACCTCGAGCACGCGACCCACCTGGGCCCGGTCGACCTCGGGCCGAAAGCCCTCGACGTTCTTGCGCAGCACCGCCGCAATGTCGGCCGCGTCGATAGTGAGCTCTGCCATTTAGAGCGTCTCCTTGAGCTGGTCGAGACGGTGACGAACGGTGCCGTCGATCACGGTGTCACCGATGGTCGCGACGATCCCGCCCATGAGCGTGGGATCGACGACGACTCGGACCTCGATGTTCTTCTTGGTCGCGCGGCTGAGCGCCTCCGCCAACCGCTGCACCTGCGTGTCGTCGAGCACGACCGCGGAGCGGACCTCGGCGACCTCGTGCTGGCGACTCTGGGCCGCGAGCTCGACGAACCGAGCCACGATCGAGGGAAGGTCGTGACCACGACCCGCACCCACGATGAACGCCGCGATCGCGCGCGTCGTCTGCAGTGAACGATTCTCCAACAGCTCGTCGACGATCGCGGCGCGGCGGTCGGCCGGCTGACCCGGGTTCGCGAGCGCCGTGCGGAGGTCGTCGTTGCCCTCGACGATGCGCGCGAAGCGGAACAGCTCGTCCTCGACCTCGTGCAGGTTCCCTTCGGACTGCGCGATCTCGAGCAGCGCCTGCGCCCACGCTTCGATGCGGTCCGCCACTATTTACTCCCGGATACCTGGTCGATGAAGCTGTCGACGAGTTGGCGGTTGGCGTCGGTGTCGAGGTTGCGCTCGACAATGCGGCCCGCCAGATCGATCGACAACGCGGCCACTTCGGAACGAAGTTGGGCCATCGCCTGGCTGGTCTGGTTGGCGATGTCGGCCTGGGCGCGGGCCCGGATGTCGTTGGCTTCCGACTCCGCCCGGGCGATGAGATCGGCTCGCACCGTCTCCGCGGCCTGGCGCGCCTCTTCGATCAGCCGTCCGGCCTCATCCTTGGCGCCGGCGATCTGCGCGATGTACTGCGCCTTCTCCGCTTCCGCGTCGGTCTTGGCCTTCTCGGCGCCCTCGAGGTCGTTACGGATGCGGTCCTCGCGGGCCTGCTCCATGTTCTTCACCGCGGGCACGCCGAACTTCCACACCGCGAGCAGCAACACCGCGAACGCGGCGGAGCCCCAGATGATCTCGTTCTTGGCCGGGACCAACGGCGACGGCGCCTTCTGGCAGTCGTCGATCGTCCCGCCCTTCTCGAGCTTGTCGAAGCATTCCTTCGCCGCTTGGTTCGCGAACTTCGGTGTGGTCGTCGCCGCATAAGCGGGCGCGGCGACGAACAACACCGCAACCGCGATGCCGGCTACTGCGATGAGTGCACGAATGTGCTTGCGCACGATTCCCCCTACCCGGAGATGATGAACGCGAGGACGAAGCCGAACAGCGCGAGCGCCTCGGTGAACGCGATCCCGAGGAACATCGTCGTCCGGACGGTGCCGGCCGATTCGGGCTGGCGCGCCATGGCGGTGATCGCGTTACCGACGACCAAGCCGATGCCGATGCCGGGGCCGATGGCGGCGCCGCCGTAGACGATGCCTCGACCGATCGCGGTCAGACCCTTGGTGGGGTCGGCGGCCGCCTGGGCGAGGAGAAGATGAAGCAGAGCCACGGAGGTACTCCCTTGTGTCTTTGTCAGTGCGAGAAGTTGATGGATGAGTGGGTCAGTGCGAAGGGTGCATCGAGCTGTCGATGTAGACAGCCGTCAGGATCGTGAAGATGAAGGCCTGCAAAAAGCTGACGAGGATCTCGAAGCCCGTCATCGCGACGAGCAGCAGGAACGAGAACGGCATGATCACGACAGTGACCTTCGCGGCGAACAGCGCGGCGCACAGGGCACCGAAGGTCACCAAGATGAGGTGGCCGGCGAGCATGTTGGCGAACAGTCGGACCATCAGCGAGAAGGGCCGCACGATGAACGTCGAGACGAGCTCGATGATCATCACGAGCGGAAGGATCGCCTTCGGCACCCCGGGCGGGATCACCGAGTTCTTCAGGTAGTGGAGCGGGCCCTGCTTCACGACACCGACGATGTTGTAGATCACCCACGTGAGCAGCGCGAGCGTGAGCGGCATGCCGAAGCGGGCGTTGGCGGGGAACTGCACGCCCGGGATGATCTCGGTGATGTTGCTGAAGAAGATGAAGAAGAACAGCGCGGTCAGGTACGGGAGGTAGCGGAGTCCGTCGCTGCCCATCGTCTGCATGATGATCTGGTTGCGGACGAATCCGACGCCCGACTCGGCCGTGTTCTGCAGCAGCCCGGACGGCACGAGTGCGTCCTTGCGGCGAGTGCCGAGCGCGAACAACAGGATCGTCGCGAGGGCCGCGAAGATGTAGATGGCCGCGGTCTTGTTGAAGCCGAGTGGTCCGGCTCCCCAGTTCGTCACGTGGCTGATCGGCGGTACGTCGACCGCGAGCAGGAGGGCGTTCATTGGTCTCCGGAAGGTCGTGCCGGCTTCAACCCCGGCGCAGCGAGCGTGAGACTCACGTATTTCATTTCCCAGACGAGCAGACCCAGGTGGGTACCGACGATCACGAAACCGAGCGTCGGAAGATCGATCCAGGGTTGGTGGCGCAACACTACGAGTGCGACGAGGATCACGGCGAGGCGGAGGACATATCCGCCGAGCGCGGCGGCGCCGATCGCGGTGGGCCCGCTCTTCGCGGCACGGGTCATGATCGCGGCCGCGGCCAGGAAGTTCACGAGCACGATGCCGAGCGCGATGGCCGCGCTGGCGACGCCGTCCCATCCGCGTACGGCGGCGACGAGCAGCACAAGGGGCGTGACCATGACGCCGCGCTTGACGATGTCGAGGGCGACTTCGCGTTCGACGAGAGGGACTACGGGCTCTTGTGCAGCCAAGGCTTCCCCTTCTCGTCGCGGCGGATCTGATCGATGTACGTGTAGTAGGCGCGCACCCCGAGGCCGATCACGGCGAGCAGCCCGAGAACCACGGTGAACAGCGGGCGGGTCCCGATGCGGTCATCGAGGAAGAGGCCGAACAGCGTGAACAGCACCGTCGTGGCGACGAGCTCGAACGCATGCGAGAGCGCGTTCGAGAACCCGTTCCATGTGTCTCGCTGGTCGCGACGCTCCCCTGCCGGAACCACGCCGAAGCCCCTTCTGGATCACCAGCCTCTGACCCCCGCCACCGTTGCCGGAGGGCGCTTGTGAATCCATTCGCAATCTATTGGGGGTGTGAAGAATGAGTCAAACCGGGGCAGAATTTTCTGCCCGGGACTCAGGTCACGCCCGCTGCCTGCGACGTTCGGCGAGATCCACCACGTCTTCGCCCGGATGGCCTGTCGGGTGACGGGCCCGCTCGTGGCGCTCCCTCCGAGAACGGATCCCGGGGTGGAACCAGGCGAGGAGCAGGAGCGCCATGGCCGCGACGACGAACGGGACCAACGCGTTGCTCCCGCTGTGGGGGAAGTAGGTCGGTACCAGCGCCACGCCCGACAACAACGCGGTCCAGGCCCAGAGGATCACCACGGTGCGGCGCGGCCCGTGCCCGAGTCGCATGAGCCGATGGTGCAGGTGTCCGGCGTCGGCTTGATGCCAACGCTGGCGTTTGACCATGCGCCGGAGGAACGAGAACACCGTGTCGAGGATCGGCACGCCGAGGATGAGCACCGGGATCAGGAGCGGACCGAAGAAGAAGAACGTGTTGCCCGAGAACGCGTGATCGGTTCGCCCGCCGATGGTGATCGTCGGCACGGCGAGCAGCACGCCTAAGAAGAGAGCACCCGCGTCGCCCATGATGATCTTCGATGGATGCCAGTTGAACGGCAGGAAGCCGAGGCACACGCCGACGGCAATGATCGCGACCAGCGGACCGATGTTCGTGCCGTCGATGTAGTTCTGCTTGAACAGCCGGTCGGCAAACAAGAAGAGTGCGCCGCCGCCGATCGCCACGATGCCCGCCGCGAGTCCGTCGAGACCGTCGATGAGATTCACGGCGTTCGTCATCAACACGACCCACAGCGCGGTCACGAGCGGCGCGAGCTGCGAGCCGAGCACCACCGTGTCGGTGTGAAAGAGATTGAACGGCATCCGGAAGTAGAACATCGTGACGCCGTAGAACGCGAGGAGGCTCGCGGCGACCACTTGGCCCGCGACCTTCGCGGGCGGCGACACGTCGATGAGGTCGTCGAGGCCGCCGACGACGAACATCACGCCCGCGCCGAGGATCAGACCGAACGGCTCGGAGCTCGACTGGAACATCTCGTGGAACTGGTGCATCTGCGAGGCGACAGCCATCGCCACGAGGAACCCGACGAACATCGCCATCCCGCCGAGCGTCGGCGTGGGACGCGTGTGCACGTGTCGGGCGTCGGCCGACGGCGCGACCACCGCGCCGAAGCGGATCGCGAGGAGACGCACGATCGGCGTCAGGAGCAGCGTTGTTCCGAGGGCGACGGCGAGGACGACTGCGTATCCCGCCACCGCGTTACTCGCTCACCCGGTGCCGAAGCGGCGCCGGGCTATTCATGCGCCTTCGGGATAGGGGGTGAATTTCGAGCACAGGCGGTTCGCCTGTTCGCGTACGTCGGCCGCGACGGAGTCGTCGTCGACCGCGCGCAGCACGGCTCCGATCAGCCCGGCGATCTCGCGCATCTCGTCGGGGCCCATCCCTGCGGTCGTGCACGACGCCGCGCCGAGGCGCAGCCCACTCGTGACGAACGGCTTCTCCGGATCGTTCGGAATCGCGTTCTTGTTGCACGTGATGCCGGAGCGGTCGAGCGCCTCTTGCGCGACCTTGCCGGTCACGCCGAACGGGCGCAGGTCGACGAGCATCAGATGGTTGTCGGTGCCACCGGAGACGATGCGGAAACCCTCTTCGGCCAAACCGGCGGCGAGCGCCTGCGCGTTCGTCACGACATCGGCCGCATATTGACGGAACGACGGCTCGCTCGCCTCATGGAACGCGACCGCCTTGGCCGCGATCACGTGCATCAACGGGCCACCCTGCAGGCCGGGGAACACGGCCTTGTCGATCCCGGTCGCGTACTCGCTGCGCGACAGGATCGCTCCCGCGCGTGGACCGCGGAGCGTCTTGTGCGTCGTGAAGGTCACTACGTCGGCGACCGGAACCGGCGACGGGTGCGCGCCACCGGCGATGAGACCCGCAATGTGCGCCGCGTCGACGAGCAGCAGCGCGCCGACCTCGTCGGCGATCGCACGGAACGCCTCGAAGTCGATGATCCGCGCGTACGCGGTGGCGCCCGCGATGATCATGCGCGGCCGTTCGCGCACGGCGAGATCGCGGATCACCTCGTAGTCGAGCATCTCGGTTTCGTCGTCGACGCCGTACGCGACGAAGTCGTACATGCGGCCGCTGAAGTTGACCGGCGAACCGTGAGTGAGGTGCCCGCCCTGGTCGAGGCGCATGCCCATGACCTTGTCGCCGGGCTCGAGCAGTGCCATGAACGCGGCCTGGTTCGCGTTCGCGCCCGAGTGCGGCTGCACGTTCGCGTGCTGCGCACCGAACAGCGCGCACGCGCGGTCGCGCGCCAGGTTCTCGGCGTCGTCGACGACGAAGTTCCCGCCGTAGTAACGCTTGGCCGGGTAGCCCTCGGAGTACTTGTTCGTGAGGACCGTGCCCTGGGCTTCCATCACGGCGCGCGACGTGAAGTTCTCCGACGCGATGAGTTGGATCGTCGTGTTCTGCCGTTCGAGCTCGCGCCGGATGATGTCGGCGATCTCGGGATCGGTGCGCTCCAGCGCTGACGTCATCGACTGGCCTCCTCGGTCTCGATGGCGGTGATCTCCTCGAGTCGACGCACGTGGCGGCCGCCCTCGAACTTCGTGGTGAGAAAGATTCGGGTGATCTCGTCGGCAAGCTCGGCGGCGACGATGCGAGCGCCGATCGACAGGACGTTCGCGTCGTTGTGTTGGCGCGCCATGCGCGCGGTGTAGAGGTCGTTGCAGAGCGCGGCGCGCACGCCGTGCACCTTGTTGGCCGAGATCTGCTCGCCCTGCCCGCTGCCGCCGAGCACGATGCCGGTCTCGGCGTCGCCGTACGCGACCGCGCGGCCCACCGCGGCACAGTAGATCGGGTAGTCGACGGGGTCTTCCGAGTGGGTGCCCAGGTCGTCGACATCGTGCTCCCACTCCTTCAACACCCCGATCAGGTGTTGCTTCAGCGGGTAGCCGGCATGGTCACTGCCGATTGCGATGCGCACCCGACAATCCTACTCAGGGAGCCTCCCGCCACTTCTGTGTGGGTCCGTCGGAGTCTCATGCCACAACTAGCGTCCTCGGGGTGGACGAAGAGGAGTTGCCGCACATCAGTCCGAGGCATCTGCGCCTCGCCGACGACATGTGTCGCCGCCGCCTCGCGCGGGAAGTGCACAGCGGCAAACGCAACGTCAACCGGACGGCCGACATGCGGTTCGCCGTTTCGAACCGCATCGAATCCGACGCGCGCCTCGCCCAGGCCGAAGCCGGACCGCCCCGTCCGGAAGCGTTCGTGGTCCCCGGCGAGCTCGAGCCCGAACAGCAGGCGCTCTATCGCGCGGCCACGCGGGGCTATCTCGACGCGTTCGGCGAAACGCCCGCCCGAGTCGTCGACCTCGGATATCGCACGCTCCTCCCCGAGCTCGGCGTCGAGCTGTCGTCGGGTCTGGGGATCGCGGCCGAGCTCGACGACGGAGGCCGCGAGCTGCGCAAGGTTCTCGTCGGCGCACGGCGCGACGCCAAGCTGCTCGACGAGGTCGACGTACGCATCGCGTTGGTACGCACCGAGGAGTGGGCGCCGGTACAGCTCGAGATCGTCGTCGCCGACGTGATCGAGCAGCGACGCGCGACCCACGCGCCAAACGTCGAAGCCGACCGCGCCGAAGCCCACGCGTGGATCGGCGAGCGGGTCGCGGTGGTGCTCGAATTGGCCGCCGACGCGCGTCCGCAAGCGGGGCGCGACTGTCAGGGTTGCGCGTTCATATCCGGCTGCTCGAAGCACCCGGGCTGATCAGCGATGCGGGCGAAGCGGCTGCTCTCCGACATCGTCTCGCTGACCCCGAGCAACTACGAGGATTTCACGCGGTGCCCGCGTCTCTTCTACTGCAACGCGTTGCTCGGTCTCCCCGCGAGCGATCCGGCACCCTCGACCGACCAGGGCCTGCTCGTGCACGACATGCTCCGCAAGATCCACGCCGACGGCGATTGCTACGACACGGATCACGTCACCGACGTACTCGGTGGACACGGGTTCGACACGCCGTCGGTGCGTGAGATGATCTCGCGCCACGCCGACCGCTGCCCGTCGCGCGCATCCGACCGCGCCGCGCACGAGGTCGACATCGCGCGCTTCCATCGCATGCCGCCGCCGATGTTCATGGCGACCGCGCGCATCGACGCGGTGTGGATCCACGACGGCATCGTCGACGCCCGCGACTACAAGACCGGTGGGAAGTGGGTCGACGCCGTCTCCGAGATCAAGGCCGCCCACGTGCAGGCGTTTGTGCTGGCGGAGCGTGCGCGCGCCCACGGATACCGGCTCCGGCTCCGTTACGAGTACCTGCAACCCGAGGTCGACGACGATCCCGAACCGTGGGAGCTCGACGACGAAGCGTTGGAAGCAGTCGAAGAAGAATTGCGCGCCGCGGTCGAGCGGATGTGGGCCGAGGTCGAATGGCGAGGCGTCAAGGAAGTCGACGTGTGCCGGACCTGCCGGTACCGATCGATCTGTCGCGACAGCGCGGCGCCGGGCGAACCCGCGTGGCCGGTGCTCAGCACCGATTCCGGAGCGGACGATTCCGAGAACCGGTCGGTAGGGTGACTCCGTGCCGGAAGTCGATCGCCGGGCTCCGGTCATCGTGGGTGTGGGACAGACGAATCAGCGGGAGTCGCCCGAGCGCGCCCGGTCGCCCATCGAACTGCTCGCCGACGCGGCACGACTCGCCGACGCCGACACCTGCGCGTCCGCGTCGCTGCTCGAGCGCACCGATGTGGCGGCGGTCGTCGCGATCGGGTCGTGGCCCTACGCCGACCCGGGCGCCGTCCTCGCCCGCACACTCGGCATCGCACCGCGTGCCACCGCGGTCTCGACCGTCGGCGGCAACAGTCCTCAGCTCCTGATCGACGAATTCGCGACGCGGATCCAACACGGAGATTGCGACGTCGTGCTCGTCGGCGGCGCGGAGAGCATGCACACGCGCTGGCGGGCGCGGCGCGAACCGCGCGTCGAGCTCCACTGGGATTCCGGCGACGACGAGCCGTGCTCGTTGGTGATCGGCGACGCCTCACCCGGCACGACCGAATACGAGATGGCGCATTCCGCGGTCGCGCCGACCATGGTGTATCCGCTGTTCGAGACCGCGCTGCGCGCCCGATACGGACGCAGTGTCGACGACCACCAGCGGGCCGTCTCCGAGATGTGGGCCGGGTTCGCCGCAGTCGCGGCCGAGAACCCGCACGCGTGGTCGCGTGTGCCCTATTCCCCGGAGGAGATACGGACGATCTCCCCCGACAACCGGGCAGTGTGCTTCCCGTACCCGAAGCGTATGTGCGCCAACATCGACGTCGACCAGGGCGCGGCGGTATTGCTGTGCTCGTACGAAGCCGCGCGCGTCGCCGGCGTCCCCGACGAACGGATCGTGTTCCTGCACGCGGCGGCCGAAGCCCACGACCATTGGTTCGTCACCGAGCGGTGGTCGCTCGCCGAATCGCCCGCGATCGCGGCCACCGGCGAAGCCGTACTTCGAGCTTCGGGAACGGGCATCGACGAGATCGCGCAGTTCGACCTCTACTCCTGTTTTCCCGCGGCCGTGCAGATCGGACGCGACGCGCTCGGTATCGCCCCCGACGACCCTCGTCCGCTGACCGTCACCGGGGGTCTCGGTTTCGCGGGCGGACCCGTCAACAACTACCCGACCCACGGCATCGCGTCGATGGTCGACGCGCTGCGTGCGCACCCGGGTGCGGTCGGGCTCACCACCGCGCTCGGCTGGTACGTCACCAAGCACGCGGCGGCCGTGTGGTCGACGCGCCCGCCGGCCCAGCCGTTCCGCCGCGTCGACGTGCAGGCAACCGTCGACGCGCTCCCGCGCCGCGACCCGGCCGGGCTCGTCGACGGAGAAGCGACGATCGAGGCGACCTCCGTCGCGTTCGAGCGCGACGGAAACCCGACGGTCGGCATCTTGACCGCGCTCGCCGACGACGGACGGCGTGTGCTCGCGAATAGCCACGACCCCGACCTCCTGCGCGACATGACGGTCACCGGGTGGGAAGGCCGACGCGTCAAGTTCACGAACGACGGCGCGACGAACACCGCCGTCGGCCCGTGAGCAATCGCACCCTCGAGCCGTCGCGCGCACTCGCGTTGTGGCGCGGCGTCCGCGGCAAGTGCCCGCGCTGCGGTGGCGGCAAGCTGTTCCACCACTGGTTCCACATGGCGCCGGACTGCCCGCACTGCGGGCTGCACTTCGAGCGGGAGCCCGGCTACTGGGTAGGAGCCGTCGCAATCAACACCACCGTGGTCGGGTTCCTCTTCGCGGTGCTCCTGGTCGCGTTCAGCGCCGCCACCGTCCCCGACATCCCGTGGGTCAAGCTCCTGATCGCCGAAGTCCCACTGATGGGGCTCGGACCGATCATCTTCTACCCGTTCTCGAAGACGCTTTGGGTTGCGATCGATCGCGCGTTTCTCGCGCACCTGTAGCTCAGCTCGGGCGGAGGTCGATGCTCAGCGTGAGCACGCCATCGGCAAACGACCAACTGGCATCGCCGAGCATGGCGAAGTCCTGGAAGTCGAGCTGCGCGCGTTCGAGGAATTGTTGACGCTCGGGCCCGGCGACCGGCGGCAACGGGCGCCGCTGCACGGCCTCGGCCCGCTCACGGAACCGTTCGAGCATTCCGTCGATGTCGAGCTGATCGTCTCCGGCCATCGGCGTGAACTTACTCCGTGCGCGCGACGATGACCCGGGCCCGCCCCGTGAGGTCGTCGCGCACCAACACGTCGGAATAGGCGAGCGTGCGGGCGTACTCGCTCATGGCTCCCGCCTGGTGCGGCGCGATCTCGCACACGAAGGTCGAGTCGGGCGCGAGCCAATCCTGCGCCAGTTGCAGCAGCTGCACGATCGCTTCGGTCCCGGACGGTCCGGATACCAACGCGCCGCGCGGCTCGTAGCCGGCGACTTCGTCGGGAAGATCGGCGACCTCGTGCTCCGCCACGTACGGCGGATTTGAGACGACGAGACGCACGGCTCCCCGCAGCTCCGGCGGCAGCGGATCGAACCAATCGCCCGCGTCGGCGACCCGCACGCGAGTTGCCGCGCAGCCCGCCACGTTCGCGCGCGCAACCGCGAGCGCGTCCTCGCTCACGTCGGTTGCCCATACCTCGACATCCGGTAGCTCGGCCGCGAGCGCGATCGCGATCGCGCCGGAACCCGTTCCGATGTCGACCGCGGTAACCGGTGCCCGCGTCTCGACGAGCGACAAGCGGCGCCGTGATCGGCGCAACCCCGAACGGGCGGCCTCCTCCAACGCGATCTCCACCACGTATTCGGTCTCGGGTCGCGGGATCAGTACCCGCGGGTCGACGAACAGGTCGAGACCGCGGAAGGCCCAACCGCCCAACACGTATTGCAACGGCTCGCCGGAGACCCGCCGGCGCAGCATCTCCCGCACCTCCCGCTCCGCGCGCGCGGGCGGAACGGATTCGGCGATGTCGAGCCACTCGGCCGGCTCGTAGCCCGATGCTCGCTCGACGATGAAGCGCGCTTCGGTCTCGGCGGGCGCGATCCCGGCGTCGGCCAATTCCCGCGCCGCCGCCTTACGGAGCTCCCGCCAGTTCATGAATCGCGGGTCACTCGCCGCCGAGTTGGCGGGATCGCTCGTCGGCCGCGAGCGCGTCGATGACGTCGTCGAGCTCGCCGTCCAGCACGCGGTCGAGCGAGTGCAACGTGATGGGGATCCGGTGGTCGGTGAGCCGGTTCTCCTTGTAGTTGTACGTGCGGATCTTCTCGGACCGTCCGCCGCCCTTGACCTGGTCGCGCCGCGCCGCGCTCACCTCTTCGTGCTGGCGATCCTGTTCGGCCTGCAGCAGCCGGGCGCGCAGGATGCGCATGGCCTTCTCCTTGTTCTGGAGCTGACTCTTCTCGTCCTGGCACGACACGACGAGACCGGTCGGCCCGTGCGTGATCCGCACGGCGGAGTCGGTGGTGTTCACCGACTGACCACCGGGGCCCGTCGCGCGGAACACGTCGATCTCGAGGTCGTTCGGATCGATCTCGACGTCGATGTCCTCGGCTTCGGGCAACACCGCGACCGTCGCCGCGCTCGTATGGATACGGCCCTGGCTCTCGGTCGCGGGGACGCGCTGCACGCGGTGCGGCCCACCCTCGTATTTGAAGCGGCTCCAGGCGTCGTCGCCCTTCACCAGGAACGTGATGTCGCGGTAGCCACCGTGCTCCGACGGCTGGCTCGACAGCACCTCGGTCTTCAGGCTGTTGCGCTCCGCGAATCGCTGGTACATGCGGTACAGATCGCCGGCCCAGAGATTGGCCTCTTCGCCGCCTTCGGTGCCCTGGATCTCGATGATGACGTTGCGGCCCTCGTTGGGATCCTGCGGGAGGAGCAACTCCTTGATCCGCGTCTCGAGCACCGCGAGCTGGGCCTCCTTGTCGGCCAGCTCGGCCCGCCAGGATTCGCGCTCGCCGGGATCGGTGATGCCCTCGAGCAGCTCGCGCGCGTCGGCGACGTCGTCCGACACCTGCCGCCATTCGGCGTAGGCGTCGACCACCGGCTTGAGCTCCTGGTGGCGCCGGCCCGCGTCGCGAGACGCGCGCCGGTCGCCCGCGGCGTAGATGCGGGGTAGATCGGCCTCGAGGCGATCGAGCTCATCAGCGAGCGCGGCGAGCTGTTCGAACATCGGTTCGGAGGGTACCGGCCGGGCCGAGCTCAGCCGATCACACCGATCTCCGCTCAAGGTCCGTCCGCGATCGGTCGAGAGATCCGGCAGGTACGGGCTGGGAACCGATGCTTGCCAGGGACGGCGGCATGAACGTACCCAACATCACCCAGCGTTCGGGGAGTGTGACAGCGCTCCCGCGGACAGTCGCAGACGGCGACACCGTCAGCGCCGGGCGCGCCGCGCCCGCCGCCGGTGGAGCTCCCGCCGCCGTAAGCGCCGCACCGAACGTCTCGTTCGCCCGATTGGCCTGGTTCGACCTCAACGGCGACGGCCAGATCGACCCCCGCAGCGCGACCGCCGGCGGCGACGCGACGCTGCTCGTCCCGGCCCACGCGATCGGCATGCCCACCTACGCGCGCGCGGCCGGCCCACTGGCGGGCGCGCACGCAACGCACGCTTCCGTGGCCGACGACCAGCCGGTCGCGGCCAATGCCGCGCAGACCAACCGGGCCGTCGTCGCCTACCAGCGCTACGGCCAACCCGCGGTCGACACGCCGGTGCAGGCCGCCGCTCCGCCGGCCCAGGTCGCAACTCCGCACGCGACGGAACGCGCAGTGGCGTAGGCGACTACCGACCGCCGATCAGACCCTCGATACCGCCGGGACCGACCGCCGATTGCTCGGCGAACTGGTCGAGCATCTGATGGAAGTCGTCGTTGCCGAATCGGTCGGCCATCGCCCGAGGTATCGCCGGGAACGCGTAGTCGTCCGACGGCAGCGGCGGATGATCCTCCGCGGGCTTGCGCGCCATCACGGCGTCGACGACCGGGGCGAGCCGCTTCTGCTTCTCGCGTCCCTGCTTGTCGTCGCGGTCCTTGAACTCGGGCAGCACCTC
>DASYJT010000319.1:0-2438 GCA_035996165.1 Acidimicrobiia bacterium
GGCGCAGGTGGCGGCCCGTCTTGGTGATCGCCCCAATCAGGGGGCAACGCCTCGAGGTCGACCGGGGCTTCGCCGGGCAGATCGCCGTCGTGCGGGGCTTCGTCGTGCGGCTCTTCGTCGTTCGGGAAATCCATGCCGTCAGCGTGGCCCCGGCATCTCCGGTTCCTCTTGGAGTCGGTCAAGAACTGGTTGAGAGCGCGCGGATGTCACGGGAGAACCTGGGACTCGGGGAGGACGGCGAAGTAGCCGCCCGCCGTCAGAGTGCGAAACCCGATGTGGTGGGCGCGCAGGAACGCCATCAAGTGCAACTGAGGTTGTTCGTGGTTCCTCACGATCCGGTACACCAACGCGGGTCGGGACGCGCGCACTTGGTTGGCGTACGCGTCGTACCTCGGTGAGGGCAGGCGGGTCGCGATCACTCGCTCGTCGCTCTCGAATGTCAACTGGTATGCGACCCAGTGGTCTCCGATCGCGGTTCGGTATCCGGCCGCCTGGAGTGCGCGTCCGATCGGCACCGTCGACGGCAACCGAGCCTTCGTGAAGCGCGGAATGTCGAGTCTCACGAACGACCACATCCCGACGGTCGCGATCACCGCAAGCAACGCTCGGCCCGCGCGCAGTGTCATCGCGCGGCACATGACCAGGGGCAGGATCGAGGCGAGGAAGTACTCGTAGCGACCTTCGTAGAGGTGCCAGTTACCGACGAACGCGGCGAAGATGAACGGCGAGGCGACGAGCAGCACGAGGTCCGGTGATCCGGCCCATGCCGCTCGATGTTTCAGCGAGATCGCAGTGGCGACCGCGATGGTCACGAGGATGCCGATATAGAGCAGGTTCGCCCACGCGGCGGAGAGCACCCACGAAGCAAGCCACGGTCGTCGCAGACCGAGCGCGAACGGAAATGCGTGACTCCAGAAGAACTTGAATCGATCGAGGTATGTCGTCGAACCGGCCCAGGGCGGCTGTTGCAGCGACGCGAAGTGGCTGTGGAGGTTCGCGTACCACCACACAGTGCTGCCCGCGAACGCGCTGACGACTGAGGCAAGAATGTTGAGCCACTGGCGCCAATGCCCGCGCACCAGGAGCCACACCGACATCGGGACCGCGTAGTAGACGATGTTCGGGCTCATCCACCATCCGACCCCGACTGATGCGCCGAGAATTACCCAACGCCACGTTCGCTTCGGCTCGTCGTTGATCCGAACCGCGGTCAGCACCATCAGCAGGCCGAGCATCGCGGTCAGCGGATAGAAGCCTCGCTCCCTCGTGCCGAACCAGACCGAAGCCGCGGGCCAGAACAACGAGAGGATGCCCGAAGCTGCCGCGATGAGCGGAGAGAAGAAGCGGCGAGCGATCCGCCACGAGAGCCATGCCGCGATCAGTCCGAAGACGACACTCGGGAAGACCAGCCCCAAGGTGTTCGTTCCGAACACGGCCAGCGACGGGGCGACCGCGAAGGCTTCGAGGCCGCCGCCGTAGCTCTGCTTCCAGAAGAACGCGTTCATGTGGCCGTGCCGGAGTAGCTGTAGGGCCATGAGCCCGACGATCGCCTGGTCGCTGTCGGTCCGGCTGGTTGATCCGAGCGCCAACCACAGACGGAACGCCACTCCGCACCCGATGGCGGCGATGACGAGAGCCGTTATTGCGACGCGGCGTCGGCGGTTCGGACTCGGACCGGCGGGACGCTCGATCGAGGGCGGGTCCGACTCAATCTCGGTCTCCCCGACCCCGACCATCACGACAAGGTAGGCCCGCGCCGAAGCCATGTCTGCGCGGCCTCGGAGTCGTTCGTAGTATTTGCGCCGTGGCAGACGACGGCGACCGCGAGGAAGAGCTGGCTTGGCTGCACGAGCCGCCGGCCGCCCGCGAGGTCAGGGTGTTGCTCGAGTTCGGAGACGATGTCCAGCTCTCCGCCGACGCGCGCGCCGCGCTGGAGAAGCTGATGCAAGAGCTCAGCGACGCCGAGGTGAGTGGCTACGCGTTGCCTCGTGACGCCGGCCCGATGGCCAACATCTTCGCCGTGTCACTCGATCTCGCGAGCAACAAGTGCGGCAAGAGGAGCGCATTCGCGCAGAAGTTCGGGTTCACCGCGGGTTGACATCCGTGTTCCAGCGCTGCGCGAGTCGGCGCGTTACGGAGGCGAAACGGGCGCGAAACTTCGAGTCGTCGTCTGGCGTGATCACGACCGCGACATGCACGGCGGCGCGCAGGTTGGGTTGTCGCTCACACATGCTCGCCTCGAGATCCGGCAGGAGTGCGTTCAGCCGCGTGGGGATGCGCGCAGTGACGTGGCCCGCCGCGTCGATGCCGGCGCACAGTTCGCGCAGCGGACGCCGACCATCGACGCACTGCACGTCGAGCGCCATCACGACGGCGACGCCTCCCGGGCGGAGCAGCTCGACCGCGGCGCGCAGGAAACGCGCCGGCACTTCGGTGCC
>DASYJT010000320.1:0-1597 GCA_035996165.1 Acidimicrobiia bacterium
TCGGATTCCTCGAGCGCGTGCACGGCCGATTCTCCGACGAGATCGACGAAGCGCGCGAAGCGCTGCAGCCGTGTGCGGTCTGCTCGGCGCCGACGCCCGGCGACGTGTGCGCGTTCTGCCGGATGCGCGCCCGCGCCATCGGCGTGCCCATCGAGATCCGGGGTGCCCCGTGAGCCGACTGTTCGCGCCCGACGAACGCGTTCTCCTCGTCGACAACCGCCGCCGCCGCCACCTCGTCGTCCTCGTCGCGGGCGGGCAGTTCCACACCCACGCGGGGATCATCGAGCACGACGACGTCATCGGCCATCCCGACGGCACCACGGTCCGGACCACGAGGGGAGCGCGTCTGACCGCGCTGCGCCCCACGCTCGCCGAGTACATCCTCGAGATGCCGCGCGGCGCTCAAGTGATCTATCCGAAAGACATCGGCCCGATCCTCGTCCTCGCCGACATCTTCCCGGGCGCGCGAGTCTTGGAGTCCGGTGTCGGCTCGGGCGCCCTCACGAGTGCGCTGTTGCGCGCCATCGGACCGACCGGATCGGTGAAGGGCTACGAGATCCGCGACGACTTCGCGCAGCGTGCGATCGAGAACGTCCACGGCTTCCTCGGTCCCGACGTTCCGCTCGACGTACAGGTACGCGACGTCTACGAAGGCATCGACGAGCGCGACATCGACCGCGTCGTGCTCGATCTCCCCGAGCCGTGGCGCGTCGTGAAGCACGCGGCCGACGCGCTGGTACCGGGCGGGATCATGCTGGCGTACCTCCCGACCATCCTCCAGGTCGGACGGTTGCGAGAGGAGCTCAACTCCGCGCCGTTCGGCATGATCGAATCGTTGGAGGTGCTGCAGCGGGGCTGGCACGTCGAAGGTCAGTCGATCCGCCCCGACCACCGCATGGTCGCGCACACCGGATTCCTCACTGTTGCCCGCCGCCTGGCCGACGACCCACCCCCCGCCGCCGGGGGCGAATGAACGCACTCGACCTCGCCATAGTCGCGACTGCGGTCGGCGCCGGTCTGGGGGGCTGGCGGTTGGGGCTCGTTGCGCGCGTCTTCGCCTGGGCCGGGGTGTTCACCGGCTTGGCGATCGGCGTGAACTTCGTCCCGAAGGTCGTGACCGGGCTCGGCGGCACCACCCCCGACGATCGCATCGGCGTCGCGGTGCTGTTCTTGTTCCTGGTCGCGTCGATCGGTCAGGCGTTCGGGCTCGTCATCGGCCTGCTCGTGCACCGGGTGTTCCCGATCGCGCACCCGCTGCCCCTGTGGGACCACATCGCCGGCGCAACCGCGGGCACGGTCGGTCTGTTGGTCCTGACCTGGTTGGTGATCCCGTCTCTCGCGAGCGCCCAGGGCTGGCCCGCCCGCATGGCCCGCGACTCGTGGGTCGTGGCGGCGATCCAGCGCGTCGCGCCGCAGCAACCGTCGCGGTTCGCGGCATGGGGCCTGGCCATCTCCGAGGCGCCTTACCCGTCGGCCCTCGACCCGCTGGCCACCCCACCCGACCCGGGCCGGGCGCCGACCACGAAGATGCCGACCGCCGTCGACGCCGCGGTCCGGCGCTCGATCGTGAAGGTCACCGGGAACGCGTGCAACCAGA
>DASYJT010000321.1:0-2080 GCA_035996165.1 Acidimicrobiia bacterium
CGCGAGATCCGCGGTCCGGAGGTCACCGGATCGGTGTCGGTCGTCTCCGCCCATCCCGAAGTGCGCGAGATCCTCGTCGCGTACCAGCGCGACTGGGTCGCCCGGCACGGTGGTGGGGTGGTGGAGGGCCGCGACATCGGCACCGTCGTGTTCCCCGACGCCGCGGTGAAGGTCTTCCTCGTGGCCGACGACGAAGAGCGCGCCCGCCGCCGCCACGGCGACGAGATGGCCGCGGCGCGCGCGGTCGCAGTCGAGGACGTGAAGGCCGCGCTCGATCGGCGGGACGCGATCGACTCGGGTCGTGCCGTTTCGCCGCTGCGCGCGGCCGACGACGCGATCGTGATCGACACGACGGATCGTTCCGTCGACGCGATCGTCGCCGATGTCGCGGCCCGAGCCCGAGCGGCGGAGGCTCGCTGATGCTCTTCTACAACTTCGTCCGCCTGATCGTCGGCGGCGGCTCGGCGGCCGCGTACCGGGTGCGCATCCACGGCCGTGAGCACCTACCGGCCGAGGGGGGTTACGTGCTCGCGCCGTCGCACCGCTCGATGATGGACATCCCGTTTGCGGCGTGGCTCTCACGCCGGCCCTTGCGCTACATGGGCAAGGCTTCGCTGTTCCGGATCCCGTTGGCCGGCGCGTTCTTCCGTTCCCTCGGCGGTTTCGCGGTCGCGCGGGACGGCACCGACCGCAAGGCGCTGCGAGACGCGATGGCGATGCTGCAGGCGGGCGATGTGTTGCTCGTGTACCCCGAGGGAACGCGCCAGCACGGGCCCAAGATCCAGGCGTTGCAACCCGGAGCGGCGTACCTCGCGCTGCGCGCCGGGGTGCCGATCGTTCCCGTGGGTCTTTCGGGGACGGAGGAGATCCTGCGGAGCCGCCGGCTGAAGCTGCCGCGGTTCGGCCGGGTGGAGATGGTGGTCGGGGAGCCGATCGTCAGCCCGACCCGCGCCGGGGGCGGCGTCGTGCCGCGCGATCAGGTCGACGAGTTGACGGCGCGGTTGCACGACGCGCTGCAAGTCGTGTTCGACGACGCAAACGAGCGGCGCGAACGATCAGCCAATCGCTAGTCGTTGATCGCTAATCGCTGAATGCGGCGAGAACCTTCGACGCGTCGAGCGTGCGATCGTCGGCGAAGGGTCCGCCCGCGGCGCGCACCGCCGTGACGTCGCCGCCGAACACGAGCGCGGCGACCGCGTCGAGCGCGGGGATCAGCTCTCGGAGCTCGCGCGGCGGTGGGAAGTACTCGTCCTCTTCGGTGACACGTACGGCCTCGACACCGTCGCGCGGTGCCAGCCGCGCGATCACCGACTCGACGAGCTCCTCGGGCGCGCTCGCACCCGCGGTAACGCCGACGATCCGCGCGTCGCGAATTGCCGTCGCGTCGAGCTCGTCGGGACCGTCGACGCGCAGGACGATCGGGCAGCCCGCCTCGCGTGCGACCTTCGTCAACGCGATCGTGTTCGACGAGTTCGCGCTACCGATCACCACTACGGCATCGGCGCGCTTCGCGATGTCGGTCAGCGCGTCCTGGCGGTTGGTGGTGGCGAAGCAGAGGTCGTTGCGCGAGGCGGTCCACACGTCGGGAAAGCGTTCGCGAGTGCGTTCGACGACACCGGCCCATTCGTTCTGCGCGAGCGTGGTCTGCGCGAGCACTGCGACGCGGGTGGGATCGACGACGTTGCGGGCCGCGGCCTCGAGGTCGGAGTCGCGCTCGACGAGCTGCATCGACCCGGGCGCGACCGCGAGCGTGCCCACTGCTTCGTCGTGCCCGGCATGGCCGACGTAGAGGATCGTGAATCCCTTTCGGGCGCGGACCTTGGCCTCGTGGTGGACCTTCGTGACGAGCGGGCACACGGCGTTGACGACGTACCGATCGTTGGCGCGGGAGGCCTCGACAACGTCGGGGGCGCTTCCGTGCGCGGAGAGCATGAGCGGCGCCCCGGCCGGGACCGCGTTCACGTCGTCGACGAAGATCACGCCCTGTTCCCGGAAGCGGTCGACCACGAGCCGGTTGTGGACGATCTCGTGGTAGCAGTACACCGGCGGCTCGAAGACCCGAACCATCCACGCGAGTGCC
>DASYJT010000322.1:0-4677 GCA_035996165.1 Acidimicrobiia bacterium
CCGAGGCACGTGAGGTGCACCTTCTCGAGCGTGCCCCAGTCCTTCGGGAGAGACTCGTCGCCGGGCGTGGCCAAGGTGATGTGACCGTCCTGCACGAGGTCGACGAT
The DNA here is from genome assembly GCA_035996165.1 of Acidimicrobiia bacterium. Taxonomy (GTDB): domain Bacteria; phylum Actinomycetota; class Acidimicrobiia; order IMCC26256; family PALSA-610; genus PALSA-610. The sequence continues at coordinate 108 of DASYJT010000322.1, forward strand.
CATGCGCGTCGACGGTTCGTCGGCGGCGGTGGCCACCAGCACGGGCTGGCCCACCTCGAGCAACGGCGACGTCATGGTCCTTCATCGGCACCAGTCGCGGCCGACAACAGATCTCGCGACCCCACCCACGGGGTAGCCTTGACGGGTTCCCGGAGGACTCCAGATGGCTGACCCGCCCAGTTCCTCATGCCCCGTTCGTCGCCCCGCTCATCACGTCGTACCGGCGCGCGCTTCGTCGCGTTCCTCCGCGCGGACCTCTCCGGGGTCCGGGCGGGTTTCATCGCGCTCCTGATCTCCTCGGGCGGCGATCTCGTCACCGGCCTCACGCTGGCCAGCATCACCCACACGCTTCACCTGCTCCCCGGGCTCATCGTCCTCATCCCGGCCGCGATCGGGATGCGGGGCAACATCTTCGGCGCGCTCGGTAGCCGGCTGGGAACCCAGATCCACGCCGGAACGTTCCGGCTGTCCCGGCGGATCGAGACCCCGGTCGGCCAGAACATGGCGGCGGCCGTCGTCTCGTCGCTCGCGATCTCGGCCGTGCTCGCCGTGCTCGCCAAGGCGATGCTCGACGCCTTCGGCTTCGGCCACTCGATCTCGATCGCCGACTTCATGGTGGTGTCGGTGATCGGCGCGGTGTTGTCGTCGGTCGTGGTGCTCGTGCTGACCGTTGCCGTGGCGGCGTTCTGCGCGAACCGCGAACTCGACCTCGACAACGTCGCCGCGCCGATCGTCACCGCCGCCGGCGACATGGTCACACTTCCGAGCCTGTTTCTTGCCACCTACCTGCTCGGCATCCACCTGCTGACGCCGATCGTCGCGATCGCGTGCGTGGTGCTCGCGGTCGGCGCGGCGTTCGTCGGCCTGCGGGCGAAGACGCTGCCCCTCATGCGCCGCATCATCGTCGAGTCGCTCCCCATCCTCACGCTCGCGGGCGCGGTCGACATCCTCGCGGGCATGACGATCCAGAAGCGGTTCGATTCGTTCCTCACCTATCCCGCGCTCATCGTGCTCGTGCCGCCCTTCCTCGAGGACTCCGGATCGCTCGGTTCGATCCTGGCGGCACGGGTGAGCACCCGCCTGCACCTCGGAACGCTCGCGGAAGGACGTTCACCGTTCCGCGCCGCGACCGACGACGTCTTGCTCGTCTACCTCTACGCGATCCCCGTCTTCGTCTTCCTGGGCCTCTCGTCGATCATCGGCGCGCATGTCGTCCACTTCCGCAGCCCCGGCGCGCTGCGGATGATGGGCGTCAGCGTCATCGCCGGCTTCCTCGCCACCACGGCGTCGGTGATCGTCGGCTACTACTCCGCGGTAGTCACCTACCGGCACGGCCTCGATCCCGACAATCACGGCATTCCCATCGTCACATCGAGCCTCGACCTCCTGGGCGCGCTGTCGCTTATCCTGGCGATCGTGCTCCTGGGCCTGACCTGAGCTGCGCGGGAGCGCGCAAACCCATGGAAGAACGACCTCGAAATCTGAAGGCCATGCTGTCGGAGGCGAAAGACACCTCCGAGCTCATGGTCGATCTCGGGTACGCATCGCTGTTCTTCGGCGACACGCGCATGGCCGACGAAGTCCACGAGCTCGAGGAGCGTCTTACCGAGCTCGTACACGAGATGCGCGAGGTCTGTGTGCTCGCGGCGCGCTCGAAGCGCGAAGCCGAGCAGATGTCGAGCGTGTTGCACGTCGTGTCCGCGATCGAGCGCATGGGTAACGCGGCCGTCGACATCGCCCGCGTGGTAACGCACCATCTCGGCATCCCCGCCGCGCTCGTCGCCGACCTCGCGGGAGCCGAAGAAGTGTCGCACCGAGTGCGTGTGCGCGCCGACTCCGCGCTCGCGAACCGCGCCCTCGACGACGTGGAGCTCCCGATGGAAGTGAGCATGCGGGTTGTCGCGATCCGGCGCGGCCGCGAATGGCTCATCGACCCCGACGGCGACGAGCATCTCCTCCCCGACGACGTGCTGATCCTGCGCGGCGCCCGCGAGGGAATCGGGGAGGTACGCGAGCTCGCCGGTGCTCCGGTCTGGCGACCGGCGGGAATCGAGGAAGACCCGGCCATCTCCGACCTCGACCGCGCGGTCGACGTCCTGGTCGAGATGAAGAACGTCTCCGAGGCTGCGGTCGGCCTGGCGTACAGCGCGCTGTTGCTGAACGACCAGGGCCTCGCCGCCCAGGTGACGCAGCTCGAGGACCGCCTCGACGAGATGCGCGAGCAGCTCGAGCTCTGGGTGCTGCGCGCGGGTGCGGAGACGGTCGACCCATCGGGTCTGCGCGGTCTGCTGCACCTCGGTGCGGCGTCAGAGGAAGTGGGTGACGCGGCGCAACAGCTCGTGTGGCTCGTCGAGCAGGGTGAAGAGATGCATCCCGTGCTCGCGGTCGCGTTGGGCGAGGCCGACGAGGTGTTCGTGCAGTACCCGATCGGGCGCGGCAGTGACCTCGACGGCGCCGTCGTATCCGGCACCCAGATCGGCGACGACACCGGATTCCATCTCCTCGCAATCCGGCGCGGCGGGCGCTACCTCTACCGGCCGCGGCGCGCGACGCTCGCGGAAGGAGACGAGATCCTCGCGACCGGACCCTGGGAGGGTCGCGCCGTTCTCGCCGAGCAGTGCGGATTTCACCTCGTCGAAGACGACGACACCGGAACCGTCGAGCTCGTCCCCGCGCGCTAGAAGGGTTTTGCGAGCACGAGGCACAGGACGACGGCCACGACGCCGACGAGCGCCGCGCCCAAGATGCCGAGCTCGGGCCGGCCCGCTTTGCGGGATTGCAACATCGCTTCCGCGGCGAGCAGTCCGCCGATCGCGCCGCCGATGTGCGCGGCGATCGAGATCTGCGGGGTGAAGGAGTCGAGCACGAGATTGATGATGATGAGCGGGCCGAAGCCGGTGTCCCAGAAGCGCACGCCTTGGCGCTGCATGACGATGGTTGCCGCGGCCGCGACGCCGAACACTCCTCCGGAAGCGCCCGCCGACACCGCGTGCGGCGTGGCGATGATCGCGCCTGCGGATCCGGCGGCGACCGACACGACGTAGAGGAGCCCGAACCGCACCGGTCCGGCGCCGGGCTCCATCAGCTGCCCGACGATCCACAACAGGATCATGTTGAAGAACAGGTGCAGCAGGCCCGCGTGCACCAGTGAGACCGTGAATATGCGGTACCACTCGCCGTGGTGCACCAGTGGTCCGTAGAGCACGAGCCGGTTGGCGGTGGGGCCGGTGCCGTTGAAGTTGGCGTCGCGCAGGCCGATGACGACGAACGCAATCGCGGTCAGCCCGATGATCGATTTCGTGGCAAGCAGGTTCTGGCCCCGCGCCATCATGGTGATCCGCTGACCCGCGGTCGGCCCCGCCGCTTTCACGCAGTCGACGCAATGCGAACCCACCGACGCCTCGGTGAGGCAATCAGGACACGCCGGCCGGCCGCAACGGGTGCACCGCCGACCGGTTTCCCGATCGGGATGGCGGTAGCAGGTGACGGATGGCTCCTCGGTCATAGCCGTGTCACGGTACTTGTTCGTGGCATGTGCAGCGGCTCACCGAGACGACCCCGGATCGCTAGCGTTCGCGAAATGAGCGACACCGGACTCGCGGCTGCCGGTTCGACGACCGGACCCGACGGGCTCACCGCGGAAGAGGTTGCGCAACGGGTTCGCGCCGGCCAGGTCAACGTCGCCGACGACCGTACGAGCCGGAAGCTCTCCGAGATCATCCGCGCCAACCTGCTCACGCGGTTCAACGCGATCCTCGGCTCCGCGTTCGTGCTCATCGTCGTGTTCGGCGAGGCCCGGGACTCGCTCTTCGGCTTCGTCCTGGTCTTCAACGCGCTGATCGGCGTGGTGCAGGAGTACCGGGCCAAGCGCACCCTCGACCGGCTCGCGGTTCTGAGCGCACCACGGGCGCGCGTCGTGCGCGACGGCGAGGTGCGCGAAATCGCGGTCACGGAGGTGGTCCTCGGCGATCTGTGCGATCTCCGGGCCGGCGATCAGGTGTGCGCCGACGGGATCCTGCAGTCGGTGGAGGGGCTGGAGCTCGACGAGTCGATGCTCACCGGCGAAGCGGACCCGATCGCGAAGGACGCGGGCGACGAGGTGTTGTCGGGGAGCATCGCGGTGGCGGGTCGAGGCCGCTTCGCGGCAACCGCGGTCGGCGCCGATTCCTATGCTCGCCGGCTGGCAACGGAGGCGCGCCGCTTCTCGCTCACCCGCTCCGAGCTGATGGACGGCATCAACCAGATCCTCCGCTACGTGCAATGGGCCTTGGTGCCTACCGCGGTGTTGCTCGCGTTCAGCCAATTCCGGGTGCAGGACTCAAACCGCGCGGCGATCGCCGGTGTCGTGGCGGGAGTCGTCGCGATGGTTCCGGAGGGCCTCGTGCTGTTGACGAGCCTCGCGTTCGGCGTCGCGGCCGTCACCCTCGCGCGCCGGCAGGTGCTGGTGCAGGAACTGCCCGCGGTCGAAGGTCTGGCGCGGGTCGACGTCATTCTCCTCGACAAGACCGGAACGCTCACCGAAGGAGCGATCACGTTCCACGAAGTGCACGAGATTGCACCCGGTGATCCG
>DASYJT010000323.1:0-2350 GCA_035996165.1 Acidimicrobiia bacterium
TGGTCGGCGCGGCGCTCGCCCGGCAGTCGGTGGTGCGTAGCGTCACGAACAGCGTGCGCGCTTTCGCGGGTTCGTCGCGCGCGAACACGCAGCGCTGACTGTCGGCCGGAGTCGCGAGGGTCAGGGTCCGCGCGCCGTTGAGGCGCATCGAGACGCTGCCGATCCGCGCCACCGTCTTCGCGCCGACCACCGGAACGTTGTACGAGAACGAGCTGAGCGCCGACGGCGTGAGGGCCGGGAAGGTCTTCCCGGGCGCGTAGAGCGTTCGCCCACCGCCGACGACGGTGCGCAACAGTCCGGTCGCCACCGATTCCTGCGCCGCGGCCGAGGGCGCGAACGACGGCGGGCTGTCGGTGCTGAACACCACGGGCCATGCCGCGTGCAGGCTCACCGCGAACGCGGCCCCGACGACCGGCACCACGATGATGCGCCGCCAATGCTTGCGCGCGTACATCGCCGCGCGTGTACGCACGGGTGGCCGGACGCGCCGCCCGCGCTTGGGCTGGGCGCGCCGCCCGCGCTTGGGCTGAACGCGCCGCCCGCGCTTGGAACTGCGCACGGCCGGGGCATCGAGGGGCGTGGCCGCGACGCGGACCGGCCGTGGCAGCAGGTTGTCGGGACGCGGGAGCGCGCCCGGCAGGAGGGTGTCGGGCGGGCCGTGCTTGGCGGCGGCCGCGACCGCGGCGAGCGACGATCTCGATGCCGCGCTCGTCACCGGCGGGCTGGCGACGCCGACCCCCGACCGGCGGCGGTGCATCGTCGCCGGGATCGCTACCCGTGCGTTGTCGGGACCGTTGTGGAGCGGCGCGCCGCAGCGACGGCACAGCGACCATTCGGCCGGAACTGGATACCTACAGGTCGGACATTCCACGGCGACGCTCCGGACACGCCAACTTCCCCCGCCCGATCATCGGCGCGTCGGCGCCCGACCTTCAGCCGGTTTCCGCTGGAGTGGGGGCGAGCTCAGTCGGGGCGGGGCCCGAAGTACTGCTCGGCGACCTCCGGGCGGGGCTGCACGAACAGCCCCTCGGCCTCGGCGGTGAGCGTGTCGCCGTCGTACATCTCGGCGCGCGACATCACCCGCCGGCCTTCGACCCGGTCGACCCAGGCCCGGAGCCGCAACTCCCGGAACAGCGGGGTCGGCTTGCGGTAGTGCACGATGAGCCGCGCGGTCATGCCCGGATTGCCCGAGACGATGTTCGCGATCCCGAGCACTTCGTCGAACGCACACGCGACCCAACCGCCGTGGACGAAGCTCGGTGGCCCCTCGTACGCGGCGCCAAACGTTCCGCGCGCCTCCACACCCGGGCTCCCGTCGGCGCGCGTGAACACCTCCCAGTCGAGGCGCGGCGACAGCGGGCTCGCCTCCCCGACGATCGGTGACCTGGGCAGGTAGTCGCCGTGACTGCGGGGGCGATAGCCCGCGCCCTCTTCGCGCCCGCGCCCGAGGCGGAAGGTGAGTTGGTCGACTTCCTGGGCGACCGTGTGCAGTGTCGCGGCGTCGACCTCCTCGACCGACATCACGGTGTCGATCAGGGAGCGGATCGCGGCGGCGAGCTCGGCGCGTTCGGGAGTGGCGAATGCGGGGGAGTCGGGAATACCGGGGGCAGCCTCGGACACGCGGTCACTTGCCCTTGAAGACGGGCGACCGCTTCTCGCCGAAGGCCTTCGGGCCTTCCTGGGCGTCCTCGCTCGCGAAGACCTCCCAGCCGATCGCGTCCTGGTGCTGCATGGCGTCGGCGTCGCTCATCGCCTCGGTCTCGCGCCACGCGCGCAGGATCGCCTTCGTCGACAAGGGCGCCATCTCGGCGACCTCCGCCGCGAGCTCGAGGGCGCGGGTGAGGGCCTGGCCGTCGGCGACGACGTGCCCGATGAGGCCGATCTCGCGCGCCTCGGGCGCCGGTACCGGAGGGCACCGCAGGAGGATGTCCATCGCGAGCGTGTACGGGATCTGGCGCGGCAGCCGGCACGCCGAACCGCCGAGGGGGAACAGCCCTCGCTTGGCCTCCCACACGCCGAAGATCGCGCTCTCGCCCGCGACGCGGATGTCGGTGCCCTGCAGGATCTCGCTCCCGCCCGCGACCGCGTAGCCCTCGACCGCCGCGATGAGCGGCTTCGTCAGGCGGTAGTCGCGCAGGAGAGCTTTCCAGTGCGGGTTGTTGCCGCGGGCCATGACGGCTTGCACCTTCGGGTCTTCCGACTGCTGACCCATCGAGGTGAGGTCCATGCCGGAGCAGAAGTTGCCGCCGGCCCCGGTAAGGACCGCGCAGCGGATCTCGGGGTCGTCGTCGACGTACTCGTATCCGAGCACGAGCCCGGCGAGCATGTCGGGCGACAGCGCGTTCTTCTT
>DASYJT010000324.1:0-16379 GCA_035996165.1 Acidimicrobiia bacterium
GACCTGTCGAACCCGCGTCGGAATGGGGCAAGGGTGCTAACACCCCTGCGCGCCGGCGCTTGTCCACCTTGTCCCGCGGCTCGGCGAGGGTCATTGTTTCGACGTGACCGCGGTTCTCGTGCTCGCTCGTCGTGAGCTCCTTCGCCGCTGGCGGAGCGCGCTCGCGTTGACGATGCTCGTCGGCGTCGTCGGTGCGATCGTCCTCGCCTCGGCGGCCGGTGCGCAGCGCAGCTCTAGCGCGCTCCGACGATTCGTCGCGTACAGCCGGTCGTCGGATGCGGAGGTCGACCTCGATAGTCCGACGCCCGCAGAGCTGCGAGACTTCGGCCGGTTGCATGAAGTCGCGGACTTCGCGCTTCTCCACGTGTACGCACTCGTGCCGCACGGCCTGCCCAACTTGAAGAATGCGGCAACCGTCGACGGTCGGTTGGGAACAGTCGTGGATCGCGCTCGCGTCGTCCGGGGCCGCGCGGCGAACCCCGACGCCCGCGACGAGATCATGATCGGCGAGGCGCTCAGCGCGCAGTTACATCTCGGGATCGGAGATCACCTCGACGCCGACTCGACGACCCCGGCGCAGCTCGCACTTGTGTTTCACAACAAGAGACCCGGAGCGCCCGCCGGTCCGCCGATCCGGCTCCGGATAGTCGGCGTCTATCGGCGACCCCTCGACCTCGGGGATCTCGCGGCTTCGGGCGGCGTCGTCATCGAGACGCCCGCATTCGATCGCGCATACGCGCGGCGCGTCGCGCTGTTTGCGACTGTATTGAGGGTGCGCACGCGCCGCGGCACCGCCGACCTCCCGCGCGTGACAGCCGCGGCTCGCGCCATATTCGGCAAGCAATTCTCGGGAATTGTCGGCGTCTCGGCCGAGGCCCACGGGGGCCAAGATGCGATCAACGTCCTCACGCTCGCCCTGCGGATCTTTGCGGGGATCGCCGCGCTCGCCGGCGCGGTCGCGATCGCGATCGTGCTGTCGCGCGACGTCTCGCAAGCCGAGATCGACCAACCGACGCTCGCTGCGCTCGGCCTCACGCGGCGGCAATGCCTGGCCGCGCTCGGACTCCGGGTGCTCCTCATCGTCGTCGGCGGTGCGGTCGTCTCGATCGTCGCCGCGATCGCGGCGTCACCGCTGTTCCCGATCGGTATCGCCCGTCGTGCCGAACCTTCGCCCGGCTTTCGAGTCGACTGGCTCGTTCTCGGGCTCGGAGCCGCGGCGCTCGTCGCGTTCGTTGCCGTCGTCGGGTACCTCGCGGCCGTCAAGACCACACGTTCGGCATCGAGGCCGGCCGTTTCCCGTGCCCCTCACGCCGCCCGGACTCTCGCCGGACTCGTCGCGAAGAGCGGCTTGCGCCCGACGGTCTCCAACGGCCTGCGCATGGCGCTCGAACCGGGACACGACGCGACCGCGGTGCCCGTACGGTCAGCCTTCCTCGGCGCCGTGTTCGGTGTCGTCGGTGTGACTGCAGCGCTGGTGTTCGCGTCGAGTCTCGGCCATCTCGATACCAGTCCGCGGCTGTACGGGTGGACGTGGGACTTCAAGGCACCCGACGACACACTTGCTTCCGCTTGCGGTCCGGCCGACTACAAACTCGGTGAGGCTCCGGGCGTGGCGGCCGTCGCCGCGGTGTGTTACCAGACGGGCGTTCCCATCAACGGTCGACCCACGACCGGCTGGGGCTTCACACCGATTCATGGCTCCATCCAACCCGAGATCGTGACGGGACGGGCGCCGAGTGCTCGCTCCGACGTTGCGCTCGGCGCCGCGACGATGCGCGCCCTCGGGAAGACGATCGGTGACACCGTCGAAGTACGCGGCCCGAAGGTGACGGAGAACTACCGGATCGTCGGGCAAGTCGTACTGCCGCCACTGCAGAGCGGCGAGATCCAACCTTTGGCCGACGGTGCCGCGTTCACCGGCGAAGGCTTCGCGCCCATTACCGACCGCTACAACCACACGCGGTACCTGGTGGGGAAATTCGCTGCCGGCGTCGACCGCGGGGCCGTCGAACAGCGCCTCGACGCGATGCCACAGTTCAGGGCGCGCTCCCAGACGGGAGCCTTCGTCCCCGAACAAGGCCTCTCCGGCCCGACTCGTCCGCCCGAGGTCGAACGCCTACGCGGCATCGGGTGGTTCCCGCCGTTGCTGGCCGCCCTGCTCGCAATCCTCGGGCTCGTCGCAGTGGGACACGCCCTCGTCACGACCGCGCATCGTCGCCGTTTCGAGCTGGCATTGCTCAAGACCTTCGGGTTCGAGCGACGCCAGGTGCGGGCGACGCTCGCGTGGCAGGCGACGACGTTGGCGGCGGTCGGCCTCGTGTTCGGCGTGCCCATCGGCATTCTGGTCGGGAACCTGGTGTGGACCGGAGTCGCCGGCAGTCTCGGGATCGCATCCGAGGTGGTCCTTCCGGTGATCGCGTTGCTCCTCGGCGCCCCGTGCGTGATCGGCCTCGTGAATGCCGTGGCGTTCGTACCCGCGCGGGCGGCCGCCCGCACCTGGCCCGCCGCCGCATTGGCCTCGGAGTGAGGACGCCGCGCCGGCGGGCGATGTGGCGCGTCGGGCTCTTCGATCTCATCCATCGGCGCCGGCGCTTCGTACTCGCCGTGCTCGCGACTTCCCTCGCGTTCGGGCTCTCCCTGCTCATGGCGGGGACCGTCGCGCACCTGAAGAACGAGACCGGTCGCATCGTCTCGCTCTTTCGCGCCGATCGCTTCGTCGTCGCCGACGGCGGTACGGGGCCATTCACAACCACGCGGCTCCTGCGCGCGTCGATCGCGGCCGATCTGATGCACGAGCCCGGAGTCGAACGGGCGGATGCATTCGTGCAGGCCCGTGAAACGTTGAAGGGCAAAGACGTCAACATCCTCGGTACCACCCCGGGCGGTCTCGGGGCGCCACCCGTCAAGACCGGCCGCCCGGCGCGTGAGTCCGGCGAAGCCGTCGTCGACGCCGTGCTCGGCTACCACGTGGGCCAGCGCTTCCGCCTGGGCGCGCACGAGCTCACAGTCGTGGGGACGACGACCAACACCACTTACTACTTCGGCCAACCCACGGCGTTCCTCCCGATTGCCGACGTGCAGGCGCAGTTCTTGGGCGGCCAGCCGTACGTCACGGCGATTGCAGTGCGGGGCACGGTCGCGCACGCGCCGCCCGGGACCCAGGTCCTGGATGTCGCGGCTGTGCGCCGCGACCTCAACCGGCCGCAGAAGTCAGGGACGCAGACCGTCGCGATATTCAACACGCTGTTGTGGCTGATGGCGGCGGGAATCGTCGCGACGATGGTGTATCTCACCGCACTCGAGCGGGCCCGCGACATCGCGGTGCTGAAAGCAATGGGCACGCCCAATCGCACGTTGTTCAGCGGGATGGCAGTGCAAGGACTCGCGCTCGCGCTCGCGGCCGTCGTCGTCGGTGCGCTCGTCAGCCGCGCGCTCGCGCCGACGATGCCGTTCGCAGTCGAGACTCCGGGATTCGCTTACCTCGAGGTGCTCGTGGTCGCGATCGTTGTCGGGCTCGTCGCCGCGCTCGTCGGGTTGCGGAGGGCCGTGAACATCGATCCCGCGCTCGCATTCGGAAGGCAGTCATGAGCACGCTCACGCTGCGCGACGTGACGATCGAATACTCGAGCGGCGGATACCTTGTCCGACCGATCAACGGGCTCGACCTCGACGTCGCCGACGGCGAGCTCGTATTGCTGCTCGGCGCGAGCGGCTGCGGGAAGACGACACTGCTTTGCGCGCTCGCGGCGCTGCTCACACCCACGCGGGGATCGATCCGCCTGAACGAGACCGAAGTGACCAAGCTGCGCGGTCGCGCGCTCGCCGAGTACCGCCGCCGCACGATCGGCGTCGTGTACCAGTCGTTCAATCTGATCCCGAGCCTGTCCGCACTCGACAACGTCGCGGTCGCCTCGTGGAACGTCGGCGCGTCGGGCCGCGCCGGACGCGATCGAGCGCGCGCGATCCTCGAGACCCTCGGCCTCAAAGATCGGCTACGGCACCGTCCGTCCGACCTCTCCGGAGGCGAGCAACAGCGCGTGGCGATCGCCCGGGCGTTGAGCCTCGACCCGCAGCTCCTGCTCGCCGACGAGCCGACCGCGCATCTCGACGAGTTGCAGGTGGAGGGAATCCTCCGGTTGCTGCGCGAATCCGCACGGCCCGGGCGCATGGTGATCGTCGCCACGCACGACGATCGCTTGCTCCCGCTTGCCGACCGCGTCATCGAGTTGACGCCGCGTCGCCATCCCGTGCAGACCGAACCCATTCGAATCGAGCTCCCCGCGGGTTCGTCGCTGTTCGCCCAAGGTGACGACGGCGACGTCGCCTATGTCGTCGAGAAGGGCGAGATCGAGTTGATTCGAGAGCTCGCCGACGGCCGTGAGGAGTTGGTGCAGCGAGTGGGTGCCGGTCGCTACTTCGGTGAGCTCGCTCCGCTGTTCCGGCTGCGACGAACCGCTGCGGCGCGGGCCGCGGTCGACTCCGTCGTCACCACTTTCACGCCCGGCGACCTACGCAGCTTGATGGCATCGAAGGCGACACCGTCCGACGCGCGCAACCACGCGTCGGTCGCGGGACACGTCGGCGCCCAACGCGACGGCGGTGACGTCGAGGCTGTGGTCGACGATCACCGATAACGTGGCTCCGATGGCACTCCGCGTCGTGGTCGCCGAGGACAACCTCTTGGTTCGCGAGGGCATCATCAAGCTCCTCGAGCATCAAGCAGGGATCGAGGTAGCCGGTTGCTGCGGGACCTACGACGACCTCATCGCTCTCGTCGACCGGGAGACGCCCCATGTCGTCCTCACCGACATCCGGATGCCGCCCACGGGCACCGACGAGGGGATACGCGCGGCGCTGGAACTGCGCGACTCACACCCGGGAACGGGTGTCGTGGTGTTGTCGCAATACGTCGACCCTGCGTACGCGCTCGCGTTACTCGAAAATGGTTCAGAGGGGCGCGCGTACCTGCTCAAGGAGCGCGTGTCCGATGGAGCCCAGATCGTGCAGGCGATCGAAGAGGTCGCGCGTGGCGGGAGCGTGATCGACCCGATGGTGGTGGAAGCGCTCGTCGCCCAACGAACGTCGAGGGTGTCCTCCGCGCTCGAGCGGCTGACGACGCGCGAGCGCGAGGTGCTCGAGCAGATGGCGCAAGGTCGCAACAACGCCGGCATTGCTCAGGCCTTGTTCCTCTCCGAGCGGGCGATCGAGAAGCACATCAATTCACTCTTCTCCAAGCTCGGCCTCTCGGGTGAGCCCGACGTGCACCGGCGGGTGAAAGCCGTGTTGTTGTTCCTCCACGAAAGCGGAGCCGGCAGTGCATCGCACTGATTGGGGCCGGTGATTGGGGGGCTGGCACCCTTTTACGGAGGCGAAAGGCATCGCACGATGGATCCGATGGACGCGACCCAGGACTCGACCCGCACGGTCCGGGTACTGATCGTCGACGATCAGATGCCGTTCCGCGCGGTCGCTCGGACGGTGATCGGTATGACCGCCGGGTTCGAGGTCGCGGCCGAAGCGGAATCGGGCGAGGCGGCGGTCGAAGCGGTGGCGGCCCAGCCGCCCGACCTCGTGCTGATGGACATCAACCTGCCGGGCATCAACGGCATCGAGGCCACCCGGCGGATCCGCGCCGACCACCCCGAGGTCGAGGTCATCCTGCTCTCGACGTATTCCGAGGCCGACCTGCCGGCGGACGCTCGCGACGTCGGTGCGCTCGCGTACGTGCACAAAGAAGACTTCGGTCCGGCACTTGTGCGAGAACTTTGGGACCACGAGCGCCGCTGATCGCCCCGCGCCCGGCCTGATCATGGTGTCACTCCGGAGTCGACCTCGAGTGGGATCGCACCTCTGATCGCGGTGCCGCTCCCGGGCGCGCTCTCGACGCCGATCTTCCCGCCGATCGCGCCGAGCCGGTCGGCCATGTTCACGAAGCCGTGGCCACGGATCGCGTCGCTCTTGGAATCGAAGCCGGCACCGTCGTCGACGACAGAGAAGCTGAGCGTGTCGTCGTCGGCGGTGACCGTCACCGTGATCCGCGCGTGTTCGCCGGCATGTTTCCCGGCATTCTGCAGCGCTTCGAGACAGCAGAAATAGACAGCGGCCTCGGCGTCGGGAGGGAATCGACCGACATCGGCCACGACGTCGGTAGGGAGCACGCACCGGTTCGCAGCGGCCCGCAACGCTTCCGGCAGACCGCGGTCCATCAACAACGGCGGGTAGATGCCGTGCGCGAGCTCACGCAACTCGGTGAGCGTCGCCTGCGCGTCGGCGCGCAGCTCCTCGAGCAACGTTGCGACGGCGGCCGGGTCGGCTTCGACAAGCTGCCGGGCGAGCCCGAGCTTCACCGCGAGCGCGACCAGGTGTTGCTGCGCACCGTCGTGCAGATTGCGCTCGATCTGACGACGCGACTGATCGGCGGTCGCGACGATACGTGCACGCGACGCACGCAGCTCCTCGTTGGCGACGCGTAGGTCGTCGAGCGAGGCCTGAAGCGCGGTGTCGAGCGCCGAGTTGTGCAGCGCGAGCGCAACCTGTCGCGCCAGTTCGGTGAGCACGCGCTCTTCTTCCTCGGTGAACGGCGGCTGGTCGGTGGTGCGGACGCAGACAACGACTCCCAGTAGCTCGCCGGAGTGCACGAGGGGTGCCACGCGCAGAATCCGCTCGCGATGCTGTTCGACGAGACCCGGGAGCCACACCTGCAGCCACGCATTGCCCTGCACGTGGGCGCGCGCGACCACCTCGGTCTCCTTCTCCGCCAACCTGATCGTCGTCGGGTCTCGATACGGAACTGCCGCGGCGCGCTCGAGAACACCCTCCGTGCCCGTCCAGACCTCGGCGGCCGCCAGGGTCATGCTCATCTTCAGCGACTCCGCGAGCTGTAGAAGCAACTCGTCGAGAGGGATCGCGCGAGACATCCGCGCGCCGAATGTCTGTAACGGCTCGTCGGGCGCGCGCCGGTCGCCGTAGACACGGCGGTTCGCGATCTCCTCGAGCCGGTTGCGCGCCGGGATGAAGCACAGCGCGGCGATCGCGGCCGCGAGGAGCGAGAGCCCCAACATCCGGCGCGTCGTATCCGTCGGAGTCTCGCCAAAGCCGAGAACGACGACGACGTAGACGGCGCCGACGAGCACGACGAGACCGCCCGTCTCGATCGTGCGGACCAGTAGCCGGTCAATGCGCAGGACGGTGGATTCGAATGACGAAAGCGCGATCGCGAACGGCACGAAGAGCGTGCCCATCGCGATCGGAACCGCCATGCCGTCGGGCCACCCGACGAGAAGGTGCATGAGCGCGACGACACACGCAATGCCGCCGGCAACCACAACGCCCCAGCCCGCCCACTGGAGTCGAGCGCGGTCGATCGCGGACGCGTCACGGCATCGGGCGACGAACGCGGTAAGGGCGACGGCACTCAGTACCGCCGACTCGACGATGAACATCTCGGCGTGCAGTCCGTCCGTCGCCGCCTGCGCGATAGCGAATGGAGCGCCGAGGAGTAAGACGGCACCGAGGAACAGTCGCGTCGAGCGTCGTCGTCGGCCGGTGATTTCCCCGGTCGGGAGTGTCGTCCAGAGCGCGGCGAGGACGACCGGAACCAGGCCGATGACCCGGTCGCTCACGAGCGCCGCCGCGCCGGTCGCGGTTGCGCCGGCGAGCCACACCGAGAGCGGGACCGACCTGCGGCGGAATCCGACCACGAGTGTGACGAGTGTCCACGTGCTCAGGAGCGTGAGCGCCGTATACGCCGGTGAGGAATCACGAGTACGGGCGCCGGCGATACCGCTCACGAGCGCTACCAACACAGCTACGACCGCGATCGAGCCGAACACGGTCCACGGCGCGCGCGCCGAGGCACCCGTGGTCGTGGCTTCGTCGGCCCGGTGGGCAATCGCTGACATTCGCTACTCCGTTCTCAGCATCTCGCCCGGCCGTGTACGCGCCGCGCGCCGGGCGGGGATGAGCGCGGCGCCCAACGCGGCCAGCGCCGCGGCCGGAACCACCGCGAGGAGCGCGACGACTTCGATCCGCTGGGTCACATGCACGCCGATGCCGTCGGCGACGTTTTGCCACGCGAAGCGGCCGATCAGGATTCCCAACGGAATCCCGATGAGTGCGCCGCATACGGCGAGGGCAAGCGCTTCGTAGGCGATGCACATGCGTACGTCGCGAGGCCGGAAGCCGATAGCACGCAGGATCGAGAAATCGCGTTGCCGCCGGCGGCCACCTACGAACGACGCGTGCGAGATGGCGAGCAATCCCAACGCGGCGAGGAAGGCCGCGAGCCACCTCGGCAATGATTCGATCTGACGAAGCTTCTCGACCTCGGCCGGCGGTGATGGCGCGCTGAACGCAGAGCGGTCGCTGCCCGAAGGGACGGCGCGTTCCAGCCGCGCGAGCGCGCCCTCGCGGTCGACCCCGGCCCGGAAACGCACTGCGTAGTTGCGTTGCCCGCCACTCGCATCGTCGGAGATCCAGTTTCCCATCAGTTCTCGCTTTGCGGTGGGCGTCACGACCGCGCCCTCGGCCAACGGATCGCCGTCCTCGGAGGTGGCGAATGTCGAGATACCGACGACGCGCATGGAGAGACCGGCCTTGCTCCCGTGCACGACGACGTAATCGCCAACGCGCGTGTGCGCGATCCCGAGTGTGTCGCGACCGAGTGCGACCTCGTCGGAAGTCTGCGGCAGCCGGCCCCGGACGAGCGTCGGCTGCATCGATCCCCTCACGGGGGTGATCGCGAGCAGGAACGTCGGGTGGCCGGACACGGTCGCCTGCGCGCGTCGCTCGATCATCGCGATGTCGGCGACATCGCGGTCGGATTGCAGACGGGTGAGATTCTGCGCGGAATATTGGATGTCCATCGCGTCCCATCCCCATCCGTAGAGCGCGGGGGTGCGAACGAGGTGGTGAAGGCCTGCTCCGAATACGACCACCGCGACGACACCCGCGGTTGCGGCGGCGATTCCACCGAAGGCCGCACGGACCGGAACCGCGTCGCGCTTGCCGCCGAACGCGTTGCGGAACCCGATCGCCGTACTCGGCGACACGGGTGCGGTAGCGAGGCGCGTGGCGAGCGTCGGTCGTTTGGATCGGGACGTTCCCCCGCTCCGGGCAAGTGTGAATGTGCCGACGACGGCGGTGACAATCACGAAGCCGACGAGTACCAGCGCGCCGACTCCGAGGACCAAGGCATCGAAATCGAATCCGCGCGCGGCTTCGGCGCGCCGGGCGAGGCCGATCGGCATGAAGGTCGACGCGAGGTACGCGCCGCACACCGCGAGCAACGCGCCCGCGCACGCCGCGACACCTACCGCGCCGGCCGCGTCCAACACCCGACCGGTTCGGGTGGTGCCGAGGGCAGCCAGCGTGACGCGATCCGGCGCGTCGGCCGCAACCTGCCGCACGACGCTCTGCCCCACGGCGAACGCCGCGGCCACCGCGGCGACAAGGGCAAACAGCAAGAGCGCGGTCGACAGGACGTTGACCGCATCCGCGATCGCGGAATCGTTGAGGGGCGTTATTTCGCCTTGCGTGTTACCGAGCGCGGTGCGGGCGTGACCCGCGAACGACTTCGCCGCCGTAGCGGAACGGAGCTTCACCATAAGAACGGGATTCCAGGCGATGTCCGCCCGGTGTAGATCGAAGAATCCGCGGCTGAGCGTCGAGAACGAGATGTCTTGTGTGCGCCCGTTGAGATCAATGCCCGTGCGCACGACTCCGACGACGCGAACTCTGAGCCTGGGGGTCCGGGAGAGCTGATCGCACCATGCTGCGGGCTCATCCGCGCGCAGGCAAGCCTCAGCTTGGCGTGTATCGAACGCGATCAGGGGCAGACGATCGCCGACGTGGGCATTGAGTAGCCGGGCGTGGGCCTCGGAGAGGACGATCTCGTCCGCGGCGCGTGGATCGGGCCGTCGGCCCGCGGTCACCACGCCGCGCCAGATGGAAGTTCCGAAGACGTCGTCGGTCGGGGCCAGCAGGGGCATGTACGCCGACGGGTCGTTCGTAAGGGGCAACGCCGCCATCTGCGCCGCGACACCGAGTCGGTCGACCTCGGGTTGTTTGCGGATCTCCTCCACGCCCCGCATGCTCCCGAGGTCCTGAAGACCCACGATCGCATCTGGAGCCCCGTCGGCTTGCATGAATCGAGCAGGCACGCTGTGGGTCCGGCGCATCCCCGCAAACCCGGTAAGCACGACGACGCCGCAAAGCGCGACGAGCAAGGTGAAGGTGACCAGCGACCCCGTTCTCTGTCGCCATGCCGCGCGCACGCGCATCCGCACCGCGCCCATCATTCGCTCCGCAGCCAGTCGGCGGGTCGGACCCGGCTGGCACCGATCGCGGGCACGAGCGCGAGCAGGTTCGCGATCGCCAGCGTGCCGACCGCGATAGCTACGAGTGTGAGCACGGGAACAATGTGCTCAACCGGGATGCCGAGCCAGTTCGCGGTCGTCGTCCAGAGCAGGCGACCGGCCACCACTCCAGTCGGCACCGCGACGACGAGGGCGATCACGACGAGGGTCGTCGCCTGCGCCAAGATCGAAAGGCGCAGCTGATCTCGAGTGAATCCGATGGCACGGAAGAGGGAAAAGTCGCGCCGGCGGCTCCGAACTGCCGACACCAGGAGGTGCGAGGTCGTGACGAGCGCGAGCACCACCAAGAGACCGACGAGCGCGAGCGGCGTTCGCCGCAGGTCGTCGTAGCTGACGAGATCGTTGGGCCGTTGGTCGGTGAGCACTTGTCCCACCATCGGGTCGTCGTGCAGTACTTCGTGGGTGAGCGTCTGCATGCTCGTGCCCGGACGAACTTTGACGAGCATGAAATACTGGCCCGCATTCGGAGCGTCCGGCGCGTTGAGGTCGCCGACCGGACCGAATCTGCGCAACGCCTTGACCGTCATCGCCGCGCCGACGCCGAGGCCCGTCGGACTGGACGCGGGATAGGGAGCAAACCGCGCAAAGACCGAGGTACCGACGATCGTGAAGGGAAACGTCCTCTGCGAGATCGTGACGCTCACGTGATCGCCGACGTGCCTTCCCAACATGTGGAGCGAGTCCGCGCCGAGCACGATCTCGTTGTCGTGCTCGGCGGAGCGTCCCGAAATGATGCTCACCTGCTG
Organism: Acidimicrobiia bacterium; assembly: GCA_035996165.1. Lineage (GTDB taxonomy): Bacteria > Actinomycetota > Acidimicrobiia > IMCC26256 > PALSA-610 > PALSA-610. The sequence continues at coordinate 11,123 of DASYJT010000324.1, forward strand.
CACCTCGGGACGGGCGTCCACGGCGATCGCCGGTACGTTCTTCCCGTCGATGAGTGGCTGCGCGTAGTAGCCGACTGCCGATGCCATGACGGAGTGCGAATGCTTTACGGCGTCCATCACGCGCGGGTCGGATCCGTCGCCGGGTTCGGCCTGGAAGTCCCAGACCCAACCGTACAAGCGTGGCGTCTTGGTGAAATGGGTAAGGCCGGCGCCGTACACGACGGTGGTGACGAGCGCCGCAATCGCCAGCGTCACGCCCAACAACGTCGACCGTAACGGAATCGCTCGGTCGCCTCGGCCCCGATCGAGCGCGAACCGCACACCCGCAACGAGCGGCACCGGCGCGGCAGCACGCGCCAGGGCATCACCGACGAGGTGCGCGGAGTCTCGTTGCTTCGTGGAACGTCGGCGAGCGGTGATCATGTGCAACGCCAACAGCAGGCCGAAGGCGGCTCCGATGCCGAGCGCGAGCACCGTGACGTCGAGGTCGATACCGGTGTGGGGATCGAGCGCGCGCAATGGGCCGATCGGCATCAACAGGGAACCGCCGATCGCGACCACCACTGCCACCGCCGCCGCGACGATCCCGATGAACGCCGCGCGGAGGGCTTCGTGTTGCAGCATCTCGCGGCGGGTGAATCCGATCGCTCTCAACGTCGGGTGCTCGGTGGCTTCGGAACGCTGTTGTCGGATCGAGGTCTGCGCCACCACTCCGGTCGCGGCGAACGCCGCGAGGAGCGCGAAGAGCCACAACGCGAGGACGAACGGCCGGGTCTCTCGCCTCGCGCGTTGGAGCGTGCTGTCGGCTTCTTGGACCGATACTCCTACCGGGCCGATGATCTTCGTCGCGCCCTGTTCGAAGGCATGCATCTCGCCGTGGTCGCGGAGCCGCACGTACATACCCTCGTAGGGCGGCGCCAGGTCGGAAACGGCGCGCGCCAGGGCAGGAGTCAGATAGAACCTCGGGATGCGGCGCGGGTCGTCGAGCGAGCGGGTCGCGTCGTCGAGCCCGTGCGCGATTCCGGTGATCGTCAGCGAGAACCGCCGCGGCGCCGGGAGCGGTTTCCCGGTCGAGAGTGCGCCGAAGAACTCCCCCGCGTCGAAGAACCCGGCCTCGATCACAGATCCCGCCGCGAGATGACGCGACCGAGCAGCCGAGTCGGATACGAGGATCTCGTTGACCGCGCCCGACGAGGGCAGCCGGCCCACGATGAGGCGCGGCCGGTCGAGCGCGCCGAACTCGCGTGCCGTCGGGTCACCTCCGGCGACGGTTCCCGGCGCATCGAACGCAAAGTGAGGATCAGGAGAGGCGTCGGGTCGGAGCCGCGTCATGACTACACCGCGGAGGTAGGAACTCTCCGACACCTGCGGGAGTCTCTTGATGGCCCTGATCTGGGCCGGCGTGAAGAGCCCGTTCTGCGGCCCGATGAACACGTCGCTCGCGCGCTCGTCGACGATGATGCGATCCAGAGACGAGCCCGTGCGCCGCGCGCCCGCGGCCGCGACCATCACGACGCCGACCGCGGCCCCGGCCAGGAGCCCGATCGCGGTCCACGCAATCCAGCGCCTGCCGGCCGCGACGCGGAACCTGTACATGACGGCCGACATGTTCAATCGCTCCTCGACGTAGCCGCCGTCACCGTCGCTTGACGCTCAGACCGTGGCGGGAGCCGCGTCGCCCGACCGGCTGAGGCCGTCGGATTCGACCCGACCGTCGCGCATTCGCACGATCCGATCGCCCGCGGCCGCGACCTCGTCGTTGTGCGTGACCATCAAGATCGTCTGACCGTCGGCGTGCAGCCGCTTGAACAACTCGAGCACCTCGTGACCGCCCGCGGTATCGAGCGCGCCGGTGGGTTCGTCGGCGAGCAGCATCGTCGGCTCGTTCGCGAGGGCGCGCGCGATGGCGAGTCGTTGGCGTTGCCCACCCGACAGCACGCCCGGGAGTTGGCGGGACTTGTCGGCGAGCCCGAGCAGATCGAGCATGTCGCGGGCGCGAGTTTCCGCGGGGCGGCGCTTCGTACCTGCGATGACCGCGGGCAGCACGACGTTCTCGAGCACGGTCATGCCTTCGAGCAGGTTGAAGAACTGGAACACGATGCCGATGTGGCGACGACGCATGCGTGCGAGCTCGTCCTCGTTGCGGCCGGTCACCTTCTCACCCGCGATCGTGATCTCACCTTCGTCGGCGACGTCGAGGCCGGCGACGAGGTTGAGCAGAGTCGACTTTCCGCAGCCCGAGGGGCCCATGATCGCGACGAACTCCCCGGCGCGTACGTCGAGGTCGACGCCTCGCAACGCCCGCACGGGCGCGAGGTCGGCCTCGAAGGTCTTGCGGACGGCTCGCGCGGTGCACACGTCACTCATCAGATAGCCCTTCCCGTCGTGTCCGCAGGCGGTACGCGTCTACGGGCAACTCCCGGCCCTTCACAATGTGCTCGCCCATCGACTCGAGGTCGAGCGGCTCGGCGATCGCTTCCGCGGTCGGCCCACTCAGAACGGTCGTGCCGGCCGGGCGCGCGAGGTCTTGCAGCCGTTGCGCGAGATTCACGACGTCGCCGACCAACGTGTATTCCATGTGCTCTGCCGAGCCGAGCAGCGCGGCCGCGACCTCACCGGTCGACAGGCCGATGCCGAGCCCGAACTCGGGGAGACCTTCGGCGCACCAACGTTCGTTCACGACGTCTTGGCGTTCGTGCATGCCGATTGCGGCGGCCAGTGCCCGATCGGCATGGTCGACCTGCGGGAACGGCGCACCGAACACCGCCATGACCGCGTCGCCGACGTACTGCATCACGGTCCCCACCTCCGCGAGGATCGCACCGTTCATCTCGGCGCGATGCGTGTTGAGCATTCCGGCGAGCGACGTCGGGTCCACCCGTTCGGCGATACCGGAGTAACCGCGCACGTCCGACATGAGGACCGTGACCGTCATGCGTTCGGTCTCGCCGATCGCGCGGCCTTCGTCGCGGAGCTTCTCGGCCAACCCGCCCGGGAGCATGCGCCGCAGGGTTTCGCCCTGCTCCTCTCGGTCGACGATCGCCTTCTGCAACAAACGGAGGCGCCGCAGTGCGCTCTCGCGCCCGCCGCTCGCCTCTTTCGCGAGTTTCAAGAAGAGCTCTTCGACCGCGTCGTTGGCGGCTTCGGGCGTGAGGTTCAAGGCGGTCGCGATGGCCTTGACGGGGCGGCCCTCCCCGATCCACTGCAGCAACTGCTCCTCGTCGTCGTCGAGCTCGCCGTCATTGCGGGCGGGTCGCACGAGCGAGCTCACGATCGCCGGGTCGAGCATGCTGCCGCCAGTCGCCACCTCGCGGACGGCACGAACGAGCTGGTCTCCGTCGCCGACCCGGTCCTTCAACAGATACGCGTAGCCGGCGGCGCCGTCGGCGAGCAACGCGATGGCGTATTCAGGCTCGTCGAATTGCGATAGCACGACCACGCCCGTTCCCGGATTCTGCATCCGCACGAGCTTGGCCGCCTCGATCCCCTCGTTCTGGAAGTTTGGCGGCATGCGGATGTCGGTGACGACCACGTCCGGTTGGGTCTCGGCCGCGCCCGCGACGAGGCCGTCGAAATCCTCCGCCACACCCACGACCTCGAGATCGGGCTGCAGGGCGAGCAGCGCGCGCACGCCCTCGCGCACCAGGAGCGAGTCGTCGGCGAGGAACACGGTGATCACGTGAAGATTGGAACCCGAGCGATGGCGTTCGCACAAGGCAGAGGACTCTCCTGCCGCCGGGGTGCTACCACCACCCTCGCGACACCGGCCTTCCGCCTGGGCATCCGCGAGCACCCTGCGTACCGTTTGCCCCGTCATTCGAACGGAGGTCGAACGTGCGTATCGAACACACATTCACAACGCTGTCGTGGATCCCGTCGGAAGCGGTGACCGGAGTCAACAAGGCGGTCTTCGAGTCGGGGGTGACGCACTACGACGCACCGCCGCCCGATGTCCTGTACGACCTCGAACAGATGGCGCTCGACGACCGGTTCCGCTTCGCGAATCGGCTGCACGCCTGGATCGATGTGACTGACGGCGTGATTCGCGACGCCGGCTATCTCGACGGGAGCGTCATGGGCGCGACGACCGTGCGCCTCGGCAAGATCGACCTCGCCCGCTTCGCCGCGGTCGAGTTCGCCGAGCTGCGCGCGGAACCCGAGGTCGGCCAGACGTCTGCTCGCTTCGTGCAAACCTTCGGTGGTCACGTCGCGCTGCCCGCGCCGCGGCGGGTCAACCGCCCACCGTTCGTGAAGTTCGAGGCCCCGACCGTGTGGACGACGATCTCGGTCACGCTCCACGCCGACGGGCGCGCCGAAACCGAACTGATCGGCGCCAGCGTGTTCCCGCGGCACTGGATCTACGACAACGAGGGAAAGCTGACCGCCAAGGCCGGGCTCGCCGACTTCAAGGAATGGTGGCGCACCTCGTTCGGCAAGCACACGCCGTGGGGCGACTCCGAGTCGCCCGCGCTCGTCACCGCGGTGGAGTCCGCGCTCGAGCGCGAGCTCTCGACCCACATCATGCGCGGCGGAGAGAAGCCGAAGATCCGCAAGCTCAAGGACGGAGAGCTACTCGTCGAGCAGGGTCAACTGGGCGGCGAGCTCTACCTGCTGCTCGACGGCGTGCTCGCGGTCGAGGTCGACGGCGAATCACTCGGCGAGGTCGGGCCGGGTGCGATCCTCGGAGAGCGCGCCATCGTCGAATCGGGCCGGCGGACGGCCACCCTGCGTGCGATCACGAAAGCCCGGGTCGCGGTGGCGCGCGCCGAGCAGATCGACAGGGACGCGCTGGCGACCTTGAGCGAAGGTCACCGACGCGAAGCGGCGCGCGACACGTGAGACTGCGCTTCCTCGGCGTGCGCGGCTCCACACCTGTCTCGGGCGTCGAGTTCGTGCGCGTCGGCGGCCACACGTCGTGCCTTGCGGTTTCCGTCGGAGACGAGCCTCCGTCGCTGGTGCTCGATGCCGGAACGGGCTTGCAGAATCTGCGGTCGGCGTTCGGCGATCGACCGTTCGACGGTTCGGTACTGCTCACGCACCTCCATTGGGATCATGTTCAGGGACTGCCGTTCCTGCCTGCCCTCGATCATGACGACGCGCGCGTTCTTCTCGCGCAACCCGCGCAGGGCGATCCAGTGGAAGTGCTCGGCCGGGCGATGTCGCCGCCGCACTTTCCGATCGCGCCCGACGGGTTGCGGGGCGAGTGGACCCACGTCGCGCTGGAACCGGGCAAGCATCAATTCGGCGCGTTCGAAGT
>DASYJT010000325.1:0-4089 GCA_035996165.1 Acidimicrobiia bacterium
CGGAACGAGGCCCGCCATCACCTGGTCGCCGGCCTGGTCGTCGGGCACGCCGTAGACCGCGGCGAGCACGACACCGGGCGCATGCCGTAGGGCCTCCTCGATCGGACCCGCGGGGAAGTTCTCACCGTCGACGCGGATCCAGTCGGCCGTGCGGCCCGCGAAGTAGAGATAGCCCTGCTCGTCCTTGTAACCGAGATCGCCCGACCAGTACCAGCCGTTGCGCGTGGTCTTCGCGGTCGCGTCGGCGTTGTTGTAGTAACCCTCGAACGGGCCGACGCCTTGCGTGTTGACGATCTCGCCCACGCACGCTTCGGCATTCTGCACGCGGCCGCGCTCGTCGAGGCGGGCGGGCACCTTCTCGATTCCGTCGTCGTCGACGACCTGCACGTGATCAGGAGCGTGACCGAGCGAGCCGGCGGGCATGTCGGGCCCGCGGTTCACGGCGACACCGCCTTCGGTGGCCCCGTACGCGTCGATCACCTCGATGCCGTAGCGCCGCGAGAAGCTCGCCACCACTTCCGGCGATCCTTCGTTGCCGAACGCGACCCGCAATGCGTTCTCGGCGTCGTCGGGCCGCTCGGGCTGCGCGAGCAGGTACGCGAGCGGCTTGCCCGTGTAGTTGAAGTACGTCGAGCGATACCGACGGACGTCGGCGAGCCACCGCGACGCGGAGAACCGCCGCGCGAGCCCGACCGCACACGGCGTGACGATCGACGGCGCCCAACCCACCTGCACCGCGTTCGAATGGAAGAGCGGCATGCACACGTAGCCGACGTCGTCGGGCCCGAGGTCCATGATCATCGACATGCGGTTCCCGGTGACGAGCAGCCGCCGTTGCGAGCAGATCACGGCCTTGGGCGCGTCCGACGTACCCGACGTGAAGATGAGGGCCCAGATGCCGTCGACGTCGGGCTCGATCCCGGCGTCGGTCGCAGCGGCGTGTTCCGCCAGCGCGCCGGCGAGCGACGCACCGAGGATCGTCGTGGGGTCGTCGTCGTCGACGAAGCGGGTCGAGGTCAGCACCGGCGGCAGACGGTCGGCGATGGGCGCGAGCAGCGCGGCATGACGCGGTTCGGTGATCACGAGGCCGCAGTGCGCGTGCTCGATGTCGCGCAGGAGGTGCACATCGCGGCGGGTGTGGTTCAAACCGACGACCGCGGCGCCGATGAGCGCCGCGCCGCCGAACGCGAAGAGGTAGTCGGGCGTGTTGTCGAGCAACACCGCGACGTGACGCGGACCGACCGCGGGCAACTCGCGAGCGAACAGCGCCGCGAAGCGAACCGATTCTTCGTAGTACTGGGCGTGGGTCCACTCGGCGGCGCCGAACTTGATCGCGACCCGATCCCCGAACTCCGTCGCGTTACGCCGCAGGAGGGCTGCCGCGTTCGGCGCCACGAGCGGCGCCTGGCCCGGTGCGGGAGCGGAACGCGGGGACGAAACTGACATCGGCGTCAGAGACTACGCGTAAGCTCCCCGTCGATGAGCGTTGACCTGACGGGCGCGGCCGACCTGCATTGCCACTTCGGTCCCGACCCGCACCGCGAGCGCTCGGTCGACGCATTCGAGGCGGCCGGCGAAGCGGCGGCCGCCGGTCACCGCGCCCTCGTCCTGAAGTCGCACGACTCCCCCACCGCGTCGCTCGCGTGGGCCGTCCAGCGCGAGGTCGGCGATTCGATCTCGGTTTTCGGCGGCATCTGTTGCGATCGCGAGGTCGGCGGGGTGAACCCGGCCGCGGTCGAGGTCGCGCTCGGCCTCGGGGCGCGTGTCGTGTGGCTCCCGACGTTGAGCAGTCGCCAGGACTTCGACAACGGCATCGCCGCGCAACTCGGAATCCCCGGTCCGGGCATCGTCGTCACCGACGCCGACGACCAACTCCTCCCCGAGACGCGTGAGGTGCTCGCGCTGGTGAAGGAGCACGACGCGATCCTGGCTACCGGGCATGTCAGCGCGGCCGAGCACTACGCGGTCGTCAAGGATTTCGCCCGGAACGCCAACGTGGTCGTGACCCACGCGACCGAAGACCTCGCCGGACCGAACCTTTCCGCCGCCCAGTGCCGCGAGCTCGCCGAGCTCGGTGCGTGGATCGAGCTGTGTGCGATGACCTGCATCGGCGGACTCGCGACCCGCAGCGTCGCCCAGATGGTCGAGACCGTTCGCGCAGTTGGTGTAGAGCGCGTCACCCTCGGGACCGACTTCGGGCAGAAGATCAACCCGCATCCGGCCGCGGGCTTGCAGACATACGCTGATGCCCTGTACGCAGAAGGCCTGAGCGAGTCCGAGATCCGACGCATGGCGTGCGACAACCCGTGCGGTCTGTTGGGAGTGCGGTAGTGCCCTACATCGACGTGCCGGAAGGCAAGGCCGATCCCGAGGTGCGGGTATGGGCGCTCCGCCCCGAGATGGGAATGGGCGCGGGCGCGCTCAGCCATGCCATCTACGACCAGAGCATCGTGCCGGTGCGCGAACGTGAGCTCGCCCGCATGCGCATCGCGCAGATCAACGGCTGCGTGATCTGCCAGCAGTGGCGTTCCACCCCCGGCGCCGAGGGTGCGGTCACCGAGGACGACTACGCGCACGTCCTCGAGTGGCGCGACCATGCCGGCTACTCCGAGCGCGAGCGCCTGGCGATCGACTACGCCGAGCGGTTCGCGCTCGACCACCACAGCATCGACGGCGCGTTCTACGCGCGACTGCGCGATGCGAAGTTCACCGACGCGGAGATCCTCGACCTCACGGTGTGCATCGGCGGCTGGCTCGCGCTCGGCCGCACCCTGCACGTCCTCGGTCTCGACGACGCCTGCAAGATCGCGCCCTAGAGGCCGATGGGCGACCTCGCCGCCGATACGAAGGTCACGGGAAGCATCGGCCGGTATTCGGCCCGACTCTCGCGCGACTGGGAGATCTGGGGCCCGAATGGCGGATACATCGCGTCGATCGCACTCCGCGCGGCGGGCGAGCACTCGCAGTTCGGCCGACCCGTCAGCATTGTCGGACACTTCCTCGGGGTCGCGACCTTCGACGACGTCGTGGTCGAGGTCAAGACCTTGCGCTTGACGAAGCGGGCCGAGTCGATGCGGGTCTCGATCAGGCAGGGCCGCCACCCGATCTTCGAAGCCCTCGTGTGGGCGTGCGCGCCGATGGACGGACTCGAACACGAGCTCGCGCTCACGCCCGCCACGTACGAGCCGGAATCGGTGCCGTCCACCGCCGAGCGGATGGCGGCCTCGGGCAACGAGCCGATGTTCCGGTTCTGGTCGAACTTCGACGAGCGGAGCCAGAGCTGGATGTCGGCCGCCGAGTGGGAGAACCGCACGCCGTCGTATCCGGTATTCGAGCGCTGGTATCGCTACCTGCCGACCTCCACGTTCGACGACCTCTGGGTCGACGCGTGCCGGTCGTTGATCCTGATCGACACGCTCGGCTGGCCCGCGATCATGAACCTGCACATCGACAACGGCTACATCGCACCGAGCATCGAGATCTCGTGCGCGTTCCACCGGGCGCGGATCGACGAACCGTGGCTCTTTACCCAGGCCACCTCCCTGAGCGCGAATGCGGGAGTGGTCGGATGCGAGGGCAAGGTCTGGGCCCGCGACGGCGCCCTGCTCGCGATGGGCTCGACGCAGCTCCTGTGTCGCCCGGCGCCGGAGCAATAGGCGGCGGCGTGGAAGATCGCATCACTGCCGGGCTGTACCTCGAGATGACCGATCAGCCACTCGACGAGTACGCGCGCGACCGCGTTCCCGAAGTCCTCGCCCGGGGCGGCGCCGAGCGCGCGACGTGGTGGCGCAACGTGAAGCGCGGCCGCACCGACCTGCCTGCGGTACTCCCGGAGTTCGACCACCTCGGCGTGTACGAGGTCGACCACACCTTTCGCGCGCCGTCAGTGCCGGCCGGCGTGACCGGTCACCACTTCCGGCACTACCCGCGACCGGGGCAGGGAATCGTCAGCGGCCGCCCGACGGTCGGCCTTTCGCTCGTGCTCATCTCCCCGAAGGACCCGACGCGCGCCCAGGACCTGCGCGACTGGGCCGACTTCGTCCACCTCCGTCATATCGCCGCCGCGGCCGTGCCGGGCTATTGCATGAT
>DASYJT010000326.1:0-4445 GCA_035996165.1 Acidimicrobiia bacterium
CGGGCACTCCTCGGCGGATTCGACGACCGCGTCCAGCATGCCGTCGGGGATGTTCGCCAGGCCCTCGGCCCCACCCGGGTCGGAGTAGACCTTGTCGCCGTCCTTGACGTAGGCCAGGCCGTCGTCGAGCAGCGTGAAGACGGCGGGCGCGATCTCCTCGCACAGTCCGTCGCCGGTGCAGAGATCCTGGTCGATCCAGACCTTCATCGGAGGTCCTCACTTTTGGGTTCGGCGAGTCGAATGAACGTCAAACGGTTGCAATCAATTTATCACACCGGAGAGTGACAAATCCACATCCGGGGAAGTCCTCGAGGCTTGAAAAGTTTCCTCGCGGAGAACGTATCGGATGCGCGCAGTCAGGCCTGAACACAGGACTAGGGTCGCCATCGACCGAGGAGGTGTCGCTCAAATGGCTTCCGAGCACGAGCGGCGGCTGACCGAGTACGAGGCTCAGGTCGACCAGCTCCAAGAGATGATCAAGGGCCTCGAAGAAGAGGTAGTGGTCCTGCGGCGGCGGTTGCAGGACGCGCCCAAGCGCGTCCGCACCCTCGAGGAACGACTGCTCGAAACCAAGGGCCAGCTCGCCCAAGCGGTCTCCCAGAACGAGAAGCTTTCCGCAACATTGCGTGAAGCGCGCGAGCACATCGCTGCGCTGCGCGAAGAGGTCGAGAAGCTGACGATGCCGCCGTCGGCATACGGCACGTATCTCGGCACGAACGACGACGGCACCGTCGACATCTTCACCGCCGGCCGCAAGATGCGCGTCGCGCTGCATCCCGAGATCGAGATCGGTGAGCTCAAGCGCGGCCAAGAAGTCGTGTTGAACGAGTCGTTGAACGTCGTGCTGGCACGCAACTCCGACCTCGCGGGCGAGATCGTCACCTTCAAAGAGCTGCTACCCGACGGCACCCGCGCGATGGTCGTCGGACGCGCCGACGAAGAGCGGGTTTGCGAGCTCGCCGACGAGTTGCTGAGCGAGAAGCTGCGCGCCGGCGACCACCTCCTGATGGAGGGGCGTTCCGGGTTGCTGCTCGAGAAGCTGCCCCGCCCCGAGGTAGAAGAGCTCGTGCTCGAAGAGGTACCCGACGTGTCGTACGACGACGTCGGCGGCCTCGACGACCAGATCGAGATGATCAAGGACGCGGTCGAGCTGCCGTACCTCTACGGCGACCTGTTCAAGGAACACGATCTGCAGCCACCGAAGGGCATCTTGTTGTACGGCCCTCCCGGCTGCGGCAAGACGCTCATCGCGAAGGCCGTCGCCAACTCGCTCGCGAAGCGCGTGGCGGAAAAGACGGGGAACACGTCGGCCCGCTCGTACTTCTTGAACATCAAGGGTCCCGAGCTGCTCAACAAGTACGTCGGCGAGACCGAGCGCCAGATCCGCCTGATCTTCCAGAGGGCGCGCGAGAAGAGCGAAGAGGGCTACCCGGTCATCGTGTTCTTCGACGAGATGGACTCGTTGTTCCGCACGCGCGGCACGGGCATCTCGAGCGACATGGAATCGACGATCGTGCCGCAGCTCCTCGCCGAGATCGACGGTGTCGAAGCGTTGAAGAACGTCATCGTCATCGGCGCCTCGAACCGTGAGGACCTGATCGATCCCGCGATCCTGCGTCCGGGCCGCCTCGACGTGAAGATCAAGATCGAGCGCCCCGACGTCGACAGCGCGAAGCAGATCTTCACGCAGTACCTCACCACCAGCCTCCCGCTCGCCGAACGCGAGCTGAAGAACGCGGGCCCCGACCCGGAGAACGCGGTGCGGGCCATGATCGACTCCGCGGTCGACGCGATGTACTCACTCGGCGACGAGAACAAGTTCCTCGAGGTGACGTACCAGAACGGCGACAAGGAGACGCTCTACTTCAAGGACTTCTCCTCGGGCGCCATGATCGAGAACATCGTGCGGCGCGCGAAGAAGTTGTCGATCAAGCGCACCATCGCCGGCGGCGACCGTGGTATTTGCACCGACGATCTGCTCGAGTCGATCAAGCAGGAATTCCGCGAGCACGAAGACCTGCCGAACACGACGAACCCCGACGACTGGGCGAAGATCTCGGGCAAGAAGGGCGAGCGCATCGTGTACGTGCGCACGATCGTCAACGAGGGCGACCGGGACAAAGGTGGCCGTCAGATCGAGCGTGTCACGACCGGTCAGTACCTCTGATCGGCCGCGCTAGGCGGTTCGACGCGCCGGTAGGATGACCTAGTGGCCGTGCCGAAGATCGTCGGTATCGAGACCGAATACGGCGTTGCGCTGCGCGGCGCGCCCGAACCCAATCCGGTGGTCGCGTCGAGCCTGTTGATCAACGGCTACGTCGAACAGAAGCGGATCGGCTGGGACTTCGAAGACGAGTCACCGGGCCGCGACGCACGCGGCTTCGCGCGCGACAGCGCGCAACCGCCGGAGATCGAAACCCATCTCGTCAACGCGGTGCTCACGAACGGCGCGCGCTACTACGTCGACCACGCGCATCCGGAGTACTCCACCGCGGAGTGTGCGGACCCGCTCGAGGCCACGCTGTTCGACAAGGCGGGGGAGCGCATCCTCGCCCGCTCGATGGAAGCCGCCCGGCGCCTGTTGCCCGCGGGGCAGGAGATCGTCGTCTACAAGAACAACAGCGACGGCAAGGGCAACTCCTACGGATGCCACGAGAACTACCTCGTCGATCGCAACGTGCCGTTCGCCGCGCTGGTACGCAACCTCATCCCGTGGTTCGTCACCCGGCAGGTGTTCACGGGCGCGGGGAAGGTCGGCTCCGAGAACGGCGCCGACGCGTGCGACTACCAGATCAGCCAGCGCTCCGACTTCTTCGAAGAGGAGGTCGGGCTCGAGACCACCCTGAAGCGCCCGATCGTGAACACGCGCGACGAGCCGCACGCCGATCCGCAGAAGTACCGCCGGCTCCACGTGATCGTCGGCGACGCGAACCTGTGCGAGGTCGCGACATTCCTCAAGATCGGCACCACTGCGATCGTCCTCGCGATGATCGAAGACGGCTTCGTCGACAAGGACCTGTCGATCTCGACTCCGGTCGCCGCGATCCGTTCCGTGTCGCACGACCCGACGTTGCAGGCGACCGTCGACTGCTCGTCGCTCGGTCGCTGCACGTCGATCGAGCTCCAGTGGGAATTCCTGCGGATCGCCCGCAAGTACGCCGACGAGTCCGGCCTCGAATGCTGTGGGCCCGAGGCGATCGGCAACCAGGTGCTCGACCGGTGGGAAGCCGTGCTCGGCGCGCTCGAGTCAGATCCCACTTCGCTCGACGGCCAGCTCGACTGGGTCACCAAGTTGGAGCTGCTGCGCGCGTACGCGGATCGGGACGATCTCCGTTGGAACGACCCGAAGCTCGAGCTGCTCTCGGTGCAATACCACGATGTGCGTCCGGGGCGTTCGCTCTACGAGAAACTCGTGCGCGCGGGCAGGATCGAGCGTCTGCTCGACGAGCAAGCGGTGATCACCGCCATGTCGGATCCGCCCGAGTCGACCCGCGCATATTTCCGGGGCACGTGTCTCGCCCGCTGGGCCGATTCGGTCGTGGCCGCCAACTGGGACAGCCTCGTGCTCGACGTCGGAATCGACCCACTGCGGAGGATCCCAATGATGGAGCCCACGCGTGGTAGCAAGGAGCACGTCGCCGAGCTCTTCGATCAGGTATCGACTCCCCGGCAACTCGTCGAGCGACTGACGGCGAGCTGAGGCGACGCAGGAGGAACTGGGTCATGGCCGAACGGGAACGCAAACAGAAACCCGCACCGGAAAAGCGGGAAGAAGTCGTCGACGAAGAGGTTGCAGCGTCGTCCGAGCGCGGCGAGAAGTTGAAGGAAGACATCGACGATCTGCTCGATGAAATCGACTCCGTGCTGGAAGACAACGCCGAGGAATTCGTCAGGTCATACGTTCAGAAGGGCGGCGAATAACGGGTTACGCACGAGCTGCGTAACTGTCGCCGATCGCATCGCCGCCGCGAACGGTGCGGGTTGGTGCGCTGACGGGCTGAGAGGCGGCGGTAGGCTCCCGCGCCGATGTCCGAATCCAGCTCGCTACCGCTTTTCGGCCCCCTCGTCGACCCCGGTCCGTCGTTCGCCGACGTGCTCCGACGGCTCGCACCGCACCAGCTTCCGGGCGCGGGAATCGACAAGGCGTCGACACTCGACATCCCGCACGGCACGACGGTCGTCGCCATCCGTTTCGGCGACGGCGTGATCATGGCGGGCGACCGCCGCGCCACCGCGGGCTACATGATCGCCAGCCGGAGAATCCAAAAGGTCTTCCCGGCCGACGACTTCTCCGGCGTCTCCATCGCCGGCGCGGCGGGTCCCGCGATCGAGATGGTCAAGCTCTTCCAGGTGCAGCTCGAGCACTACGAGAAGGTGCAGGGCGACGTCCTCAGCCTCGAAGGCAAGGCCAATCAACTGGGCCAACTCGTACGCGCGAACCTGCC
>DASYJT010000327.1:0-10177 GCA_035996165.1 Acidimicrobiia bacterium
CAGCAACCCCAGGACCCCGAAAAGGTCGAGCATTCCGAACCCGCTGCTCCAATGGGGTCCGAGACTTCGACACTTACGGGGGCTGCGCGATGACTGTCACCGACCGAACGGCACAGGCCGGCGCCGGCCCGAGCCCGAACCCGAATTCCGGAGGCGAAGACCGGTTCCGGCGCGTCGTCGAGGGAGTCATCGGTGTTCCGGCGACGGAAGGCAACCGCATCGACGTCTTGCGCAACGGCGACGAGATCTTTCCCGCGATGCTCGAAGCGCTCGAGAATGCACAGTCGACGATCGACTTCCTGACGTTCGTGTACTGGGAGGGCACGATCGGCCGCGAGTTCGCCCGCCGGCTCGCCGAGCGCGCGCGGAACGGAGTTCGCGTCCGTGTACTGCTCGACGCCTTCGGCGCGAAACCGATCGAACACTCGCTCGTCACCGAGATGCAGGAAGCGGGCGTCCTCGTGCGCTGGTTCCGGCCTCTGCGGCGGTTTCACCCGAACGAGGTGAACCACCGCACCCATCGGAAGGTTCTCGTGGTCGACGAGGCGGTCGGATTCGTAGGAGGCGTCGGCATCGCCGACGTGTGGCTCGGCGACGCCCGCAATCCGTCGGAATGGCGGGACACACATTTCCGCCTGCGCGGACCCGTCGTCGACGGCCTGCGCGCCGCCTTCTTGGACAATTGGTCGGAGACCGACTCCACCTTGTTCGACGAGGCGATCGACAGGTTCCCGGATCAGCCCAAGCCGGGATCGGCGCTCGCGCAATGCGTGCGCGGCGCATCCGAGGTCGGGCACAGCGATGTCTTCACGCTCTTCCGCACCCTCTGCCAGATCGCACGGGAACGGCTGCGGATCACGACCGCGTACTTCGTTCCCGACGCTGAGATCGTCGAACGGATGTGTGCGGCGGTGCAGCGCGGCGTAGTGGTCGAGATGCTCGTTCCGGGTCCGCACGCCGACAAGCGGTTCGTGCAACTCGCGGGCGAGGCGGCTTACGAGAAACTGCTCGACGGTGGCGTCAAGATCTGGACGTACCAGCCGTCGATGCTCCACGCCAAGATCCTGACGGTCGACGGCGTGCTCGCCGAGATCGGTTCGGCGAATCTCAACGCACGTTCGACGAACCTCGACGAGGAGATCAACGTCGTCGCGATCGATCGCGACCTGGTGGCGACCCTCGACCGACATTTCGACGAAGACCTCGAGAAGAGTGTGCTGCTCGAACCGGGTCGTTGGCGCCATCGGTCGCCGTTGCAACGAGTGGGCGAAGCCGTGGTCGCCCCGATCAAACGCTTGTTCTGACCGACTCGGCTTCCGCGATCACGACCGGTTGGCCGAACGACAACACCCGACCGCCGAACGCGATCGAACAGATGGCGAACCACGCCCATCCCATTGCCAGGCCGGCGATCACGTCCGTCAGCCAGTGCACGCCGAGGAATACGCGCGTCGTCGCGACCGCGACGGCGATCCCGGCCGCGGCGCCGGCGAGCACCGCCTTCGTGCGGGGCGACCGACCGCGACCGACGAGCAGTGCGATCGCGGCGAAGACCGCCGCCGCGGTCATCGCGTGCCCCGAGGGGAACGAGGAACTGGAGAAGCCGGTGAGTCGGTGGATGTTGGGACGGTCGCGATTGACGATCACCTTCGTGACGTTCTGCAGGATGACTTCACCGATGATGACCACTGAGAGAAACGACACGACGGCCCACTTGCGCGTGCGCAGATATTCGACGACGGCGGCGATGACCGTAAACAGGATCATCGCCTCCGTACCTCCCAGAAAGCTCACATCCTTCAAGAACCGAGTAGAGCCACTCGTCGCGTGCGATGCACCCCACCGCGCGGCGCTGAGGTCGTAGCGGGCCAGCCCCGCGTTGTGTTGCACCATGACGAGGAGAGCGCCCGCGGCAACGACTCCCAACAACACGATCGCCAGACCGATGGTGAGCGCGAGTCCGGTGAGGGTTTCCGCGTCGAGACGCGACCTGAGGAGAGTGCGCGCGCCGGCATGGTCGGCGACCTCTTTGGTGATCGTCTTGGCCGAGGCCCGGGGCGCGGCGGGGTCGAAGTTGGGCAATCGCAACGAAAGGAGCGCGACTACGACCGCGCCGACCAGCGCCGCACATAGGACAACCACGATCACCGCCACACGCGCTCCTTTCCTCCAATAGGTGTTGCCCAAGGGCTTGCCGGGGAAAACCACTGGACCATGGCAACAACCACGCACGCACCGAGTCCGAACCCCGCTCCGACCACGTCGCTGCTGGAACCAGCTCCGGATGCGAAGACGACGGGTCGGGCCGAGACGCATCCGATCCGCTCGGCCGCAGTCACGTTCGCGATCGGTTATGCCGTCCTCACGGTAGTCATGCTCGGCATCGGATTTCTTCTGACCCACACGTTGGCGAGCACGGTCGGCCGCTGGGACGAACACGTCAACGAGTACTTCGCCCGCCATCGCACCGGCACGTGGAACGACATCACCAAGTTCGCGACCGCGGCGTTCAACACCACACCGGTGATCGTCACGGCCGCGATCGTCGCCGGGCTCCTGGCGCTGCGGCACCGATTCCGCGAGGCGGCGTTCCTCGTCACCGCCCTAGTGCTCGAGATCACGGTGTTTCTGCCGGTGACCTTCGCCGTGGCGCGCGACCGGCCCGCGGTTCCGCGCATGAACTCGACGCCGGCGACCTCGAGCTTTCCTTCGGGACACACCGCCGCCGCGACCGTGTTGTTCGTCGGCATCGCGCTGATCGTCACCTGTTGCACGAGGAACAGGATCCTCCGCCTCGCGACCTCCCTCTTGGGGGCAGTCGTCGCGACTCTCGTCGGGTTCGGGCGCGTCTACCGCGGCCTGCACCATCCGACCGACGTGATCGTCGGGGCGCTGTTCGGCCTCGCATGCCTGGCCGTCGCCGCAATCGCGGTCCGCGCCTACGGGCGGGCGAGCGCCGCGAAGGGTTCAAGGGATCTGGCGAATACGCCGAAGGTCAACTAAGGTAAGGTCACCCTTAGTTCGCCGGAGGAGCCGTGAGTCTCGAAAAGACGCTGCTGCTGGGCCTGATCGCCGGAGCGACGATCCTGCTCGGGCTCCCGATCGGCCGACTCCGACGCCCGGTGCCGAGGCTGCGGATCATGCTGAACGCAGTCGCGGTCGGGATCCTCGTCTTCTTGCTCTGGGACGTGCTCTCCGCCGCGTGGGCGCCGATCGACGCCGGTCTCACCAGCTTCCACGAGGGAAACGGCGGTCTGGCGAGTGCCTCCGGGTATGGCGCACTCCTCGCCGGCGGCCTCGCGGTCGGCATGCTCGCGCTCGTCGCGTACGAACGATGGATGGACCAAGCGATCGGGAAACCCGCTGCACTCCTCGACCCGATCGGCCCGATCGACCCGACCGGCCCGATTGAATTCGGCTCCGGGACCGCGACGGCAACCATCACCCACGCTCCCCCGCGCCGCGGCCTCGCCACGTGGTCGCCGGCACGACAGCTCGCGCTGCTCATCGCGGTCGGGATCGGGCTGCACAATTTCGCCGAAGGACTCGCGATCGGCCAGGCCGCGGCGAACAGCGAGCTCGCGCTCGCGACGTTGCTCGTCATCGGGTTCGCGCTGCACAACGCCACCGAAGGATTCGGCATAGTCGCGCCCTTGGCCGCGGAACAGGACGCCGACGGCCGGCGCGAGCTTCCGAGTTGGGGCTTCCTGCTCTCGATGGGCGCCATCGGCGGCGCGCCGACCTTCATCGGCACGGCCGTCGGGCACGCGTTCACCTCCGAAGCGCTGTCGGTCGTGTTCTTGGCTTTGGCCGCGGGCTCGATCCTCTATGTCGTCGTACAGCTCACGGCCATCGCCGCCAAGCACCGCCGCATGGACCTGTTCACCTACGGCCTGCTCTTCGGATTGATCGCGGGATTCCTCACCGACGCCGTCGTGACCGCCGCCGGCGTCTGATCACGACCCGTCGCGGTTGCTCCGACTGTCCGACTAGAACGAATCCGAGCGGCGAAGCGACCGCGGTCGTCCGTCGGGGTCGAGCAGGTAACGATGCAGCACGAGCGCGGGCCCGCGCGCCCAGCGACCCACGCGTTCGGGCTGGTGACGACGGAGATGCCCGGGCGGCCGCGGTCCCACGCGTCCGCCGGCATGCCACCTGTCGAGCGCGTCGGCCGCCGCCTCGAGGGCCCGGTATCCGCCGGTGGGATCCAGCAGATCGACATCGTCGTCGGTGTCGCGCCGACCGAGATGTTCGCGCCACAGCCGGAGCCGAGTGTCGCGAGCGAGGCGGCGGGCGCCGTCGCCGAGCCCACCGGGATCCCGTGGCTCGCGCTCGTCGAGCCGCTCGTCGATCACCGAACACGAGAGCTCCGAGTCGTGCGTCCACGAGCGTCGGTTCAAGTTGTCGGAACCGGCCACCAACAAGACGTCGTCGATCACGCACACCTTGGCGTGAACGTAGACCGGAGTTCCGGCCTCGTTCTCGAGGTCGTAGATCGCGACCCGGTCGCCGCCCGCGCGCCGCAGGATGTCGGTCACGCGCTCGCGCCCGATGCGGTTCGCGGCGCCGGTCGCGCGGCCCGCCCGGTCGGGGAAGCGGGGCACGACGGCGACGACATGCAGTTCACGCGTTCGTCGCAGCCCGTCGGCGAGCGCGTGCGCCGCGTGGATCGACCAGAGGTACTGGTCCTCGAGGTAGACGAGCCGGCGCGCCCGGCGAAAAGCTTTGAGATACGCCCGTGCGATGCTCCGTTCGCCCTCGGGCGCGAACGGATAGGGCGATCGTTTCGCGGGATACGTGCGGATCACCTGCACGGCGTGCGTACCTGCAATCGGTTGGTTGCGGTCGTCGGCGTCATCGGGCAAAGGATTGGGATGGCGCGGTTGACGCGTGAACCGGCGCAGCGCAATCCGTAGGGGATTGTTGTGATCGAGCGGCGTGGGATCTTGCCAGCGCTCGCGAAAGGTGTGCTCGAGGTCGTCGACGGCAGGTCCGCGCACTTCGAGTTGGACGTCGTGCCACGGAGGCCGCGAGCCGAAGCGCTCGTCGAGCTCGACCGGCTGGCAGTCACCGTTGTGTTGCGCGTCGTCACGCCGTCCGTGACAGAGGTCGATACCGCCTGCGAAGGCGACGTCGGGAAGCGCGCCGCTCCGAGTCCGAAGGACGACCAGCTTCTGATGGTGGCTGCCACCGATCCGAACCCGTTCGTCGAGCACGACCTCGCCGCCCGCGGTGTCGATCGTCTTCGCCATGCTCGCGTTGTCCTGTTCGGCAAAGTGCGCCTGGCGAGGATGCGACCTCCACAGCAAGCCGCGCACGTCGACACCGCGTCGCGCCGCGTCGGCCAGCACACGACCGATCTCGGTTCCCGGTCCGACGAGCATCTCGTCGCCGTCGCCCTGCCAGTCGGTGAGCTCGACGGCGTCTCCCGGCCCCAGGCACGTCAGCGCGGCGTGCAAGTGCCGGAAGTATTCGGCGCCGTCGACGAGGACCTCGACGTAGTTCCCCTCGGTCCAGGCCCGCCCGTTACCGCGTCGCCGGTCGATCGCGGTGGTGGGATTACCCCGCTCCGAGACGGTCAGGAACCAATCTTGGAGGCGCGACGTCGACACCGGTACAGCCTTCCCAAATCGCAGGGCGACTAGTGCAGGGCCTCTTCACGGAGACGAATCGAAATCGACGAGACCCATCTCGCGCACGTATTCGACCAACTCGGCGCGGGTACGGCGACCGAGCTTTTGTTGGATGCGGGCTCGATGCGCTTCGACCGTGCGCAGGCTCACGTGACAGAGGCGCGCGATCTCGGGATTGGTGTGACCGAGCGCGATCCACCGCAGGATCTGCTGCTCCGTCTGCGAGAGTCCGGAGGTCGTGTCGCGGGGCCGGTGCCACCGGGCAAGCTCAACGCCCAAGGCGGGCTGGAGATACGACTCACCGGCCGCGACGGCACGAATTCCTGCGAGCAGATCGGTGCTCGACGCGGTCTTGAGCAGGTAGCCGTTCGCTCCCGCGGCGAGCACCGATTGCACCTTCGACGGATGGGAATCCGACGTGAGGACCAAGATCGGTGTCTGAGAGAAACGCTCACGAAGCCGCGTGATCACGTCACCGTGCTTTGCGTCGGGCAGGTCCACCTCGGTGACGATGGCGCTCGGCGTGATCGACAACGCGACGGCGCCGCGAACGCTCGCGGCCTGTCCAACGACGACGAGATCGGGCTGGCGCTCGATGAGCGCGCACAAGCCCTCTCGCGTCATGTTGTGATCGTCGACGAGCGCGATCTCCACGCGGCTTGACCGCGGCGCCGAATTCGATTGCGTAGGTACCTCCGAGTTTGTTGCGCGCAAAATCGTGGTATCACGGCGACGCGAGGATGAATCCGTGAACGTACGGAGAAAGCCGGGCGCTGGATACGGCGGCTCGCCGCAAGGTTTCTCGGCGTCGCCGTAGCCCTCCTGCGGGATCGCCGCAGGCACGAATCCGCGGTCGCGTTACGGCGGCGGGTCAGCCGGGCAGATGGTCGACGAAGACGCTCAGCTGACCGTTGTTCTCCGCGCCCACGTAGGTGCCGTTGAACGCGCCGCCCGCTGCGAGCGAGAGGAGGTACTGATTGCCCGCCGCGAGGCGAACGTTGGGCAACGTCGACACGTACCAGCGCGCACTTGCACCACGCGGGACCGACACCGCGGCCCCGGTTGCGATCAACGCGCCCCGTACCCCGTTGGCCGCGGCATAGACCTTCGGAGTGAAGGTCTGCGCGTTCCCGGCGCCGCGTGCATAGAACTCGAAGTTCGTCGTCGTCCCGTTCTCGCCGGCCGTGAAGAACGATCCCGACTCGTTCGCGACCCCGCTACTGAAGAAGTACGCCGTCTGACCGGTGCTGGTATCGCCGAACTGGTGACGGTTCGGACCGGTCTGGATGACCGGCGTCGGCGCCGAGTCCATAGTGGCGGCGCCGGACACGTTCGACGCGTTCACGCGGAGCCGAAGCGTCGATCCGACGTCGGCAGCAATGGGGACGTACCGCTCGGCGGTTGCCCCCGCGATCAGCGCACAGGTCGCTCCGGTGTTGCTGCATCGCAACCACTGCAGGGCGATCGCGGGCGGCGGGCTCGCGCGCCACGCGCCGGGAAGTCCGCTCAGGACCCTGCTCAGCATCGGAGTGCCGACAACCGCGGGCGGCATTGCATTCACCGCGACTGCTGCCGGCTGCGCACCGGGGTTGATCTGGGTGAACGGGACCTGCTCGGTCGTGTTACCCGGGCACGTCGCCAGGTCGACACCGGCGGTGTTCAGAATCTGTCGCGAATCTTGGTAGTCGGTTGTCACGCCGTTGACGGTCACGTGGACGACCGGCACCACACGACTGTTCCGGTTACATGCCTCGCCGTTGAGATCCGACGTGTCGAAGTTGAAGCCGGTGCCGGACAACACGATGTTGCGGCCGGGCGCCAATGCGAGCGGGAGCCTTCCGGCCGTGCCTCCACCCCAAAGGTCGAAGTGAGACGGCGTAGACCCTCCGCCGAAGTCGACGGTGACGGCGTTCACCGTCACCGTTGCCGTGCTCGGATTCGCGATCTCGATCGCGCCACTGTCGTACGTGTTGGCGCCGTTGTTCGGACCGTGCGTTGCGCAACACTGCGCCGGGCCGCCGATGTATGTGGTGTTCGCCGAACCCTGCCACGGATTGAGACCTGTCGCGCCGTCGACATAACCAACACTGACGGCAACCCGATTGCCCGCCGGAGCGGTGGACGTTGTCGTCGGAGTGGCCGCCGCGCCGGTGGTGACCGTGAGGTTGTCGAGGTTGATGTATTGGTTCGACCCAGCCGCCGCGTCGAACCACACCTTCAACGTGTGACTCGCAGCCGTCACCGAGCGACTCAACGTCACCGTCGTCCACGTACTCCAGTTGGCGGTCGCCGGAAGCACCTGATTCGCCGCGATGACAACTCCGTCGAGCTCGATCTTGCGCCCGGCCGCACCGTTCCCCGCGCTGTAACGCAACCCGAAGGACGCCGTCCCGGCCGTCGTCGTGAACGCGAAGGTCACGTACTGACCCTGCGCATTCCAACAACACACATACGGCGGATTCTGCGCGCCGGCCCACGTCGACTCCGTCGGCAAGTTCTTCGCCGACGTGCCCGCCGCGAACTTCTGAGTCGTCGGTGGTGCGCTCGTGGTCGGGGTTGTGGTCGTCGCCACCGTGGTCGTCGGATGCGTCGTGGTCGTCGGAGAGGTCGTGGTCGTCGGTGTCGTGCTGGTCGTGATCGAGAGGTTGTCGAGGTTGATGTATTGGTTCGACCCGGCCGCCGCGTCGAACCACACCTTCAACGTGTGACTCGCAGCCGTCACCGAGCGACTCAACGTGACCGTCGTCCACGTACTCCAGTTGGCGGTCGCCGGAAACACCTGATTCGCCGCGATGACAACTCCGTCGAGCTCGATCTTGCGCCCGGCCGCACCGTTCCCCGCGCTGTAACGCAACCCGAAGGACGCCGTCCCGGCTGTCGTCGTGAACGCGAAGGTCACATACTGGCCCTGCGCATTCCAACAACACACATACGGCGGATTCTGCGCGCCGGCCCACGTCGACTCCGTCGGCAAGTTCTTCGCCGACGTGCCCGCCGCGATCGTCTGAGTGACGTCGGCACCCGCTCGCACTGCGACAACGCTCAGGCCGACGGTAAGCGCGATTGCGAACACGATCGCCGGGGCGCGAAGGGGCGCGGTAAATCGAGAAGTTGCATTGGGCATGCGTTCAGCCCTTCCTTGGGAACGAATCGCCGAACTGCCGGTGAGTGATGGCTTACCCGTCGCTACCGCGAACAACACTCGATGTCGCGTCACGCCGAACAATCATCGCGACGCCTTCCATGGCGTGAGCGCGGAACAATAGTCGTCGCGCCACTGCAACAAGAATTGTCAGCGCCTACTCGCGACACTCCGCCGGTGAACGTGCCATCGACAAGGAACGGCGTAGTGCGCGTCGCGCCTCAGGCCGCGCGACGTCTCGACAACGCGAGCTCAAGACCTTCGTTATGGCGTGCTCGGCTCGCCGTCGATCCCGAAGCTGGTCGGCGAACACTTGCCCTTGACGGTCGTTCGCGAAGGCGGCGACTCGGACGAGGTTTCGGTCCTCATGCCATCGGTTCAGCTTCAATCCGGCGGCGGATCGAACAACGCCAGCTCGGCAGCATCGGGAGCCTGAAAGATGCGTAGCCACTCGTCGAAATCGGCGCGGCCAATCGGATAGCTGTTCCACGGCGGCTCGGAGTTCCTCGCTTGGATACGCCGCCAGAGTTCGTCGGCCCGCACGTCGAGGTAGTGCAGTTCGACACCGACACCAAGGCCGCGAGCGGCGGATCGCATCTCGTCACGTTCGATCCGCGCCCAGAGCCCGAAATCGAGGACGACGCTCAAGCCGAGGCGCAGGACATCTTGTGCGAGACGCCAGAGCTCGTGGTCGAGCTTCTCCCGGGTCGGAGTGTCCCAGGGGCTGGAACCGAGGGCGATGAGCCACTCATCTTGCGTGAGGCGCAAAGCGCTCCGGTCCGCAGCCAGCTGTCTTGCGATTGTCGTCTTACCTGCCCCGGGCAACCCGCAGGTAAGTAGCAGTCGGGCCTCGTTCACAGTGATCCACACTCGCACGCAGCGCCTCGCCGGCGCACGCATGTTGCCCGATCGGCTTTCGCGTGGCGCGTACCGACCGGCAGTTCGGTATGCGAACGACTAGAGCCGCCGCCGTCTTCGACGCTTGCGAAACCACGATGCAACTCCCGATGCAATCGTGTAGATGATCGGCCCCTCGATCGACGGGTACATGAGGTCCTCGGGCGGCGGCGCACCCTTGCGTCGGTTGCGTTGCCTCTTGCGACTTCCCGGCTTCACCCGAAGATCATGCCCCAGTTGCCCCGGCTCGCTCCCGCGGCGCGTCGCGCGGAACGAACCGACGACCGCGATGCTGAGCACAACGCTGAACAGCGCCCAGGCACTCGGAATGGGACCTGGCTCACTTCGTCGGTCAACACCGTTCGCGGCGCGCGTGTAGACGCATTCGACGCCGAGCGGCCACCACCGGAAGTGGGCTGTTCCGACCGTCGAGTCGAATCGCGCATCGCTGCCTGGCGAATCGCAACCGAGGCCGTGCGCCTGCTCCCCGAGCACGACGACGCCG